>JBCCZJ010000393.1:0-5372 GCA_039187915.1 Myxococcota bacterium
GACATGGAATCGATCTCCCCGGGACCTGGTGCGAATGGATTCACGGAGCGAGCGAGCGCCGCCGAGGCATGGCCCCGGCGCGCGAGCGGGACCTAACGGTCGCGCAGGACCGAGAACTTCGCGGCGGCGAAGAGGGCCTCCTTCGCGGGGCCTTCCGGGAAGGGCGCGATCGCTTCGAGCGCGCGGCCGATGTGTTCCTCGGCGCGCTTCTGCGTGTCGTCGACGCCGCGGTACTGATCGACGAGCTCGGCGATCTGCTCGAACTCGAGCTCGGGCGCGCCCTCCGGCGCCTTGCCGCCGTGCTCGTCGGCGAGTCGCGCCGCGCTCTTCAGGACGCTCGCCACGTGCTCCTTCTCGGCCGTGCGCGCGCGCTTGAGCGTGAGGATCAGCGGCAGCGTGATCTTGCCTTCGCGCAGGTCCGCGAAGGGCGCCTTGCCGAGCGTCGCGAGGTCGGCGTGGTAGTCGAGGCAGTCGTCCTTGAGCTGGAAGGCGGTCCCGAGCTGCTTGCCGAACTCGGTGATCCGGTTGCGCTCGCCGCGGGTCACTTCACCGAGCAGCGAACCGATCTCGCAGCAGGTAGCGAGGAGCGCGGCGCTCTTGCGCTCGATCACTTCGTAGTAGTGGCTCTCCGTGATGTCGACGTCGAAGCTGCGTTCGAGCTGGAGGAGCTCGCCCTCGGCGAGCAGGCGGATCGCCTCGGCGTAGCTCTCGACGATCGCCAGGTTGCCGTCCTGGATCACGATCGAGGAAGCACGCCCGTAGAAGAAGTCGCCGGCGAGCACCGCGCGCCGGTTGCCCCAGATCGCATTGGCCGAGGGACGACCCCGCCGGACCTGGGCCAGATCGACGACGTCGTCGTGGACGAGCGTCGCCGTGTGGAGGAGTTCGAGCGCCGCCGCCAGCTCGATCCGGCGCGGGCCCGTGTAGCCGCACAGCTCCGCGGCGAGCAGCACGAGGGCAGGGCGCAGGCGCTTGCCGCCCGAATCGAGCAGGTGGTTGCCCGCGTCGCCGACGACCTGGGAGCGGGAGGCGACCGTGTCGCGGAGCGCCACCTCCACCAGCTCCATCGCCGGACCGATCCGCTGGAACGCGAGACCGAGGCTCTCCTCGAGGGAGGCGGGCGATTCGTTGGCGACATCGAAGAGGGGGCTCGACATGCCGCGCAATCTAGCCGCGCCCCCAACGGGTGTCAAAGCGCGAAAAATCCAAAAACGCTTCAAAAACGTGCGTTTACCAGCGTTCTCGAAGGGAGACCGGAGCCCTGGCCCGCGAGTGCAACGACTTGACGCAGGCGCCGGCCCGGCGCTCAGCCCGAGCCGTTCTCGCGCAGCCAGTCGACGGCCTGGGCCACCTCCTGAATGGGAACGAGTTCGCAAAGCGGCTCCGTCCCGGCCTGTCCCTTCTTCCGCCCGGAGCGCGTCCGCGTCTTCTGCTCCTCGTAGCAGACCGAAGGAACCAGCAGGCGCTTGAAGCCGAGGCGCGCAGCCTCGGCCACCCGCACGTCGAGCCGCGACACGCGCCGCACCTCACCCCCGAGCCCGATCTCGCCGACCGCCGCGGTATCCGCCGGCACCGCCTGGTCGAGCCGGCTCGACGCGATGGCCAACGCGATCCCCAGGTCCGCGGCGGGCTCCGCGACCCGCACGCCTCCGGCCGCCTTCGCGTAGACGTCCTGCGAAAGGATGTCGACGGGACTCCTTCGATCGAGCACCGCGAGCAGCAGCGCCACCCGTGCGTCCTCGAGCCCGAGCGTCGTCCGTCGAGGCGTGCCGTAGGGCGCTGGCGCGACGAGCGCCTGCAGCTCCACGAGCATCGGCCGCGTCCCCTCGAGCATCGGGATGACGCAGCTGCCGGGCGCGCGCGTGCTCCGCTCTTCCAGGAAGAGCTCGCTCGGATTCTCGACGGCCTCCAGTCCGTGGCTCGCCATGTTCAGGACACCGATCTCCTGGGTCGAACCGAAGCGGTTCTTCGCCGCGCGCAGCAGCCGGAATGCGTGGGCGCGATCGCCCTCGAAGGTCAGCACCACGTCCACCAGATGTTCGAGCACCCGCGGCCCGGCGAGGCTGCCTTCCTTCGTGACGTGCCCGATCAGGAGCAGCACCGAGCCGACCTTCTTGGCCGTCGCCGCGAGCTGCGCCGCGGATTCGCGCACCTGCGCGACGGAGCCCGCGGCGCTCTCGATCGCTTCGGTCTGGATCGTCTGGATCGAGTCGACCACGACGAAGGTCGGCGCCCATTCCTGCCAGGGACCGGCGAGCGCCTCGACGCGCGTCGTCGTCAGCACCTGCAGATCCGAACCGAGCCAGGGTAGCCGCTCGGCCCGCAGCCGGATCTGCTCGGCGCTCTCCTCGCCGCTCACGTAGAGGACGGAATGACCGGCCGCGGCGAGACCGCCCGCGACCTGCAGCGCGAGGGTCGACTTCCCGATTCCCGGATCCCCACCGAGCAGCACGACCGAGCCCGGAACGAAGCCGCCCCCGAGCACACGATCCAGCTCGCCTTGCCCCGACGCGACGCGCGGGCTCGCGTCGGCGTCGATCTCGCCGAGCCGTCGGGGCTTCTCGTCGTCCGCCGCCGGAACGAGCGCCGCGAGTCCGTTCGCACCGCGCCCGGTCCCTTTGTCCTTGGCGCTCGGCGCCGTGTAGGTCTCCTCGACCAGGCTGTCCCACTGCCCGCAGTCGGGGCAGCGGCCGTGCCAGCGCGGATGCTGGGCGCCGCAGGCCTGGCAGGCATGAACGGTTCGGCGCTTGGCCATCGACGGAATTCCCCCTCCGGTCCCGCGGCGCGACAGGCCCGGTTGCCGGTTTCGCGACCGTGTTCGCAGACGCCTCCGGCGCGACCCGAGGCCACCGCGGCGGCACGAAAACAAGGTGAAGATAGGCGCTCTCGTGCGATCTGGGCAGGGGAGAATCCCTGTCAACTCCTGCGAGAACGTTGGTTGACAGCCCTCGCCGGGGCTCGGTAGCCTGCTTGGCTTCGGCGGCCGACCCCGCGCTTCCGCGACCGGGCCCCGCTTCCTTCTCTATTCAACCGCAGCCCGTCTGTCCGCAGCCGCCGCCCGACTGGAGACCCCTTGCCCGCTCCCACGCCGTCCTCGCTCGCCCGCTACTCGCATCTCGCCGAGCGCGCCCTCGCCGGTGAGGCGCCCACCGAAGCCGACGCGCTCTGGATCCTCGACGGCGACGACGTCGAGCTCCTGCCCCTGCTCCACGCCGCGTTCGAACCCCGACGACACGCGTTCGGGCGCAAGGTCATGGTCCATGTCCTGAACAACGTGCAGAACGGACTCTGCCCGGAGGACTGCGGCTACTGCTCCCAGAACAAGGACTCGGCCGCCGCGATCAAGAAGTACGCCATGAAGAGCGACGCGCAGATCCTGGCGGAGGCCGAAGCCGCCGCGAAGTCCGGCGCGAGCCGCTACTGCATGGTGCTCTCGGGCCGCGGCCCGACGGTCGCGCGCACGAAGCGGATAGGAAAGCTCGTGCGCGAGATCAAGGAACGGTGGCCGATCGAGGTCTGCCTCTCCGCCGGCCTCATGGGCGACGAGCACGCGGCGATCTTGAAGGAAGCCGGCCTCGACCGGATGAACCACAACCTGAACACGAGCGAACGCCGATACGCCGAGATCACGAATACCCACACCTACGCGGATCGCGTCGCGACCCTCGGCGCGGCCAAGCGCCACGGCATCGAGAGCTGCTCGGGCATGATCGTCGGCATGGGCGAGCAATCGATCGACATCGTCGAGGTCGCGTTCAAGCTGCGCGAGCTCGAGGTGCCGTCGATCCCGGTGAACTTCCTGATCCCGATCTCCGGCAACCAGGTGCAGAACGACGGCTCGCTCACGCCCGACCGCTGCCTGCGCGCGCTCTGCCTCATGCGCTTCATCAACCCGACCGCGGAGATCCGGATCGCCGGCGGCCGCGAGGGCCATCTCCGTTCGGTGCAGGCTCTCGGTCTCTATCCCGCGAACTCGCTCTTCGTCGAGGGCTACCTCACGACCAAGGGCGACCCGGTCGAAGACACCTACGCGATGATCCGGGACGCCGGCTTCGAGATCGACGGCAACGACGCCTATCACGAGGCGCAGTCGCACCAGCACGGCGGCCAGTTCCGGATCCCGGACGGCAGCGACCAGCTGCTCAAGCCCGAAATCGCGCGGGCATGAGTCGCGACGCCCGGCAAGAAGCCGCGGCGCCGTCCCCTCTGGACACGATCGCCGACGAGATCCTCGACGGGATCCGCGAACGCGGGACCTACCGTCGGATGCGCGTGCTCGACGGGTTGCAAGCGCCGCGCATGCAGGTCGACGGTCGCGACGTGCTGCTCTTCGCGGGCAGCAACTACCTGGACCTGGCGCGACATCCCGAGGTGATCGAAGCCGCCGAGCGCGCGAGTCGCGACTACGGTTGCGCCGCCGGCGGTTCGCGCCTGATCACGGGCAACCTCGCCTGCCACGAGGCGCTCGAAGCCGACCTCGCCGGATTCTTCGGGCGCGAGGCCGCGCTCGCCTTCAACACGGGCTACATGGCGAACGTCGGCGTGATCCCCGCGATCGTCGGCCCCGGCGACGTGCTCGTCTCCGACGAGCTCAACCACGCCTCGATCATCGACGGCGCCCGCCTCGCGCGAACCGACGTCGCGGTGTTCCGCCACGGCGACGTCGACTCGTTCACGGAGACCCTCGAGCGCGTCCGCCCCGACGCCCGCCGCGTGCTCGTCGCCTGCGACGGCGTCTACAGCATGGACGGCGACACGGCGCCCGTCGCCGAGATCGTGAAGCGCGCGCACGACCACGACGCGATCGTGCTCCTCGACGACGCCCATGGCACGGGCTGCCTCGGCGCGCGCGGCCGCGGCACCGCCGAAGCCGCCGGGGTGCTCGAAGAAGTCGACATCCTGATGGGCACGCTCGGCAAGTCGATCGGATCCTTCGGCGCGTTCATCGCCGGCTCCGCGAAGCTCCGCGACCTCCTCGTAAACACCGCCCGCAGCTTCATCTTCTCGTGCGCACTCGCCCCGGCGCAGGTCGAGGCCGCGCGGGTCTCGCTCCGCCTCGTCGACGAAGAGCCCTGGCGACGCGAACGTCTCGCCGCGAACTGCGATCAGCTCCGTGCGGCCCTCCGCGCCGAAGGCGTCTCGACCGAACCGAGCACGACGCACATCCTGCCGGTCGTGATCGGCGAGAACGCCACCACCATGACCGTCTGCGAACGCCTGCTCGACCGCGGCTTCTACGCCCAGGGCATCCGCCATCCCGAGAAATTCACTGCCAAGCGTAATGTTTTCGAAGAAGTAATGAGAAAAGATAAGACAACTCCTGATATGGAGCCTTTTGATATGTTTGATGAATCGATGAGGGTGGAGGAGAC
>JBCCZJ010000394.1:0-5357 GCA_039187915.1 Myxococcota bacterium
CCGACCGCGCGGCGTGTGGCGCGGCGCGGTTGCGCCGGCTGTGGTCGCCGGGGTTCGTCTCGCGCGCGCGGGCCCCCCCCCCCGCCTCCGGATCCGCGAGTCGGCGCTCGTCGCCGATCGCGTCGAGTCGCGCACGCGCCCGGTCCCGCCACGGCTCGAGCGTGGGGCCGGCGGTATCGAGGAAGCGACGCAGATGGTGCTCCGCGGTCGAGAAGCGGCCGCGGGCACGCGCGAGTCCCGAGAGATACCAGTGGGCCTCCGGCCGCTCCGGGGCGAGTCGGACGACGCCGCGCAGGGTCGAATCCGCGCGGGCGACCTCGCCGCGCCGCAGGTCCTCGAGGGCCCCGCGCAGCAGACGCGCCACGCGATCGTCGCCGAAGCTCGACTCGCGTCCGCCCTCGATCGGTGGCCCGACGAGGCCGTCGCTCCAGACCGAACCGAGTGTCTCGAAGCCGGCAGCGCTCTCCGCGGACGGCGCGGCCTCGGGCGCGCGCTCGGGATCGTCGCTGAAATGGGTCACGCCGTCGTCGTCGACCCAGACGCGGATTTCCGCACCCGCCTCGGGCGCCGCGAGGAGCACGCCCGCGCCGAGGACGAGAGAGGCTGCAGCGGCGTTGCACGCGCCCTGCACGCGGCGCCGGCGGAGGGAAGCAACGGAACGAAGCGGTCGGCGTCGGATCATGGCCTCGTATCGGCGCCCGCGCCGACGGGCTTGATCGCCGCGATCAGCGCGTCTTGACCGCTTCGCCCGCGAGGTGCCCGAGTTCCGGCACGATCAGCTTCTCCATCGCGAGCCGGACGGCGCCCCGGGAGCCCGGGATCACGAAGACGACCTTGCCCGAAGTGAGCCCGGCCACGGCGCGGGAGAGGAGCGCCGCGGCGCCGATGTCCTCGTAGGAGAGCATCCGGAAGAGCTCTCCGAAGCCCGGCACGACGCGCTCGAGGTGCGGCTCGATCGTGTCGGGGGTGACGTCGCGAGGCGCGACGCCGGTTCCACCGGTGAAGACGACCGCGCGGCAGCCCGGATCGGCGATCGCCGCCTCGAGCGCGGCCGCGATCGCCTCCGGCTCGTCCTTCACGATCCGGCGGTCGGCGACCGGCTGCCCGGCCGCCGTGAGCAGCTCCTCGACCAGCGCGCCCCCCGTGTCCGTGTCGAGGGTCCGCGTATCGCTGACGGTGACGATCGCGGTCGGGACCTGCTCCGGTGCAGCGGTGCGGTGGTGGTGCTTGTGGAGGGAGGGCTTGTGCCCGGATTCCTCGCTCACGCTGGGCTCCTGCTCGTGTTAGGCGTACGGACCCGCTCGCGGGACGGATCAGGCGTGGTCGTCGACCCAGTAGGCGCCGTCGGTCGCGACCTCGCGCTTCCAGATCGGCACCGTGACCTTCAGCGTGTCGATCGCGAACCGACAGGCGTCGAACGCCTCGTCGCGGTGGGCCGAGGCAGCGACGACGACCACCGCTGCGTCCCCGATCTCGAGCCGCCCGACGCGGTGGGCGATCGCGACCCGCGTTCCGGGCCATTTCTCGGCGGCCTCGTCGACGATCTTCTCCATCTCCCGCTCGGCCATCGCCGGATAGGCCTCGTACTCGAGGTGCTCGATCGAGTGGCCCCGGGCGTGGTCGCGGACCCGGCCGACGAAGGAGACGACGCCCCCGGCATCCGGCCCCTCGACCCGGGCGGCGACTTCCGCCTCGTCGAGCGCGGACGCCGAGATCGTGCAGCGCTTCGCCGTTCCGTCTCCGCCTGCGACGGGCGGCAGGAAGGCGACCTCGTCGCCGTCCGAGAGCCCCGCGGAGAGATCCGCGACCTCCATGTTGATGCTGGCCGCCAGCCGCTCGCCGAGCTGGTCCACGACCTCGCTCCGCTCGGCCAGCCAGGCGCGCAGATCGGCGAGGGTCGCGCCGTCCGGCAGATCGACCTCGAGGCGCGAGACGCCTACGGATTCGCGGAGGGCGCCGAAGAGGAGCAGTTGGATCGTCATGGGGCGTCGAAGCCTACCCCGGGGCTTCGCCCCCCTCAAACCGGGGGATCCGGGCCCCAAAAGTGGGGGCTCGAAGACTCGATGTCGGCTTTTTGACGATCTTGAAAGGCGTTGTGACCGACGTCACATCGACGCGCTCGGGGCTCTCCGACTATTCGGAAAACAGCGATCGGTCACGTGGTTACGGCTTTCCACGGCTCGCTCGCGAAGCCCCCTCGGGATACTCTCTCCAGCTCCATCCGCTCATCCGGATGCCTGGATCGACCCGAACTGCTCGGCCTGTCAGGGGAGACCGTGCACTTCCGTCCCTCACACCACGTGCGAACCACGACGCACGGATCGATGCTAGGCGCGACCGACGCGAAGTCGGACGCAGCGCCGACGCGGCTTCGGTTCGTGGGTGCCCGACGCCTGCGTCTCGGGGTCCTGCTGCTCAGCATCTCGCTGCTGGCCGGCTGCGCCGGCGGCGGGGGGACGAGCGGCGGAACGACCGCCGACTCGGTCGTCGCGATCGACCCGATCTTCCTCGACCCGGGCCTGACCGTCGCCGAGCTCGCCTGGGCGCCGTCCGAGGGCCCCGTCGACAACTATCTCGTCTTCGAATCCCGCAACGGTGCGGAGTTCGCGTTCTCGACGATCGCCCTCACGCCGTCCGTCGACATCACCGGCGCCCCGGGCGACGAAGTGCAGATCACGGTCGTGGCGATCAGTCCGACCGGCGCGATGAGCGACAACTCACCCCCCTCGCCGCCCCTGATCTTCCAGGCGAGCACGGACGCGGTCACCGCGGAAGACGCGACGGACGGACTCGTCGCGACGCCGAGTACGCTCGCCTCGGAGGACGCGACCCCGGACGCGCCGCAGGTCGCCGCGACGGAGACGCCGGCCGACGCGACGCCCGAGACGTCGAGGATCGACACGACGGCGGACGTCGGCGAAGACGAGATGCAGGCGGCGACGACCCGCCTCGTGCAGTCGCTGCGCGCGCTGCTCCTCGGCGGCGATGCGCGGCTCCCGGAGTCCGGTCTTTCGACCGACGCGCACGACTGGCTGCAGGCGCGCGTCGACGTCGAGATCGCTGCGGGCGTGGCCCTGGCCGGCACCGGTCGCGCCGACGACGACGCACTGCGCGAGCTCGTCTGGCAGGACCCGGCGGGCCAGCTCTTCGTCTCCGACGGCGAGGCCTTCCTCGATGCCACGGACCTGCCCGCGACCTTCGCGGAGGGCGTCCGCCTGAACGCGACCGAACGCTTCGTCGGCCTCGCCGACTTCGACGGGGACGGCCTCGGCGACTGGCTGCTCGAGGACACCGCCACCGGCGACGTGTGGATCGTGGACGGCGCCGACGACCAGGCCCAGCCCCCCGCGCCTGCCGCCGAGCGCACGACGCTCGCCGGACAGGGCGACTTCGACGGGGACGGCGTGGCGGAGCTCCTCTGGATCGATGCCGACCGCAATCTCAGCCTGACGAGCGCGAGCCTCGCGGCACCGACGCTCGTCTCCGGAAGCGGGCAGCCCACCGACACCACGCTCCTGGCGATCGCCGACTTCGACGGCAACGGCCACGACGATCTGCTGACGCGGACCGGCGACGGCGTCCTCGTGATCGGGTTCACGGTCGCGACGCCGGTCGGCGCCCCGATCGTGCTCGACTGGCAGACGGGCGCGCCGCTCTCCGATGCGCCGCTCGAGCTGATCGCGACCGTCGACGTCGACGACGACGGCGCTGCCGAGATCGCCTGGCTGAACGACGACGACCTCGAGATCTGGACCGCCGAGGGCGGCCTCCAGCAGCGCCTCGCGCTCTAGACCGTCGCCTACCGTCGCCTGAGGGCGGGCGGCGATCCCCGCCGACCGCTCGCACTTGAGCCGTCGGGACGGACGGCCGATGAGGCCCCCATGAGCGCCGCCTGGGACACACCGCCGCCTGCGCGCAAGGCCGTCGAAGCCTGGCTCGACCGCGTGCGCCCCGCGATCGTGGCGGATGGCGGCAACGTCGAGCTGCTCTCCGTCGAGCGCGACGGCACCGTCCGGATCGCGCTCCAGGGCGCCTGCGTCGGCTGTCCCGCGCGCCTCGCGACGCTCCGGATCGGGATCGAGGAGCCGCTCAAGAAGGCCTTCGAGGGGATCCAGACCGTCGTCGCGGTCGACTAGGGATCCGTCTCCTCCCGGCGGCCTGCACGCCGCCCCGAGCCGGCCGGTGGGACCCGACGCGCGTGCGGGTTCGGTGCTCCGAGAACACGTCGCCTCGGCGGGCGCGGGCGCGGGCGCGGGCGACCGGATGGGCAGGCCCACGAAAGAGAGTGGCCCCGCCCCCCGCGTGCTGTACGCGAAGGACGGGGCCGGCCCCCCTTGCTCACTGCGCGCGTCTCGAGGGACGCGACTGAATCCGTTAGTTCGACGAACCGTCGCCGCTCTTGGCGCCTTCGTTCGTCGCGGCCGGAGCCGAGCTCTTGCTCGCGCCGCCCGCCGCCTTGCCCATCTTCACGTTGCCGTTCAGCTGGGCGCCTTCTTCCATGATCACGATGGGGCTCTGGAGGTCGCCGTTCACCACCGCGGACTTGTGCAGGAAGATCTGCTCGCTCGCGATGATGTTGCCCTCGACCAGTCCGCTGATGACCACGCAGACCGAGTGGATCGTCGCGTGGATCTGGCCCGACTCTCCGACGATGAGCGTGTTGTCGCTCGAGATCTCGCCGCTGAACGTGCCGTCGATCCGGACCGTGTCCTTGAAGGAGAGCTTTCCTTCGAACTCGGAGCCCTGGTCGATGAACGCGGTCAGGTTGCCGAGCCCTCCGGCCGCCGGCGCCGAGGGGGCGCTCGTGGTGGGGCCCGTGGTGCCGTCCTTGCCCTTCCCGAATCCGCTGATTGCCATCGCTGGGGTGCCTCCGTAAATCGCCTGACTCCCGCGTTATCGACGCAGGCCGCACGCATCTTGAGTGCAATCGGCGGAAAAAATCACGGAGCCCCCATGGGTTGCGGGTCGGTCTGCACGGCCGTGACGGCCAGGAGAGGGGCCCGCTAGACTGAGACGCGATGGAAGGCACGGCCCACGGGGAGAACGATCCGGCGGAAATCCTTCGTCGTTCGGTGGAGAACGGCCGAGTCCACTCGTCCTATCTCTTCACCGGAACCGGCCCGCGCCCCGGAGCGACGGCTCGGGCCTTCGCCCGAGCGCTCGTCTGCCACGCGCCGGACGCCGGCCGGCCCTGCGAGACCTGCAGCGCCTGCCAGCGCTCGCGCGAGGACGAGGAGACCGAGCCGATCGTGCTCGACGGCAAGGGCAAGCGCGGCCCGACCCACCGCCACCTCGGTGACCATCCCGACCTCCTCTACGTCGAACGCGGCGCTGACGACACGCGGATCACGATCGGC
>JBCCZJ010000395.1:0-5354 GCA_039187915.1 Myxococcota bacterium
CCTTCATCGCGCTCCGCTGTCTGATCGACAACTGGCGCTGGGCGGACGTGCCCTTCTTCCTGCGGACGGGCAAGCGGCTCGCCGAGGGCCAGCGCATCATCTCGATCTCGTTCCGGGAGCCGCCGAAGAGCATGTTTCCCGCGGACTCGGGCGTCGGTGCCCATGGCCCCGACCATCTGACCTTCGATCTCTCCGACGTGTCGAAGATGTCGCTTTCCTTCTACGGAAAGCGGCCGGGGCCGGGCATGAAGCTCGACAAGCTGAGCCTCCAGTTCGCGATGGGGGACACCGACTTCGCGGGCGACGTGCTCGAGGCCTACGAGCGGCTGATCCTCGACGCGATGCGCGGCGACCGCACGCTCTTCACGACCGCGGAGGGCATCGAGCGCCTCTGGGAGGTCGCCGCGCCGCTCCTGGAGACGCCGCCGCCGGTCCGCCCCTACGCGCCGGGCTCGTGGGGCCCGAACGCGATCCACCAGCTGATCGCCCCGCGCGCCTGGCGGCTCCCCTTCGAGCGGGCCTGGCGCGAAACGCCGCGCTAGCCGCGGACCCCTGCGCGAGGGCGACGCGCTAGAACGCGTCTTCCCAGGAGCGGGAGAGCCGCATGGCGGAGTTGATCAGACCGACCATCGAGTAGGTCTGCGGGAAGTTGCCCCAGAGCTCGCCGCTCTCGGTGTCGAGGTCTTCCGAGAGCAGGCCGACCGCGTTGCGCTTGGCCAGCATGTTCTCGAAGAGCGCGCGCGCCTCGTCCCGGCGTCCGATCGCCGCCAGCGCATCGACGAACCAGAAGGTGCAGATGTTGAAGGCCGTCTGCGGAACGCCGAAGTCGTCGGCCACGATGTACCGGTACAGATAGTCCCCGCGCCGGAGGTCGCGCTCGACCGCGTGCACGGTCGCGACGTAGCGCGGGTCGTCCGCCTCGACGAAGCCCAGCTGTTCGAGGAGGAGAAGCGACGCATCGGACTCGGTCCCGTCGAAGGTCGCCGCGAAGTACGGTGCCTCCGAATCGTCCGTCCGTTCCGCGAGCGGGCCGGCCGTCGCGCGATCCTCGATCTCCTTGCGCATGCCCTCGGCGTGATCCCGCCAGTAGGCGGCGCGCTCCGGGCGCTCCAGCCGGCCCGCGATCCGCGCGAGGCGGTCGCAGGCGGCCCAGCACATGACGGCCGAGAAGGTGTGCACGCTCGCGCGCGTCCGCAGCTCCCAGAGACCGGCGTCCGGCGTGTTCCAGACCCGGACGGCGCGCTCGCCGACCACTTCGAGCAGCGCATAGAGCTGGTCGCTCGCCGGGTGGAGCAGGCGCGCGTCGAAGAAGGCCTGCGTCGCCGCCAGCACGGCGGAGCCGTACACGTCGTTCTGGATGTGCTCGTGGGCCTGGTTGCCGACGCGGACCGGGCCCATGCCGCGGTATCCGGGGAGCGCGTCCTCGTGCCGTTCGATCAGCGCGCTCTCGAGGCCGATCCCGTAGACCGGCTGGAGACTGCCCTCCGGCCCGGCGCCCGCGACGAGGTTCGTCAGATAGGCGAGGTAGCTCTCCATGGTGCCGGTCGCGCCGAGCCGGTTCAGCGCGTGGATCACGAAGTAGGCGTCTCGCAGCCAGCAGAAGCGGTAGTCCCAGTTGCGCTCGGAGCCCGAGTGTTCCGGGATCGACGTCGTGAGCGCGGCGACGATCGCGCCCGTCTCCTCGAAATGGCAGAGCTGGAGCGTGATCGCCGCCCGGATCACCGCCTCCTGCCACTCGAAGGGGATCGACAGCCCGCGCACCCACTCGAGCCAGTGGCGCCGGGTCCGCTCCTCGTACTCGGAGACCGTCGCGGCGATCGGGTCCTTCCAGGTCTCGTCCGGCCCGAGGATCAGGTGGATCGGCTGGCCCAGGGTGAAGGGCGTCTCGTCCTCGATGTAGGCGAGCGGAGCGTCGGTCGTCAGCCGGAGCGTGATACCTTCCGTGATGTAGCGGACGTGGTTCGAGCCGCGAGTCGTCGTCGCCCGCGCGCGGCCGTAGCTCCCGCGCGGGCGCAGGGCGACCCGGATGCGCGGCTCGCCCGAGAGGGGCGTGACCGTGCGCATGATCATCGTGGGGCGATAGAGCCGGCCGTAGTTCGCGAACCGCGGCGCGAAGTCCCGGATCTCGATCGCGGAGCCGCGGGAGTCCCGCAGCGTGGTCTTCAGGATCGCCGTGTGCCCGTCGTAGCTCTGCTCGCTCTCCGCGAGGTCCAGGAGCTCGATCGCGAAGACGCCCTCGCCGTCGACCTGCTCGTCGAGCAGCGCACAGAAGACGGGATCCGAGTCGAATCGCGGCAGGCAGGCCCAGACGAGTCGGGCTTCGTCGTCGATCAGACCCGCCCAGGAACAGTTCCCGATGACCGCGAGATCGAGAGTCGGACGTTGGGGCATTGGCATCCTCCGGAAGCGCCTATCTTTACGCAATGATCGACGAGGCGAAACGGGGACGGCTGATCGTCGCGAGCAATCGTCTGCCCGTCACGGTGAAGCGGAATCGCGGCGAGCTCAAGGCCGAGCGCTCCACGGGTGGACTGGTCGCGGCGATGGAGCCCGCCATGCAGAAGCAGGGTGGAACGTGGATCGGCTGGCCGGGGATCCAGCTGAAGCCGGGCGAGTCGCTCCACGTCGAGGGCGCCGCCTTCGAGATGGGCTCGATCCCGCTGTCGCCGACCGAGGTGAAACGCTTCTATCACGGTTTTTCGAACGGCGTGCTGTGGCCGCTCTTCCACTCGCTGCCGGAGCGGATGCTGGTCGATCCCCGGAACTGGGAGGTCTACGAGGCCATCAACCAGCGCTTCGCGGACGCGATCGTCGAGCACCTGGGCGAGGACGATCTCGTCTGGATCCACGACTACCACCTGGCGCTCTGCCCGGAACTCGTGCGCCGCGCGCGCCCCGACGCCCGGATCGCGTTCTTCCTGCACATCCCCTTCCCACCCTACGACCTGTTCCGGATCCTGCCCGAGCACCGCGCCGTCCTCCGCGGTCTGCTGGCCTGCGACCTGATCGGCTTCCACTGCCCGGGCTACAAGAGCAATTTCGAGGACTGCGTCGAGCGCCTCCTCGGGGTCCGCGTCGATCGGGCGAACGGCGAGATCGAGCACGGCGACCACGTCGCCCGGATCGGCGACTTCCCCCTCGGCATCGACTATGCGCGCTACGAACGCGCTGCGCGTGAGGGACCGCGCCCGAAGCGCGCCCCCCACGAGAAGATCATCCTCGGCGTCGACCGGCTCGACTACACGAAGGGCATCCCCGAGCGCATGCGCGCCTACGAGCGGATGCTCGAGGTCCACCCGGAGATGCGCGGCGAGGTCAGCTTCGTGCAGATCGCGGTGCCTTCCCGCGAGCAGGTCAGCGAGTACCAGGCGCTCAAGCGGGAGCTCGACGAGCTGGTCGGCCGGATCAACGGCCGCTTCGGCCGGAGCGACTGGACGCCGATCCGCTACATCCACCGCTCGATCGCGAGCCCGAAGCTCTCGGCGCTCTACCGCGACGCCGACGTCGCGCTCGTGACGCCGCTCCGCGACGGCATGAACCTCGTGGCCAAGGAGTTCGTCGCCAGCCAGACCGACGCCCCGGGCGTCCTCGTCCTCTCTCGCATGGCCGGCGCAGCAGAGACGATGCGCGAGGCGCTCCGCGTGAACCCCTACAACGTCGAGAGCGTGGCCGAGGCGCTCCATCGCGCGCTCGAGATGCAGCCGGACGAGCGCGAGGCACGGATGCGTGCGCTCCAGCGCCGCGAGCGCAAACACGACCTCGGCGAATGGCTCGACCGCTTCATCGACCGCGCGACCCAGCGGCGCCCGTCCATGCGGCCGGTCGCCCGGGACGACTTCGAGGGCTGGCTCGGCGCCTTCGTCGGTAGCCGGCCGCTCGCGGTCTTCCTCGACTTCGACGGGACCCTGGCGCCGATCGCCTCCCATCCGTCCCTCGTGAAGCTGGGCGACGGCATGCGCGACGCGCTCGAACGCGCGAACGCACGCACCGACACCGACCTCGCGATCGTCTCCGGACGCGGACTGGCCGACGTGCGGCACATGGTCGACCTCGAGGGCTTCGTCTACGCCGGCAATCACGGACTCGAGATCACCGGCGAAGGAATCGATGCCTACCGCCACCCCGACCTCGCCCACTACGAGGACCGGGCCAACGAGCTCGTCACGACGCTCGAGCAGCTCGACGTCGACGGCGGCTGGGTCGAGGCCAAGGGGGCCTCGCTCACCTTCCACTACCGCGCGGTCGAAGCCGAAGAACACGCGACCGCCGCGGAGCTCGCCCGCGCGGCCATCCGCGAAGCCGGCTTCCAGGCCCGCGACGCCCTCTGCGCGGTCGAAGCCCGGCCGCCGATCGGCTGGGACAAGGGCCACGCGGTCCTGCACGTGCTGCGGACGAAGTACGGCCCGGGCTGGTCCGAGTCGGTCCGCGTGCTCTACGCGGGGGACGACGAGACGGACGAAGACGCCTTCCGGAGCCTGCACGGCCTGGGCATGACCTTCCGCGTCGGCCCGGCGACGCAGCCGACCCGCGCGCGACGCCGGTTGAGCGACGTCGGGGCGGTCGAGACGCTGCTCCGCTGGATCGCGGATCGCACGCCGGGCCTGCCGATCGCCGAAGCACGCGTGTCGCCGCGCGACTGAGCCGCGGACCCGTCAGCCGAACGCGACCGCCTCGCCCGCCTTCGTGATGCGCCGCAAGCCGGGCGCGTGCTTCTCGACGAGCTCGGGGAAGACGTCCCGGTGGAGGATCGCCGCCAGGATCTCCGCCGACTCGACCAGCCGGGGGCCCGGTCGGTTGAAGTAGGCGTTGCCGTCGGCGACGTAGACCTCGCCGGAACGGGCCGCCCGCCAGGTGTCCCAGGGCAGCTCCGTCTGGAGCAGCGCCGCCTCCGAGAGCGTGCGCGGCACGTCGAATCCGCACGGCTTCAGCACGACGACGTCCGGGTCGAGCGCGCGCAGGGCGTCGAGGTCGAGGGTCGGTGCGTGCTCGCCGGCCTTGGTGACGAGCGCTTCGCCGCCGGCCAGCGTGACGAGCTCGGGCATCCACGTTCCGCCGATCATCACGGGGTCGAGCCACTCGATCGTGAGCACGCTCGGCCGATCGAGGGAAGCGGAGGCCTGCGCGAGCGCATCGCAGCGCATGGCCAGGTCCTGCGCAGCGGCGTCGCCTTCCGCCTCGCGCCCGACCGCGCGGCCGACCCGGCGCACGTCCTCCCAGACGTCGGCGAGACGCAGGGGGCTCAGACTGCAGATCTCGATGTCGCGCCGCGCGAGCTCGCGCAGCGCCGTGCGGACGTCGTCCAGCGACACCGCACAGACGTCGCACAGGTCCTGCGTCACGATCACGTCCGGCGC
>JBCCZJ010000396.1:0-5353 GCA_039187915.1 Myxococcota bacterium
CGCTGGCCGGGACGATCGCCGCGCACGCCGCCCCGCCGAGCAGGCCGCGCAGCAGCCGGCGCCGCGAGACCGCCGGCGCGCGGCGCGCCCCGAGCGCGACCATCGCGGCGGCGGCGTAGCCGACGGACTGTTCGCTGTGCACCCGCTGGCGACGTTCCGCCTCCGCGTCGCCCACGTCGAGCAGCCGCCGAGCGCGCAGGATCGCCGTCGGATCCGGAGGCGAAGCGCTCGAGAACGCGACGGGATGGACGAGGGGCGTCAGCGCGAGCTCGGCGCGGAATCCGAAGTGATCCGACAGCGAGCGGTCGATCTCGCGGATGCGCGCCGTCTCCGCGAAGAGCAGCCGCGCGTCCCGCGCGCGCCAGGCGACATCGGATCCGGGCCGGACGAAGAGGAAGTCGATGCGCTTGTCCTCGGCGGTGCGGTGACGCTTGTAGTAGTTGGTCTTCGACAGCGTGGGATGACGGCTGCCGCCGCCGAGCTCGAACGCGCCGGACAGACCCTGGAAGAGGTCGTACTCGATGTCCCCGGCCGCACAGTTGAAGTCGCCGCCCAGGACTACGGTCCCCTCCGACTCGCTCAGATGGCGCAGGACCTGGAGGAGCTGGGCGAGCCGGACGGCGCTGTTCAGGAGCGGGCGCGCGCGGCGGTAGCGCGCGTGAAGATGCGTGTTGACGACGGTGACCGGGCCGTGTTGGCCTTCGATCCGCGTCGACTGGAACCCCTTGCCGCCGATGAACTCGCCGGTCGCGACGCGCTCGGGGTCGCCGCGGAAGCGAAAGCGCTCGAAGCCCGTGCGCAGGATCGGTTTTCGCGAGAGCGTCATGAGTCCGCCGCTCGCGCCCGGGCCGTCGGCGACGGCGAAGCCCGCGGCCCGCGCCCCCGCGCGCAGCGTCGTCCGCACTTCGTCGGTCCAGGCCTCCTGGATCAGCAGCACGTCGAGATCCGACGCCTCCAGCCGACGCGCGATCAGCCGCATGCGAGACGAGACGTCGTCCCCGAAACCGAAGGTCTCGGGGAGTCCCCAGACGTTGAAGGTGCCGAGACGGAGCGACACGAGGCCTCCTCGAGGACCTCGCCGCCGCCGGCGACGCGCGCCTTCCGGACGGCTCGAGATCCTCTACGCGATCCAGGGAGGAATCGCCTCCCGATCGAGAGATGCAAGACGGAGGCCGTCCGCGCGACACGCGTGCGCAAGAAGTCGCGGGGCCTCGAATGATCCGGCACCGGCAGCGGATGCGGCGTTCCCTGCCGATCGCCTGCCTCGCCGCGCGCCCCGATCATCCCCCGCGGAAGCCCCCGGAAACGGAAAGCGCCGTCCCTTTCTCGCGCCTTTTCTTCCTTCCCGCGCGGCGGGAGGACGCGCCGACGCGAGCCCTCGACGCCGGAATCAGTCCGCTATCGTCGCCGGTCCCGCAACCGACGGCCTGCTCCGCCGTCCCATCTCTCGCGCCGCGATCGCAACGCGCGCACCCGAGGAAGCCGTGTCCACCATCGATCTCCAGAGTGAACTCGACGCCGCGATCGTCGCCGTCCGCGACGCCGCCACCGTCTGCCAGAGCGTCCAGAAGAACCTCGTCACCGCCGCCACGATCGAGAAGAAGGACAAGAGCCCGGTCACCGTCGCCGACTTCGCCTCTCAGGCCCTCGTCTGCTCCGCCCTCTCGGGCACGTCGAAGATCGCCGACGTCGTCGGAGAAGAGGACGCCAAGGACCTGCGCGAGTCCGGAGCCGAGGAGACCTGCGCGAAGGTCGTCGAGCACGTGCGCGGCGTCCGCGGGGCGGAGGTCTCGACGGACCAGGCCCTCGACTGGATCGACCTCGGCGGCGTGACGCCTTCCGGCATCGACTCGCCCTACTGGACCCTCGACCCGATCGACGGGACCAAGGGCTTTCTGCGTGGCGAGCAGTACGCGATCGCGCTCGGCCTCCTCGAGCACGGCCGCGTCGTCCTGGGCGTCCTCGGCTGCCCGAACCTGCCCGGCCCCGACGGCCGGCCCGGCTGCCTGCTGACCGCGACGCGCGGCGGCGGTGCCCAGATCCTGCCGCTCTCCGGCAACGGCCGGGACGGTGCGAGCGACATCCGGGTCAGCGACATCACGTCGACCGCGGCCGCCCGCTTCTGCGAGTCCGTCGAGTCCGGCCACAGCGACCAGGACCAGAGCGCGCAGATCGCCAAGGCCCTCGAGATCACCGAAGAGCCGGTCCGCGTCGACAGCCAGTGCAAGTACGCGATCGTCGCTCAGGGCCAGGCCCAGATCTACTTGCGTCTGCCCACCCGCGCCGACTATCGGGAGAAGATCTGGGACCACGCGGCGGGGTTGATCGTCGTCGAGGAAGCCGGCGGACGCGTCACCGACGTTCGCGGCAACCCCCTCGACTTCGACCACGGCCGGAAGCTCGAGAACAACGCCGGCGTCATCGCCACCAACGGTCCGATCCACGACCGCGTGATCGAGGTCGTCGGCCAGCACCTCTGAGCGCCGCGCCGAGGCCGGCTGGGTCGCCCTCCGGGCTCCCCGCCGCGCCTAGCTCCGGGCGAAGAACCAGGCCCAGGGCAGGACGACGGTGTAGAAGGCGATCCCAGCGAGGGCCCAGGGAAGCTGGCTGGCGGAGTAGGCGTCCGGTGCGTCCAGGCCGGTGTGCGCGACGGCGATGCGGTTGCCGACGAAGGCCAGCGCGGCGCCCGCCGCGAGCGGGACCATGCCCACGAAGAGCAGCGGGATCCAGAGCTCCCGGTGGAAGAGCGGCACGATCGCGAGCGTCGGTAGGAGCAGCAGCGCGCCGGGGATCGTCATCCCGTGCCGCAGCATCCAGAAGGGCGCCAGCAGCAACGCGCCGACGTTGAAGCCCTTGCGCGGATCCGAGAGGGCGCGGCCCGCCGCGCGCGCATGGGCGGTCTCGATCTCGACGCGCCGATGGGCGAGCACGGCCCAATAGAGGCCGAGCACACCGAGGGTGATCGAATAGGCGGCGATGGCGTAGACCACGGGTCGTCTCCGGCGCGAGGAAGGCGCTCGGAGGGTATCACGCGATCGTGCCCGCACGGTCGGCCGCGTCGGATCGTTGCGGGCGCGCGGCACGCGAAGAACGCGAGGCGCACGCACCCGGCCGGGCGCACAGGCTAGTCGGCGTCGAGCTCGGGCGATACGCCCTCGGGCGGCGGCGCCGCCACCGCGGCGGTGTCCCGTTCGCCGATCAGACGCGCGAGGCGCTCGACCGCCTCTTCCGCCTGGCCGCGCATCAGCCGGTCCCGGATCCCCGCCGGCAGCGAGCCCCCGACCTCGGCGCGCGACACGTAGGTCGCGAACGTGCCGAAGGGCGCACGCGGACGGAACTCCCAGTAGCCGGCCGTCCGCAATCGGAGCACGCCCGACGCGGGCGGCGGCAGGCGCTCGTTCTCGTCGACCCAATCGATCCGATGGACACCGGTCACCGCGTCGTGGGACGCGACGATCCGGATCGCGAGCTCGCGATCCGAGAACATGAACGGCAGATCGACGAAGGTGTGCACGAGCGCCGTGTCGGCCGTGCGCTCGAGCAGGACGCGGCGCTCGCCCGCGGCGGTCGAGTCGTTCTCCGCCATCGAGGCCATCAGGGTCCCCGCGGCGATCGAGGGCGGCACCTCGAAGCGCGTCTCGATCCGGAAGGCCGGCACGCCCGGCGCCGGGTCCGACTCGACGTAGATCGCCCAGGGCAGCTCGCCTTCGCGCGCCGAAGCCATCTCCCAGCCGGCGAAGGGATCCGTCGCCTCGCTCGGCGCTTCGTCCGCCGCGCGCCCCGGCACGGCGACGAGGATCGACAGCGCGGCGGCCACCGCGATTCCCCAGCCTGCTTCGATCGAACCGGTCCCGATCCGCATACCACGACTCCGCGCGTCCCGGAGCGGGCGGCTCCGATCGAGGGCGCGCCGCCATCGTAGCCTGCCCGACCCGGTCACGGGGGACCGCGACGGAACGGTTCACGACCCGGTCACGAGGGGACGGCGACGGAACGGTTCGCGACCCGAACGGAAAACGTCGATCCGGGGGGACCACAGCGCATGGATCGGACCGAAAGAAGCGCACGTCGCGCGGGTCCGAGCGCGCGGCGCGAGGCCGCGGCGCCCGAGGCTAGAGCGGCTCGGGCTCCGCCGGCAGGACCGCGGCCTGCTTCGGCACCGAACGGGTGAAGAGCCCGTAGAGGAGGAGGGGAACCTCGAGCACGACGCCGAGCATCGTCAGGAAGAGCGCGCCGCCACGCGCGACGCGGGTCGCCAGGTACTCGTCGGGCAGGCCGAAATAGAAGAAGGCCACCGCCGCGCCGGTGGCGACGAACCCCGAGAGCGACATCGCCACGAACGTGCCCAGCGTGTTGCCCTCCGTCCCGAAGCTGAACAGAAATCCGGAGGCGAGATTATCGCCGATGTCCGCGCGGCCGCCGGACAGGATCGCCCCCAGGTAGTGGCTCCACTCGTGGGCGACGTACGCGCATGCGAAGAGTAGGAGGCCGACGATCCAGCCGGAGAGATCCGCGACGAAACCCGCTCCCGCGGAACGCGCCGCGAGCAGCATCCAGGCGATCGCGGCCACGGCGACGATCACGGCGTCACGAATCACGAATCGGTAGAGCATGGGCATGGGGACTGCCTAGCACGCATCGGGCGGGGAAGCCGGTCTGCCCGGCTGGCCGGCGGGCGAGGGTCTGTAGTGCGCTTCGCGCCGGACGAAGCGCTTCGGCGGAACCGGAACGACGGTGAAGTTGGACGGGTCGCGCGATGGGCGCGCGTCGTGACGGAGGCCCCCCGACGAACGTCGGGGGCCTCGGTCGCCGGGCGAGGCTTAGTGGCCGCCGGGGAGGCGGAGATGAAGGGTCGACCCCTTCGTCGTGGCCTCGAGGTTCGCCCACTCGGCGAGCAGGCGGCAGCGCGTGACCTGGGCGCTGCCGGGCGAACCCATTCGGATCTTCAGCTCGCCCTTCGGGCTGCTGTTGAGGCGATCAATGACCGCAGACCAGTCTCGTACTTTCCTCATGATGAAACCTGATGTTGTTAAGGGATACGGACGACTCGAACGAACCATAGCTCGTGACACGTTCGAGGAACGTGACGATCGAACTCTAGTCCCCGAATACGCTTCGCCTAGCGTTTCCGTTTCATCGAGGAATTCGAATCAGTCCACACGGTGTCGCCGATCACCGTGACGGACGCCCCCCACCTGTGTCATCGCGACGCACGCGCGACGTCTGACGCGGCGACAGGTGTTCGACGCGCGTCAGGTCGGCGTTCGGGGCGGCCCGCGTTCGCACACGCAACGCAACGTTGCTCCCGCGAAACGTTGCACCCCGACGACGAGCCGACGGTCCGTCAAGAACG
>JBCCZJ010000397.1:0-5336 GCA_039187915.1 Myxococcota bacterium
CCGTAGAACTCGACGCCGATGCCGTTGGCGAGCGAATCGCCTTCGCGGTGGCAGTAGATCACCTTGCCGAAGGTCGTGAAGCGGCCGGAGGGCAGCTCGAACTCGACCTTGCAGGAGAGCCCCGCATCGAGCGGGTCCATCATCTCGATGAAGGCGCCGCGACGCGACAGGCTGGACAGGATGCCCACCTCGCGGCGCGAGCGGAACCGGATCCAGGCCATCGAGTCGAGCGGGATGCGCGCCTCGTCGCGCGGATCGCCCGACGTCGCGAAGGGCACGACCGAGCGGACGAGGAAGCGCAGCTCGCTGTCGCTGAAGGGCGACCACAGCACCATGCGCGCGCCCGCGGCGCGAATCGCGTCGCGCTGCTCCTCGTCCGGCTCCTCGCCGACGAACACGAGGGCCGGCTCGTGGTCCGTGAGCGGACTCGCCGCGACCTCGACGATCTCCTGCGCCAGCCGGACGTCGGACTGCGGATTCGTGACGACGAGATGGAAATGATCGTCCGGCGGCAGGATGTAGCGCTCGGTCAACGCCGCCGCCGTCATGTCGAAGACCTTGATGCCGAGCGCCTGCAGGCGCGGGACGAAGGACTGCTGGAGCTCGCCCGTGTCGTCGACGATCAGCACGTGGGGCGTCACGCTGGACCCGGCGCTCTGTGCGCCCGCCGCCTTCGATCCGGACTCGACCGTCGGTTCGACCTGCGCCTTCGCCCGCGCCGCGGCGCGCACGTTGACGGGCGGCGCCGGCGGCTTCGGGGCGACGATGGGCCGATCGACGCCGGGCGCCGTGAGGAAGCGGCTGGCGTCGTCCGGCCGGAGCGCCGGAGCGTAGAGGTAGCCCTGGATCTGGTCGCAGCTCATCTCGCGCAGGATCTCGAGCTGCCCCTCCGACTCGACGCCTTCCGCGACGACCTTCATGCCGATCGAATGACACATGGAGACGACCGCCGCGGCGATGCCTTCCGCGGACTCGCTGGTCTCGACGTTCTCGAGGAGGCCGCGGTCCATCTTGACGACGTCGAGCGGGAAGCGGTTCAGGTAGGTGAGCGCCGAGTAGCCGGTGCCGAAATCGTCGAGGGCGATCGAGACGCCGAGGGACTGGATCTCGGAGAGACAGGCGGTGGTCTGCTCGCTGTCCTCGAGCAGCAGACGCTCCGTGAGCTCGAGCTCGAGCCAACCGGGCTGGATGGCGTGACGGTTGATCGCGGCGCGGACGAGCTTCGGGAGATTCGAGCCGACGAACTGGGCGCTCGAGACGTTGACGGCGACCGCGACCGGGTCGAGCCCCGCGTCGCACCACGCGCGCTGCTGGCGGCACGCCTCGTTCAGACACCAGGCGCCGATCTCGGAGATCAAACCGCGCTCCTCCGCGATCGGGATGAACTCGTCCGGGCCGACGCGACCGAGCTCGTCGTCGTGCCATCGGACGAGCGCTTCGAATCCGCCGACGCGACTCGACGCGAGGTCGACCTTCGGCTGATAGTGCAGCTCGAACTCGTCCGCTTCGATCGCCGCGCGGAGCTTCTCCTCGATCTGGCGCTTGCGCTCGGCCTCGCGGCTGAACTCCGGCTTGTAGCGCTCGTAGCGGTTCCGACCGAGGCGCTTGGCGCCGTAGAGTGCGGAGTCGGCGTGCTTGACCAGCGTCTCCACGTCGAGCCCGTCCTCGGGGTGCATCGCGATGCCGACGCTCGCCGACCCCGCGATCTGCCGATCCATGACGGGGATCGGCTCCGCGAGCGCGGTGAGCAGCTGGGTCGCGAAGCCTTCGGTCGCCTTCGCGTCCTCGGGATCCGGGATCACGACCGCGAACTCGTCGCCGCCGAGGCGTGCCACGAAGGCAGCCTCGGGACCGCGCAGGCGCGGCGGATAGGTCGAGGTGACCTGCTTCTGGAAACGGCCGGCGATGACGCGGAGCATCTCGTCGCCCGCGCCGTGTCCGAGCGTGTCGTTGATCTCCTTGAAACGGTCGAGATCGACGTAGAGGAGCGCGACCGTCGCGCCCTGCCCCATCGCGTCGGCCACCGCGTTCTCGAGCCGCTCGATGAAGAGCCGCCGGTTCGCGAGCCCGGTCAGGCTGTCGTAGTGCGCGAGACGCATCAGCCGCCGCTCGTCCCGGAGCTTCTCGCTCACGTCGCGGACGATCAGCGCGCGCGCACCGTCCGAGGAGCGACGCGCGTGCGCGGCGCCCAGCCAGAGTTCGTAGACCCGGTCGGACTCGAGTCGGACGTTGAAGTGCTGGGCCTCGGGCGAGCGCATCAACTCGCGGACGTGCTTCGGCAGCCGCCGCTCCCGGACCGCGCGCCCCGTCTCCGGGTCCTTGGGACGCGTGGAGAGCGCCTCGAAGGCGACGCGACCGCTCGCGTTCGCGTCGATCAATCGGCCCTCGGGATCCGCCAGCAGCACGCCGTCGCCGGTCGCTTCGACCGCTGTCTCACGGGCGACCGTGGCGAGGTGCGCCGAGCGGCCGCTGCTCAGGCTCACGCGGTAGAGCGCCGCGGAGAGCAGGCCGAGGAGTTCGATCGGGAGACGAACCGCGTCCGCGCCGCCCCACTCCGGAATCAGGAACCAGGGAACGAGCACCGCGACGACGGTCGCGATCTCGTGCCCGGCCCAGCGTCCGCGCTCGGCGCAGAGGAGGAGGAGAACCAGCACGGCGCAAGCGGCCGTCGCGAGGTCCGGCGGCGCGGTCGGCAGCGCCGCCCGCAGCGGCTCGAACCCGGGGAATCGGGAGAGCGGAACGATCGCGAGCGCCAGAAGCGAGACGAAGCCGCCGGCCAGGACGGCCATGCCGCCTTCGCGCACGATGCGCGCGCCGCTTCCGCTCGACGCGGGGGCGCGGTGGCCCGGCCGGAAGGACATCGCCAGCGCGATGATCAGCGTCCCGAGCGCGAGGGTCAGCGCAACCTGCTGAAACTGGTCCAAAACCCTCCGAGCTCCGACTGCGCGCCTGCGTGGCACAACGCTGGCGTAGACCCGACCGCGCCGGGTCGTGTTCGTGCATCGGGGAATTCCGACGCTCCCTGAAGGGTCGATGCCCGATACACCGGCGCGTCGGCGCGCGAAGGCCACTCGGTCCGCGGCGCCCACCGCTTCGATGGGTGTTTTCGAACACACTCGCTTCGCGACGCGATCGCACGGACGGATCGCGCCTCCGCGGCAGTCCGTCTATGATCGAGACTTTCAACCGAACCAACGGGAAGAGAGGGACGCATGGAGAGCGCGATCGTGGCTGGGGTCGGAGCCCTCGACGGAGTCGGCGCCGCAGCCGCGCGTCGTTTCGCTCGCGAGGGACTGCACGTGTTCCTGGCGGGCCGAACCGCGGAGAAGCTGGCGACCGTCGTCGACACGATCGGCGACGAGGGCGGGACCGCGACCGCCGTGCCGACCGACTGCACGATCCCGACGGACGTGACCGCGCTCTTCGAGGCGGTCGAGTCGGCGGAAGGCGCGCCGCCGCGGCTCGTGCTCTACAACGCCGGCAACAACTTCCCGAAGGACCTGCTCGAGCTGACGCCCGACGAGTTCGAGAGCAGCTGGCGGGTGTGCGGATTCGGCGCGTTCCTCGCCGGACAGGAGGCGGCGCGCCGCATGCCTGCGAACGGCGGAGGAACGCTTCTGTTCACGGGCGCGACCGCGTCGATCCGGTCCCGCCCGCCCTTCGTGGCCTTCGCCGCGGCCAAGGCGGCCGAACGCTCGGTCGCCTTCGGACTCGCTCGTCAGTTCGGCCCCGAAGGCCTGCACGTCGCACACGTCATCCTCGACGGCGTGATCAACGGCGACCAGGTCAAGCGCCGCTTCCCCGGCGTGGTCGACGCACTGGGCGAGGACGGGATGCTGGCGCCCGAGGGCATCGCCGACGCGATGTGGACGCTCCACTGCCAGCCGCGCGCGACGTGGACGCTCGAGCTCGATCTACGCCCCTACAAGGAAACCTTCTAGGCGGGCGACGGCGCGTTCGAGAATCCAGCGAGGGGCTTCAGATCTTCTTCGATCCGGCGGGCGAAGCTCGGCCGTTCGAACACGCGATCGAGATAGGAACGCAGCGCGGGATAGGTCGTCGCGTCGATCCGTTCGCCCGCGTGAAGGTAGTTGAGCAGCACGCTCGCGAGGGTGACGTCCCCGAGCGTGAAGCGCTCTCCCACGACGTAGGTCGCTCCTTCGAGCTCGCCCTCCAGATAATCGAAGAGGGGTGGAATCGCCGCCCGCGCGGCCTCGACGGCTTCTTCGTCCGGCGTCTGCTTCATCATGTGGCCACGCAGCGCCTGCTGGAAGAAGAGCGTGCCCTCGTAGCGGAAGATCTCGGCGGCGAACTCGCCGAACCAGAACGAACGCCCGCGTTCGAACGGGTCTTCCGGCAGGAGCGACGTCTCGGGAAAGCGCGCCTCCAGGTAGTGACAGATCGCGCTCGAGTCCGGGATCGGCCCCTCCTCCGTGTCGAGGACCGGGATCCGACCGAGCGGGCTCTTCTGCTTGAACTCCGCCGGGATCTCTCCGGTCGGAAAGAAGTTCTCGTGGGCGTACTCGATGCCCTTCTCGTCGAGCACCACCAACACGCGCCGCACCCAGGGCGAGAGCCCCGCTCCGATCACCTTCAACATCCGGCCTCCTCCACGCGGCGCGGGCAACCGCCGCCTCACTTGTCAGTCTATATTCAAGACTGACAGGAAGCAAGCCGGAGGGTGAAATGGAGGGCCGGGCGCGCGTCAGCTCGCGGCGAGGCCGGTCTCGAGGTCCGGCGCCCCCGCGCTGCGCACCTCGACGTAGCCCGCGGCCGGCTCGATCCCGAAGCGGGCCCGCACCTCGTCGAGGGGCAGGGGCAGGAGCGCCTCCCAGTCCGCGCCGACGATGAAGTCCGCGCGGCGTCCGGCCCGGAGCGCGGCGAAGAACTGTCCGCGCACGGCCCGTCGGAACGCGCGCGACGCCATCGGCTGGTCGGGATCGGGCAGCATGCTCCGCAGGAACCCGATCAGGGCGAGCAGGCCGAGACCGCGGTGGCCGGAGTTCCCGAACGTGAAGGCGAGGACGCCGATCTCTCCGACGAGGTCGCGGCCGTAGCCGCTCACGACGTGGACCAGGTCGTGCGAGTCGCGCAGTCGCCCGTTCATCGCCGCATAGGGACCGTCGATCTCGGTCTCCGTCCGCGCCGCGGCGTCGGACTCGGCCTTCAGCCCGGCCGCGCTGATCTGCTCGCGCGCGGTCCAGTCCGCGTAGGTCCGGCCCAGGCGGGCCGCGGGGAGCCCCGTCAGATAGTAAAGGTACTGCAGCACCTCGAAGAGGGGGTCCACCCCCGCGAGCATCTCCTTACCCGTCGGGAGTGGGGGCACGTGCCGCAAC
>JBCCZJ010000398.1:0-5325 GCA_039187915.1 Myxococcota bacterium
AACGCCATTACGACCGCTCGCCGGCGTGCCGCTTCACGTCGCTCCACGGCTACGAATACACGGCGACGCCCGATCTCGCGAAGGTCCACCACAACGTGATCTTCCGGAACGCCATCGTCCCCGAGAAGCCGATCGCCTGGATCGACGAGCCCGACGTCTACGGCCTCTGGGAGAAGCTCGCCGCGCAGTGCCGCGACGCGGGGACCGGCTGCGACGTGATCACCCTGCCCCACAACTCGAACCTGTCGAACGGGAACATGTTCGCGACCGGGGGGCGCGACCTCCCGCTCGAGGCCCAGCGGGATCGCGCGCGCCTGCGCGCCGACCTCGAGCGCCTCGTCGAGCTCAACCAGATCAAGGGCGACAGCGAGTGCCGCAACGGCTTCTCGAACGTCCTCGGTGGCCGCGACGAGTTCTGCGAGTTCGAGGAATGGCGCGGGCCCGAGGTTCCCGAGTGCGGACCGGACGAGGTCGCCGCCGGCGCCCTGCTCGGAATGGGCTGCGTCCATCGGCGCGATTACGTCCGCTACGCCCTCGCCGAGGGCTTCCGCGAACAGGCTCGGATCGGCGTGAACCCCTTCAAGATCGGCATCGTCGCCGCGACCGACGCCCACAACGGCAACCCCGGCGACGTGGAGGAATACTCGTACCAGGGCTGGTCCGGCATCACCGATGACACCCGCGACGAACGGATCGCGAAGAGCACGAGCCCGATGCAAGCGACCAACTCGCTGCTCGCGAACCCGGGCGGGCTCGCGGGCGTTTGGGCCGAAGAGAACTCTCGCGACGCGATCTTCGATGCGATGAAGCGGCGCGAGACCTTCGGCACCAGCGGCCCGCGGATCACCGCGCGCTTCTTCGGCGGCTGGGACTACTCGCCCGAGCTCTGCGGCGATCCGCAGCTCGTCGCGAAGGGCTACGCCGGCGGCGTCCCGATGGGCGGCGACCTGCCGACCCCGCCGAGCCCGGACGCGTCGCCGGTCTTCGTCGTCTCCGCCCTGCGCGACATCGGCATCCCGGAACATCCGGGCGGACTGCTCCAACGCGTGCAGGTCGTGAAGGGTTGGATCGACGAGGAGGACCGCTTCCACCAGCGGGTGTTCGACGTGGCGGGCGGCGCGAACGACGCGGACGTCGACGAAGCGACCTGCCGACCCCGTGGCCGCGGCCACGACGGCCTCTGCACCGTCTGGACCGACCCCGATTTCGACGCGCGCCGAAACGCCTTCTACTACGTGCGCGTGCTCGAGAACCCGAGCTGCCGCTGGTCCGCGCGGCAGTGCCTCGAGGAAGCGAAGGATGCGGATGCGACCGGTCGCAGCGGCGGCTGCGACGATCCTTCGATCCCGAAGACGATCCAGGAGCGGCTCTGGACGTCGCCGATCTGGTACGACGCACCGACCACAGGCTGACTGCACCGACCACAGGCTGACTGCGCCGAGCACGGGCGGACTGCACCGGGCACGGCCCGATGGCACAGCGCTAGCTCGCCTCCGCGGGCGACGGGATCCGCAGCAGCGCGACGACCGCCCCGCCGATCAGCACGAGCGCCATCTGCACCCTGCAGACCTGCGGATACGACTCGGTCACGGCGTAGAGGCCCTGTGAGCCGAAGCTCGCGAGGACGATCAGCGAGACGCCGACGATGCCGCCGAGGCCGCTCGCCGTGCCGTAATCGACGCGCCCGAAGAGGCGCCCGATCAGCACGCCGTGGAGCGGCGCCATCCCGCCGATCCCGACGCCGTAGATCGCGCCGATGATCATCAGCGTGTCGTAGTCCGGCGACTGGCCGAGCATCCACCAGACGATCGCGTTGACGACGACCATGAGCGCGATCCCGGGCTTGAGCGGCGTCACGTCGGCGAGCCCGCCGATCACGAGCTTGCCCGCCAGCGAGAACGGGATCATCCAGATGAAGAAGCGCGATCCTTGCGCCGCGGTCATCCCGAGGTCCTCGCTGAAGGGAACGAGCACCGCGATCAGCACGACCGGCGACGTGAGGATCAGTCCGAAGCCCACTGCCTGGATCCAGAGCGCCGGGATCTTCGCGAGCTCCGCCGACGTCCGGGGCGCCGGCCCGGAGGCCGCGGCGTCTTCGGACGCGGGTTCGGGATCGCCGTCGGGCCGCAGCCCGATGTCCTCGGGACGCGCGATCACGAGACCGCCGAAGAGCGGGATCGAGAGCGCCGCCGTGATGGCCCCGAAGACGAAGATCGCGCCGCGCCAGCCCTGCTCCGCCGCGATCAGCTCGAACGCGTTCGGCCCGACGCCCGCGGAGATCGTCGCCCCGGCGACGGCGATCCCGAGCGCGAGTCCGCGACGGCGGACGAACCAGTTCGCGACGAGCGCCATCGCCGGCATCATGCCGTAGAGCGCGAGGCCCGGCGCGGCCAGGAGCACGAACGAGGCCGCCGCCTGCCCGAAGGTCTGCGCATAGGAGAGGCCGATCAACCCGAGTCCGTTCAGCAGACCGCCGACGACCATCACGCGGCGCACGTACCCGGCGTCGACGAGACGACCGATGAAGGGGCCGAGCAGGCCGATCACGAGGATCGAGACGCCGGGCGCGATGCCGACGAGCGAGCGAGAGACGCCGAACTCCGCGGAGATCGGCGTCATCAGATTGCCGATGATCGAAAGGCCCGCCGCGTTGGAGACGAACTGCGCCGCGAACGCGATCCCGGCGATCACCCAGCCGTAGAAGATCCGGGAGGGAACGGGCGACGCGACGCCCCGGTCCTGCTGCGCTTGGCTCGACATCGCCCCTCCGCGCCCGGATCGGGCGAAGAACCAGTCTAGATCACGGAGACCGCGCCTGGGCTAGGCTTTTTCGATCGAACGATCCCGCGCGACGCAGGATCTGGAGGACGTCCGATGAGCGCAGAAGAAGTCCCGTCCTCGGGACCCGCGGCGAACGCCTGGGACGGCGGCGCGCTGAACATGATGGAGGAGCTGCCCGACCTGTTCGAGCGCTTCTTCGCCTTCTTCCGGCCCGCCCACACGGAGGGCGTGACGCCGGCGCGCATCAAGGAGATCGCGCGAATCAAGATCGCCGCCATGAACGAGTGCGACACCTGACTCTTCGCCCGGTATGCGCAGGCTGCGCAGCAAGGACTCGACGAAGAGACGATCGCGGAGATCCATCGGCCCGAGGCGGAGCGCCAGCTCGAGCCGCGTGAGGCCCTCGCCGTGCGCTTCGCGGAGAAGCTCGCGACGGACTTCCGGAGCGTCGACGAAGGCTTCGTCCGCGAACTCCGGAGCCACTTCAGCGACGCGGAGGTCGCCGAACTCGGCCTGATGATCGGCCAGTACATGGCCCTCGGGCGCATGCTCGTGATCAGCGGCGGCCACAAGGCCGCCTGCGAGATCTACACCCCGCCCGACCTCTGACGTCGCCTACGGCGCGCGCCGCCGCGTCCCCCTCCGGAGTCTTCGGCGCGCGTCGACCTGCGGGTCGAGGCGTGGCGCGCAGCGCCGACGGTCTAGAAGGGGATGTCGTCGTCGTCCGTCGGCGGCGGCGGATCGTCGGAGAACATGCCGGCGTCGTCCGAGGCGCCCGGCGCGGGCGCATCGCCGACGCGGTCGATGCCCCAGGTCTCGAGGCTGTTGAAGTAGCGGACCTCGCCCTTCGGGCTCGTCCACTCGCGGCCGCGGAGGCTGAACTCGACCTTGACTTCTTCGCCCTTGGCGAAGCCGTCGAGCATCTCGCAGCGATCGCCGGTGAACTGGAACATCACGTACTGCGGGTAGCGGGAGTCGCCGTCGAGCTCGAGCACGAACTCTCGCTTGCGAAATCGCTGCGTGACCTGCTCGGCGTCGAACGCCGCGTGGATCTTGCCCTGGACCTGCATGTTCATCGGATCGACCGCCTTTCGTGGACGCGCACGGTAGCGCGTCGCAGGGCGGGCCGGGACCGAGGTCGGGGGCGTTCGCGTGCGGCGGCGCCCTATCGCCGGGCCTTGCGTCCGTACGAGGCGAGGCCCATGAGACCAAGAGCCCCGAGCAGACCCGAGCCGGGCTCGGGAACCAGGCTGGACGTCCGGTCCTGGAGTGCCGAGTCGCTGCCGAATTGCACCATGTACTCGGTCGAAGAGCCGGCAGCGATCGTCCGGGTCCACTGGAAGGCACCGGTGAAGTCGGCACCTGACCCCACTGCAAACGGAGCGCCGGTGTCATTCAGATCATCGAAACCGTCATCCGTCAGCTCGTTCAACAGGGCGCGCCATGTTGTGACCTGGTAGTGATCCGCACCGTAGGCAATGAGCGGGGCCGTCGTATCGGGGTCGGAGATGCTGAGCTCGATGTGGGTCGGGTTCGCGACCTGGACGGCCTCGTCGTTCCCGAAGCTCCCGCCGAGGTCGAGATCCGTGTAGTGGAAGATGTCGATCGTCAGATCGGACAGGCCGGTGTTCGTGATCTGGAGGTTCTGGAAGACGACTCCCTCGTTCGCGCCGGTCTCGCGCACCTCGAAGCCGAGCGTCGCAGAGAAGAGGCCCGTGCCGCTCGGGTCCAGCCAGTCGAGCTGGCCGACGCTGCCGCCGTTCAGGGTGTAGTCCTCGAAGTCCGGGGTGCCGAACGCGAACTCCTGCCCGTCGCCCTGCAGCCGGAAGAACCACCAGGATTCGAAGAGCTGGTCACCCGCCGCCGCGCCGGTGAAGTCGGTGTTCACCGTGTTGCCCGACGTCGTGTTGAAGTTCTGGGTGTAGCCGAAGGTGACGCCCCCATCGGTGACCGTGCCGATGGCGAAGGCGGGCAGCGGGCAGGCGATCAACAGGGCGAGGGCGAATGCTTTCCAGCCGGGGATCGTGTTCATGGGGCAGCTCCAGACGTCCGGACGCAGGACGTGATGAAGCGTTCTCGGGCCCTCGGGCCTTAGCCTGAAGCACGATCCAGGGGAGAACCCCTACGTTGCGCGTCGCTTGCGCATGCACGGACGCTCCATGCCCGCCGACCGCAACGTGCGTGCGTGCAGCCTTCCGGTCGGGTCGTCGGGTCCGTCTTTCGTTCGGGCGACGCCGGGTGGCCGTCTCGCCGGTCCCCTCCGGTCAGCCCGCGCGGCAGCGCCCCTCCAGCCAGTCGACCAGCCGCGTGGCCAGCTCGATCCGGACGCCGGAAAAGGCGTGATCCGCGAGGGGCATCACGTGGGCCGTGACGTCCGCCGCCCCGGCTGCCTCCAGCGCTTCGACGAGAGGCGAATGGTGGAGCGTGACCGTCGTCACCCGGTCCCGCCCGCCGGCGAGCAGGAGCATCGATTTGCGGGCGAGCTGCGCGGTGTGCCCGAGCGTGTCGAATCGATCGGCGTTCGCGACGACCTCGCCGACCAGC
>JBCCZJ010000399.1:0-5305 GCA_039187915.1 Myxococcota bacterium
GCGGCGACGAGTGGGGCACGGGGCGCCGGCGCCGGGAACGCGTCTCTTCACCACTCGATGATTCGCGCCTGAAGGCCCCGCTCCCCTGGGACGCGGGGGTCCGCCGTGCGTGGGTCCGTCAACCGACTCGACGAGACACGAGCCGCCCGGGAGCCGAGATGAGCACGCAGAGCGCCCAGCTCGATGGAATGGGATCGCTCCGGCGCACGCACAAGTGCGGGGAGATCATGCAGGCCGGCGTCGGCGACGAGGTCGTCCTCTGTGGCTGGGTCAACGTCCGCCGCGATCACGGCGGCGTCATCTTCATCGATCTGCGCGACAAGACCGGGATCGTCCAGGTCGTGTTCCGCCCCGAGTCCGCCCCCGACGCCCACGAGCGTGCCCATCGCCTGCGGAACGAATGGGTCCTCATGATCCGCGGCGAGATCGAGAACCGGAGCGACGAGACGGTCAACCCGAACATGCCGACCGGCACGATCGAGGTGAACGTCCGCGAGCTGCGGATCCTCAATTCCGCGACCGTCCCGCCCTTCTCGATCGAGGAGGAGACCGAGGTCGACGAGCAGGTCCGGCTCAAGAACCGCCTCCACGATCTCCGCCGGCCGCCGCTCCAGCGTGCGCTCCAGGCCCGCCACGATCTCTCGCAGGCCGTGCGCCAGTCCCTGAACGAGCAGGACTTCACCGAGATCGAGACGCCGATCCTCGCGCGCGCGACGCCCGAGGGCGCCCGCGACTTCCTCGTGCCGTCACGGCTCCAGCCCGGCGACTTCTACGCGCTGCCGCAGTCGCCGCAGATCATGAAGCAGCTCTTCATGATCGGCGGGTGCGATCGCTACTACCAGATCGCGCGCTGTTTTCGCGACGAGGACCAGCGCGCCGATCGCCAGCTCGAGTTCACCCAGGTCGACCTCGAACTCTCCTTCGTCGGCGTCGAGGAGATCCTCGCGGTACTCGAGAAGACGACGGTCGACGGATCGCGGGCCTGCGGTGTCGAGCTCGAGGCGCCCTTCAAGCGGATCACCTACGCCGAGGCGATGGACCGCTTCGGCTCCGATCGTCCCGACACCCGGATCCTCCTCGAGCTGGTGGATCTGACCGACGTGTTCGCCACGAGCGAGTTCAAGGCCTTCAAGGGCGTCGTGGAAGACGGCGGGATCGTGAAGGCGCTGCCGATCGCCGACGCCAAGGAGCTCACGCGCGGCGAGATCGACCGACTCGAGAAGATGGTCCGCAAGGAGCTGGGGGCCAGAGGCCTCGGCTGGATCCGGGTCGAGGACGACGGCGAATGGAAGTCGCCGATCACGAAGTTCCTCGGCGAGCCCGAGATCGCGGCGATCCAGGAGCGCTGCAGCGCTTCGCCGGGCATGGTGATCTTCTTCCAGGCCGACACGAAGGATCGCGCGAACACGATTCTGTCGCGGCTGCGAGAGGACCTCGGGACGAAGCTCGGCCGCGTCGACGGCCGCGCCTGGGACCCGCTGCTCGTCGTGGACTTCCCGCTCCTCGAGCCCGACGAGAACGGCAAGCTCGGCTACGTCCACCAGCCCTTCGTGGCGCCGGTCGAAGAGGACATCCCGCTCCTCGAGACGGAGCCGGAGAAGGTCCGGGGGACCCACTACGACGTCGTCCTGAACGGGACCGAGCTCGGCTCGGGTTCGCTGCGCAACCACCGCGCCGACATCCAGCGCCAGATCCTCGAGATCATGGGCTACAGCGAAGCGGAGATGGAGAAGAGCTTCGGCTTCATGCTCGACGCCCTCGAGACCGGAGCGCCGCCCCACGGTGGGTTCGCGTTCGGGTTCGATCGCTGGGTGATGAAGCTGATCGACGTCGACAATCTGCGGGACGTGATCGCGTTCCCGAAGACCCAGCGGGGCCAGGACCTGCTCATGGCCGCGCCTTCGTCGGTCGATGCCGACCAGCTCGACGAGCTTTCGCTTCGCGTGCGATTGCAGACGAAGAAGGACTGACCTAGCGACTGCGTGCAGGCCTGACCCGGGCCTCGCGCGGCGCGTACGACCACGAAGAGAGGCCGAGGCCGACGCCCCGGTCGCCGCAAACGAGACGAAACCTGGAGAGGGGAAGCATGGCGAAGCCGAAGATCGCTTTGATCGGGGGTGGAAACATCGGAGGCGTGCTCGCGGAGCAGGCCGCCTATCGCGAGCTCGGAGACGTGATGATCTTCGACGTCGTCGAGGGCATGCCGCAGGGCAAGGCGCTCGACATGGCGGAGGGCACGCCGCTCATCGGCAGTGACGCCAAGATCGAGGGCTGCAACGACTACGCCGGGATCGCGGGCGCCGACGTGGTGATCATCACCGCGGGGCTCGCGCGCAAGCCCGGCATGAGCCGCGACGATCTGCTCAAGACGAACCTGTCGATCATGAAGCAGGTCGCCGAGGGCGTGCGGGACAACGCGCCCGACGCCTTCGTGATCGTGATCTCGAACCCGCTCGACGCCATGGTCTACACCTTCAAGGAGGTCTCCGGCTTCCCGAAGAACCGCGTGATCGGCATGGCGGGGGTCCTCGACTCGACGCGCTTCCGCAGCTTCATCGCATGGGAGCTCGGCGTGTCCGTCAAGGACGTGTCCGCGCTGGTGCTCGGCGGCCACGGCGACACGATGGTCCCGCTCGTGCGGTACACGACGGTCGCGGGCATTCCGGTCGAGAAGCTGATCTCGAAGGAGAAGATCGACGCCATGGTCGAGCGCACGAAGGGCGCCGGCGGGGAGGTCGTCGCGCTCCTCAAGACCGGCTCGGCCTTCGTTTCGCCGGCGATCTCGGCCCTCGAGATGGCGGAGTCGTATCTGAAGGACAAGAAGCGCGTGCTGGCCTGCGCCTGTCTCTGTGAGGGCGAGTACGGCGTGAACGGGCTCTACGTCGGCGTCCCCTGCGTGATCGGTGCGGACGGTCTGGAGCGGATCATCGAGCTGGATCTGAACGACGAAGAGCGGAAGGCCTTCGACGAGTCGGTGGCGCACGTCCAGAAGCTCGTCGACGAGATCGAGATCTAGCTGGGATACGGGCGCGGATCGCAGGTCGCCTTCGGGCGCTTCTCCCTCGCCATCCTCTACGACCGCGAGGTCGCCTGCGGTGGCTCCGGTCCGAGGCGCTCGAATTCGATGCGCGCTTCACGCCCCGGTGCTGAAGAGAACCATTTTCGACCGCGGCGGATCCTGAACCGTGCCGTGGAGTTAAGGAAGAGCAATGAACGTTCATGAGTATCAGGCGAAGGAGCTCTTTCGGGAGTTCGGTGTGGCGGTGCCCGAGGGCGAGCTGGCCACGACGCCGGAAGAGGCGGAACGGGCCGCGAAGAACCTCGGTACGCCCGTCGTCGTCGTGAAGGCGCAGGTCCATGCGGGTGGTCGCGGCAAGGCCGGCGGCGTCAAGGTCGTGAAGAGCCCCGCCGAGGCGAAGACCGCGGCGAGTGAGATCCTCGGGATGACGCTGCACACGCCGCAGACGCCGCCCGAAGGCAAGCTGGTTCGCAAGGTCTACGTCGAGGCCGGCAGCAACATCAAGGACGAGCTCTACCTGGCGATCCTCTTCGATCGTGCGGCGGAGAAGTTCGCGATCGTCGCCTCGACCGAGGGCGGCATGGAGATCGAGGAGGTCGCAGAGAAGACCCCCGAGAAGATCCTGACCGTGCTGGTCGACCCGAACGTCGGCCTGCGCGACTACCAGACGCGCGGGCTCGGCTTCCAGCTGGGCTTCGACAAGCCGCTGGTCGACAAGCTCGTGCCTTTCGTGCGCGGACTCTTCGACCTCTTCCTCCAGAAGGACTGCTCGCAGGTCGAGATCAACCCGCTGATCGTGACGGAAGAGGGCGACCTCTTCGCGATCGACGGCAAGGTCAACTTCGACTCGAACGCGCTCTATCGACACCCCGACATCGCGGCGCTCCGCGACCCCGAGGAAGAGGATGCGCGGGAGCGCGCGGCGGCCGAGATCGACCTCGCCTACGTCGGGCTCGACGGTTCGATCGGCTGCATGGTGAACGGCGCGGGGCTCGCGATGGCGACCCTCGACATGATCCACCACTGCGGCGGGACGCCCGCCAACTTCCTGGACGCCGGCGGCGGCGCGGACAAGGAAAAGGTCAAGGAAGCCTTCAAGCTGATCCTGCGCGACGAGAACGTGAAGGCGATCCTCGTCAACATCTTCGGCGGCATCGTCCGCTGCGACCTGATCGCCGAAGGCGTCGTGGCCGCGGCCGACGAGCTCGGCGTCGAGGTCCCGCTGGTCGTGCGCCTGCAGGGCACGATGGCGACGGAAGGGCGCGAGATCCTCGCCCAGTCGAACCTCAACATCACGCCGGCCGAGACGCTCAAGGAAGCGGGCGAGCTCGCCGTCGCCGCCGTGAAGGGAGCCTGATCACCATGGCGATCCTCTGCGACAAGAACACCAAGCTGATCATCCAGGGCATGGGCAACATGGGCACGTTCCATGCCGGCCTCAGCCGCGAGTACCACACCCAGGTCGTCGGCGGCGTGCACCCCGGCAAGGGCGGGACCGAGAAGGAAGGCATCCCGATCTTCAACACGGTCGCCGAAGCCAAGGCCGCCACCGGCGCGACCGCGAGCTGCATCTTCGTGCCGCCGCCCGGCGCTGCGGACGCGATCCTCGAGGCGGCCGAGAACGAGCTGGACCTCGCCGTCTGCATCACGGAAGGCATCCCGGTCGTCGACATGGCCCGCGCCAAGGCGGCCCTCGCCGGCAGCAGGACGCGGCTCCTCGGCCCGAACTGCCCCGGCGTCGTGACGCCCGAGCAGTGCCGGATCGGCATCATGCCCGCCGCGATCACGCGCCCCGGTCCGGTCGGGGTCGTGTCCCGCTCGGGCACGCTGACCTACGAAGCGGTCGATCAGCTCTCGCGGCTGGGCATCGGCCAGTCGACCTGCGTCGGCATCGGCGGCGACCCGGTGATCGGGACGAACTTCATCGACGCCCTCACGCTCTTCCAGGCGGACCCCGAGACCAAGGCGGTCGTCATGATCGGCGAGATCGGCGGCTCGGCCGAGGAGGAGGCCGCGGAGTTCGTGAAGTCGAACATGGACAAGCCGGTCGCCGCGTTCATCGCGGGCCAGAACGCCCCGCCCGGCAAGCGCATGGGCCATGCCGGCGCGATCATCGCCGGCGGCAAGGGCAAGGCCAGCGACAAGATGGCGGCGCTCGAGGCGAACGGCGTCGCCGTGTCGCCGTCGCCGGCCGAGATCGGCGAGACGCTGGCGAAGCACGCGCCGGGACTCACCGGCTTGCTCGCGCCGACCGCCGCGACGGACGCCGTTCGTCGCCCCGTAAAC
>JBCCZJ010000400.1:0-5271 GCA_039187915.1 Myxococcota bacterium
CGGGACATGCAGGGCTCCTGATCGGGCGACGGGCACTCGCCCCGGGGATCGCCACGGTAGTCCGCAGCGCCACGGGGCGCGAGCAGGAGGGCACTCGGGCTAGACTGGGCGCGCGCCTCGAGGGAGACCCGCATGAACATGAAGGTGGAACCGCAGCTTTTCCTTTCGACCCTGCTCGTCGTGGCGACGACGCTCCTGGCGACGGCGGCGCAGGCCGACGACTGGGCGCTCAGCCGCGAGGAGAACGGGATCGTCGTGCACACGCGCCCGGTCGCGGACTCGGGGATCGACGAGTTCCGCGGCGTCGCGGAGGTCGACGCGCCGGCGGAGGCGCTGGTGGCCTTGCTGCGCGACTCGGCCCGCCTGAAGGAATGGTTCCCGAACACGCCCGAGTCGAAGCTGATCGATCGCGAGGGCGCGATCTCGAATCAGTACTCGGTGCTCGCCACGCCGTGGCCGATCTCGGACCGGGACAACGTCCTGCGCAGCGTGCTCTCCCGGGATGCCACGACTGGCGTCGTCGAGATCACCCTCGCCGCCAACCCGGATCACTACCCGGAGCAGGACGGCCGCGTCCGCGTCCGCCGCGCGAACGGCGTCTGGCGCTTCGAGCCTCTCTCGGAATCGCGCACCCGGGTCACGTTTCAGATGCATCTCGAGCCGGGCGGCGGCATTCCGCAGTGGATGATCAACGCGCGGGTCGTGGAGACGCCCTACGAGGCCCTCACCAACCTGCGCGAGATCATCGCGCGGTAGACCCTTGGGCTCCGGCGCGGATCCGGACACGAAGGGACAGGACGAGCCCCGCTGGGTCGCCGTCTACGGCTCGCTGATGCGCGGCCTCGGCGCCGTCGAGCGTCTCGAGATCACCGACCGGCTCCGCTTCGTCGGCCCCTGCGTCCTCGAAGGCGAGCTCTACGACCTCGGCGACTGGCCCGGCATGCGGCCGGGCAGCAGCCGGGTCGTCGGCGAGATCCACGCGCTCCTCGACGCGGACGTCCTCTCGCTGCTCGACGCGTTCGAGGACTACGATCCGGCCGATCCCCGGGGCTCGCTCTACCTGCGCGAGCGCGTCCGGCTCGTCGAGCCCGCCGGGACGACCGTCTGGACCTACGTCTACAACCGGGTCCCCGACGCGAGCGCGCGGATCCCGGGCGGCGACTGGCGGCGCTGGCTCGGAGAGCGGCCTTGATTCGAAGCGCGGGGTTGCACGGGGCACCCTCGTGAGAAGGCTTCCGCCTGCCGCCGGTCGACGGCCGGTCCAGCCGAAGGAGCCCCGCCCATGAACGGAATCCTCGTCCGCCTCTCGATCACGGCCGTGGGCCTGTGGATCGCCGCGTCGCTCGTCGACGGGATCCGCGCCGACGATTCGTTCACGCTCGTGCTCGCGGCGATCCTGCTCGGCCTCGTGAACGCCGTGATCCGCCCCGTCGCCATCGTGCTCACGATCCCGATCACCGTCCTCAGCCTCGGCCTCTTCCTGTGGCCGATCAACGCCGGGATGCTCTGGCTCGTCGGCCGCCTGCTCGACGGATTCGACGTCCTGGGCTTCGGGTCCGCGCTGCTCGGCGCGCTCCTCGTGAGCGTGACCGGCTGGATCGGCAACGCCTACGTCGGCGACGGCGGGCGCTACGAGGTCGTGATGGTGCGCCGGGAAGAGCGTTAGGCGAAGCGCGCCGCGCGATCAGCCGCCCTGGAAGAGCCGTCCGACCGCCGCGACCATTTCCGGGGACGCCTTCTCCGGCGAGCCGCAGTCGAAGGGCGGCTTCGGGGCGTACTCGAGGCCGAGTTGGATCGCCTTCGCCACGTCCTCGCCGGCGATCTCCGCCATGAGCGCCAGACCGAAATCGATGCCCGCGGTCACGCCGCCGCCGGTCGCGCGATTCCGGTCGATCACCCAGCGTTCCTTGACCGGCTCGGCGCCGAAATTCGGAAGCGCGTCGAGGGCCATCCAATGCGTCGTCGCGCGGTAGCCCTGGAGCAGCCCCGCCGTCCCCAGGATCAGCGCCCCCGTACAGACGCTGGTCACCCAGCTCGCGGTCTCGCCCCGCGACTGCATGAACTCGATGACCTCGGGATCGGCCATGGCACGCGTGGTGCCTTCGAGGCCGCCGCCCGTGAAGAGGATGTCCGTCGTGTCGGAGGCGTCCGCGAACGCGCGGGTCGGCACGACCGGCAGCCCACAATCGGTGGGGACCGGCTCGGTCGACTTCCAGACCAGCTCGATCTCGACGCCGGGCCAGATCGACCAGACCTGGAGCGGGCCGACCATGTCGAGCAGCGTCATGTCGGGATAGGTGAGGAGCTGGATCTTCATCGTTGCGTCTCCGCGCACGTCGCGCGCCTCCGCGCGAGCAGCGGGAGCGTTGCGGCTCCGACGACCAGCATCAACCCCACGCCGGGCTCGGGCACCGGGACGGGATAGAGGAACTGCCGCCCCGCAAAGTCGTCGTTCTGCAGCTTCGGATCGGTATTGCGCAGATCCTGCCAGCCCTGGCTCTCCATCAACAGGAGCGCCCCCGGCGAGTCGAGCCCGGGATCGGTGTTGAGATTGCCCGGAAACGAGAAGAGCGCCGAGGCGTCCGGGTCGACCGGATCGATCTGGAGCGCGAAAGGGTTGGTGAGGGTCGCCGCGGCCGTGGCGCTGGTCGACGGGTCGTAGTCGTCGTCGATGAAGCCGGAGACGTTCGCCTGACCGGGCGAGACCTCGAGGTCGGCGAGGCCCAGGGCGTGTCCGATCTCGTGCGTGAGGAGCGTCTCCCAGCTGGACAGGGTCCAGACGAAGGCGGTGTTCATCCGGATGTCGGCGCCGGCGATCGCCACGCCGTCGTAATTCGGGGTGCCCGAGGTGAGCGTCAGGTCGTCGGAGACCGGATCCAGGAAGAAGACGACGCTCGCACCGAACGAGGGCCCCGCATGCGGCGTCTCCGCGAAGATGTCGATCTCCGCGCCGGCGTTCGCTCCGAGATAGGCGGCCGGATCGAAGGGATTCGTCGGCGGCTGGTCGACGGCGGTCGTCGCGAGGTCCTCGACGAAATAGAAGCCGGCGGGCAACGCGGTCGCGGGATCGACGATCTCCCAGTGCTCGAAGGCGCGGCCGACGGCCTCCTCGAACTCCGCGTCCGTCGGCGGCGTCCCGAGCCAGAGGAACTCGTCCTTCAGGACGCCGTAGTCGCCGTGCTCGATCGAGTAGCGGAGCCCGCCCACGAGCGAGCGCTCCTCACCGTCGACGAAGCGGAGCGCCGCGTCCCACCGGGCCCAGTTGCCGGGGGAACCGATCAGCCGGAAGGCGGCGGCCGGGCCGGCCCAAATCAGCAGCAGCGCGGCGACGAGCAGAAGCGACGCAGCGCGTCCGCGCGCGCCGCCCGCCCGCGTCCGTCTCGTCCTGCCTCGAACCCGCTGCATCAAGGCAGTCTACTCCAGCTCGTCCGGGCCCTCGAAGCCGAATCGCTCCCGGTCGGGACATTCCCGTCGTGGCCCCCGTTCCTTCATCGGCTCGGTTACCCTCCCCTATGTACCCGCGGGCACACGCCTGGGGACGGAGCTGGAGGCATCCCATGAGAGCCGGCGATCGCATCGACGACTTCAGCGCGACGGACCAGTCCGGGAAGAAGGTGAAGCTCTCCGAGCTCCTCGCCGACGGACCGCTCGTGCTCTTCTTCTACCCCAAGGCCATGACCCCGGGCTGAACGATCGAAAGCTGTCATTTCCGCGACCTGGCGAGCGAGTTCAGTGAACTCGGTGCCCAGCGCGCGGGGATCAGCGCCGATCCGGTGGATCGGCAGAAGGCCTTCGACGAGAAGAACGACCTCGGCTTCCCGCTCCTCTCCGACCCGGACCGGTCGGTGGCGAAGCACTTCGGCGTGAAGCGCTTCGGCCCGCTGCCGAGCAAGCGGTCGACGTTCGTGATCGACACGGATCGCACGCTGCTCGGCGTGGTGAACAGCGAAATCGACATGACCGGCCACGCGGACCGCGCCCTGGCGATCCTGCGGGATCGCTAGGCGGGCGGTGCGGGACGGACCCGGAGGCACGATGCCCCCCGAAAGTACGCAGCAGCCCACGGACGTTCCCGCGATCGACGACTGGAACCGCCTCCTCGACGGGCGGGTCGCCGTCGTGACCGGCGGCGGCGACGGCATCGGCGGCGCGATCTCGCGCCTCTTCGCCCAGCACGGCGCGAAGGTCGAGATCGCCGAGATCGATCCGGAGCGCGGCGCGCGGGCCGTGCGGGAGATCGAAGCGGCGGGCGGCGTCGCTCGGACCCACGACGTCGACGTGCGGGAGGCGGCCGACGTCGAGCGGCTGCGGGACGCGGTGCTCGGCGAACACGGAACGATCGACGTGCTGGTGAACAACGTCGGCGACTATCGCCCGCTCGCGCCCTTCCGGAGCTCGTCGCCCGAGACCTGGGACGCCATGTACCAGGTGAACTTCCTGCACGTCGTGCGCGTGACGCACGCCTTCCTCGACGCGATGATCGAAGGCGGCGGCGGTTCGATCGTGAACTTCCACAGCGTCGAAGGACTGCGGGGCTATCCGGGCGAGCCGATCTACGGCGCCATGAAGGCGGCGGTGGCGCACTTCACGACCTGCCTCGCCGCGGGCCACGGGCGCGACGGCATCCGCGTGAACGGGATCGGCACCGACCTCTGCGAGACGCCGCAGGTCGACTACCGGACCGGCTGGGAGGAGCACGAGCATCTCTGGCCCTCGTGGGCTCCGGTCGGTCGACTCGGCTGGCCGGAGGAGCAGGCGCGCGCCGCGCTCTTTCTCGCCTCGGACCTCTCGAGCTTCGTGACCGGCCACAACTTGCCGGTCGACGGCGGGACCCGCGCCGGCGGCGGCTGGTTCTTCTCGCCGCGGGACGGGCGCTTCGCGAACCGACCAAAGGGCCTCTAGCGCCTGCGGGCTCCGTCGGCGTCCGCCTCGAAGAAGCGCTCGGCGCGGCCGACGACGGCGATCTCCTCGTCGAAGGCGCCCCCTTCGCGCGGCGTCACCTTCGGCAGGATGACGGGAATCGTCGCCGGATCGACCGCGCGCTTGGCGGCGAGCAGCGCCTCGGCCGTGTCGAAGCCGAGGAGCGCCTCGAGGTTGGAGAAGGTCGGCGAGATCAGGTTGAGCTCGCCGCGCTTCCAGCGATCGAGGGCCACGTCCGGCCGGATCCAGTCGCTCTCGACGGTCTCGAAGCCGTCGTGGAGGGCCTCCTGCTTCGAGGGGGCGCGCGCCAGGAAGAAGCGCGTGTTGTAGCGCCGGGGCTGTTCGATCGGC
>JBCCZJ010000401.1:0-5245 GCA_039187915.1 Myxococcota bacterium
GCCCGTGAGATCGAGCTGCTCGAGGCGGATCCGACCGCGCTCGATCGGGCGATCCGGGAAGAGATGGACCTGGCGCTGCCCGGCGAGGTGGTCTTCCGGTTCCTGCCGGCGCCCGAGCCCGACCCGGCGCCTCCCGAATAGCGAACGACGAGATCAACCGAGCGCCCGCGCTCGGACGAAGGACGATTCAGGTGAAGGAAGCGTTGCGGACGGAGATCGAGATCGCGCTGCGGGCGCTGCTCGACGCGGCGGGAGACGCCGATCCGCTGCCGGACTTCGCGATCGAAGTCCCGCGGCAGAAAGAGCACGGCGACTACTCGTGCAACGCGGCGATGCTGCTCGCGAAGCGCCTGAAGCAGAAGCCCCGCGACATCGCCCTCGACCTGAAGGCGCGGCTCGGCGACGCGGGAGGGCTCGTGTCGCACCTCGACGTCGCGGGCCCGGGCTTCCTCAATGTGAAGCTCGCCGAGTCCGGCTGGCAGGATCTGCTCCACGACATCATCGCGGCAGGCGATCGATACGGCCAGTCGGAGTCCGCCGAGGTCGCCGCCGCCCGGACGGGAGAAGCGAAGCCCAGGGTCCAGGTCGAATTCGTTTCGGCGAATCCGACGGGGCCGCTCTCCACCGGTCACGGTCGCCAGGCCATCCTCGGCGACTGCATCGCGCGCCTCCTCGAAGCGACCGGCTGGGACGTCACGCGCGAGTACTACTTCAACGACGGGGGACGCCAGATGCGCGTCCTCGGCGACTCGGTGAAGGCGCGCTACCTCGAGAGCCTCGGTCTCGCGGCGGCGCCCCCGGTCGAAGCCCTCGCGGATCCCGAGAAGCACTGGGTCGACGAGGTCGACGGTCTCCCGGTGGCCTTTCCCAAGGACGGCTACCAGGGCGATTACATCGCGGACATCGCCGCCGGCCTGCGCGAGGCCGAGGGCGACGGTCTGGTCGAGGAGCCCGGAGAAGGCCGTTTCCGCGACGAGGCCCAGCGCGTGATCTTCGAAGACATCGAGGGCACGCTCGGGCGGATCGGCATCCACTTCGACGTCTACTACAACGAGCGCAGCCTCTACGACGAGGGCAAGCTCGACGAGGCGATCACCGATCTCCGCGCGGCGGGACTCATCTACGACGCCGACGGCGCGACCTGGTTCAAGGCCACGGAGCGCGGCCTCGATCGCGACCGCGTGGTGATCAAGAGCAGCGGTGAGCCGACCTACCTGATGCCGGACATCGCCTATCACCGGGAGAAGTTCCGGCGCGGCTTCGATCGGGTGATCGACGTCCAGGGCGCCGACCATATCGAACAGTTCCCCTTCGTGCGCGAGGCCACCGACGTGCTCGGCGTCGAAGGCGACCGCGTCGAGCTCGTGATGCACCAGTTCGTGACGATCACGAGCGGCGGCGAGCGGGTGAAGCAGTCGACCCGGAAGGCGACCTTCGTGACCGTCGACGAGCTGGTCGAAGACGTCGGATCCGACGTGTTCCGCTTCTTCATGATCGAGCGAAAACCCGAGGGCCACCTCGACTTCGATCTCGATCTGGCGAAAGACACGAACTGGCGCAAGAAGCCCGCCTACTACGTCCAGTACGCCCACGCCCGTACCCACGGCATCGCACGCAAGGCCGCGGAAGAGGGCTTCGTGATGCCCGAGGCGCGCGCCTTCGACGCGGGTCGCCTCGAGCTCGAGGAGGAGATCGAGCTCGTCAAGAAGCTCGCGACCTTCCCCGAAGTCGTCGCCAACGCCGCCGCGAGTCGCGAGCCGCACCATGTCGCCTACTACCTGCGCGAGGTCGCGGGGCTGTGGAACCCCTACCTGCAGGACGGTGATCGTCACCGCGTCCTCTCGGAAGACGCGGGGCTCTCCGCTGCCCGGCTCGGTCTCGCCCTCGCCATCCGCAACGTGCTGGCCAGCGGTCTCGGGCTGCTCGGCATCACCGCGCCGGAGCGCATGTAATGGCCGCGCCCCGCGGACGTGGCCTCCGACCGGGAGGGCTCGTGCGCGCGCTGGGGCGCCTCGTCCTGCTCGTCGCGATCGGCTTCGGCGTCGGGCTCGTGTTCGGCCTGGTCACCGAGGAGCCCGAGCTGCTCGCGCGGCACCTGCGCGGAGAGAGCGAACCCGTGGCCCTGCGCGAGGCGCCCGGGACGGCGTCGTCTCTCCCAGGCGGAGAAGCCGATCCGGCGGTCTACGCCAGCGCCGCGAACGGCGCGCGCCCGCTGATCGACGATGCCGAGCGCGAGCGGACGGAAGGGCTGCCGCGGGTCGCTGCTCCGGCGCGCCCCGCGTCGAAGCCGCCCGGATCGCCGCCGCCCGTGGCCGGCTCGGCCCAGCCGCCGACGCGCCGGGCGAGCGCTTCGCCGCCCGCCGGAACGCGCGTCGCTGCGCAGGCGACGGTGCCTCCGAGCGCCCGGGCGCAGGCGGTGCGATCCGCGTCCGAGGCGCGGCCCTGGGCGATCCAGGTCGGTGCGTTTTCCGAACAGGGCGCAGCGAAGCGGCTCGCGGACTCGCTCTCCGGGGGCTACCCGGTCGAGGTGCTGCCCGCGAAGCGCGAAGGCGGGCGCTGGCGCGTGCGCGTCCAGCCGATCGAAGGAGAGGGCCTCGCGCGCGAGACCGCGGACCGGCTCAAGCGCGAGGAGGGACTTCCGACCTGGGTGACCCCGATGGAGGGACGCTCGCGCTGATGGCCGAACCCGGGAGCGAACAGACACTGAAGGCGCCCCGCCGGATCGGGGTCCTCGGTGCCGGTGGACAGTTGGGCCGCTGTCTCCTGCGGCAGATCCGGTCCGCGCCGGATCTCGTGGCGAGCTTCGCGACGACGCGGGACGACCTCGACCTTTCGGACGACGCCGGTCTGGCCGACGGGATCGCGCGAGTGCTCGACGCGTCGGAGGGGGGATTGCCCGAGGTGGTGATCAACGCCGCGGCCTTCACGAAGGTCGACCAGTGCGAGAGCGAGCAGGCGCTCGCCTACCAGACCAATGCGCTCGCTCCCGGCGAGTGGGCGCGCCAGCTCGCCGAGCGCGGCATCCGCTTCATCCACGTCTCGACCGACTACGTCTTCGCAGGGGAGGGCACGATCCCGTACCGCGAGAGCGACCCGACGGATCCGCGCACCGTCTACGGCGCGAGCAAGCGCGCCGGCGAGGTCGCCGTCCTCGGGAACCAGCCCGACGCGCTCGTGGTGCGCACGAGCTGGGTCTTCGGGCCCGGGCGGAACTTCCCGCTCGCGATCCTCGACCAGGCGGAGAAGCGCCGGACGGGCGAAGCCGAGGGCCCGCTTTCCGTCGTCGACGATCAGCGAGGCTCACCGACCTTCGCCGCGGATCTCGCCTTCGCGCTCCTCGCGATCGCCCGACAGGAGGAGAGTCAGTGGGGCGGCGGGCTGCTCCACCTGCGCAACGGCGGAGAGACCACCTGGTTCGAGTTCGCCCGCGAGATCCTCGATCAGGCTGGCTACGACGACGTGAAGATCGATCCCGTGCCGACCTCGACGTTCCCGACGCCGGCCACGCGGCCGCATTTCTCCGTGCTTGACTGCAGCTGGGCGGAATCGAAGGGAATCGCGATGCCGCCGTGGAAGGACGCGCTCACCCGCTATCTTGCCAGCGCCGACTGCCCGTACGACCCGATCAGCCCGCCCGAGAACCCGCTCGCGGCGCTCGATGCCACCGAGGCGCCGGGCCCGGCGCAGGGGCCCGTCGCGGCGTCCGAGCCCAAGGAAGAGAGTCCGCGATGAGCGTCGATCAATCGCGCATCCGCAATTTCTGCATCATCGCGCACATCGACCACGGCAAGAGCACGTTGGCCGATCGGCTGCTCGATGCGACCCAGTCGATCACGGAGCGCGAGAAGAAGGACCAGTTCCTCGACAACATGGATCTCGAGCGCGAGCGCGGGATCACGATCAAGGCGCAGACGGCGCGCATGAACTTCGTCGCCGCGGACGGTGAGGAGTACGTCCTGAACCTGATCGACACCCCCGGCCACGTCGACTTCTCCTACGAGGTGTCGCGCGCGCTCGCCGCCTGCGAGGGGGCGCTGCTGATCGTCGACGCGGCGCAGGGGATCGAAGCCCAGACTCTGGCGAACGCCTACCTCGCGGTCGACGCGGATCTCGAGCTGATCCCGGTGATCAACAAGATCGACCTGCCGAGCGCGGACCCGGATCGGGTCGCCCAGGAGGTCGAGGACATCGTCGGGCTCGATGCACTGGACTGTCTCCCGGTCTCCGCGAAGACGGGGCAGGGCGTCGAGGCCGTGCTCCAGGCGATCGTCGACAAGGTGCCGCCGCCGGAGGGGGACCGCGAGGCGCCCGCCCAGGCCCTGGTCTTCGATGCCTGGTTCGACCCCTACGTCGGCGCGGTCATGCTGGTGCGCGTCGTGCACGGCGCGCTCCACCGTCGCGAGCGCGTGAAGTTCATGGTCGCCGGGATCGAGCACGAGATCACGCAGCTGAACGTGATCGACCCGAAGCCGCGCAAGGTCGACACGCTCGCGGCGGGCGAGGTGGGCATGGTCGTGGCCGGGGTCAAGTCGCTGGCCGAGGTGCAGATCGGCGACACGATCACGACGGCGAGCGGGGGCGCGGAGGCGCCGCTCGAGGGCTTTCAGGAAGTGAAGCCGATGGTCTTCGCCGGGCTCTACCCGGTCGATGCCGAGGACTACGAGGACCTGAAGACGGCGCTCGAGAAGCTCGAGCTGAACGATTCGTCCTTCTCCCATGAGCCGGAGACGAGCGCGGCCCTGGGGTTCGGGTTCCGATGCGGGTTCCTGGGTTTCCTCCACGCCGAAATCGTGCAGGAGCGCCTGGAGCGGGAGTACGACCTCGATCTGATCACGACGGCGCCGACGGTCCGCTATCTCGTCGTGCCGAAGGAGGGCGCGTCCTTCGAGATCGAGACGCCCGCGGCGTTGCCGGACGTCCAGGACATCCAGCAGATCGAGGAGCCGGTCGTACTCGCGACGATCCACGTTCCGTCCGACCATCTCGGAGCGGTGCTCGGGCTCTGCCAGGACCGCCGCGGCATCCAGAAGGACATGGGCGTCCACGGCAACCGCGTCCAGGTTCGCTACGAGCTGCCGCTGAACGAGATCGTGACGGACTTCCACGACAAGCTGAAGAGCGCGACCCGCGGCTATGGCTCCTTCGACTACGAGCTGGTGGGCTTCCGCGCGGCGGCGCTCCAGAAGCTCGACGTACTCGTGAACGGAGATCCCGTCGACGCGCTCTCCCTGATCGTGCACAAGGA
>JBCCZJ010000402.1:0-5242 GCA_039187915.1 Myxococcota bacterium
CGAGCACCCGGCCCTGGGTCTCTGCGGTGATCGTCGCGCGGTGGAAGGCGCGGACGGTGGCGGTGATGCGGTCCTCGGTGGGCAGCGCGTCGAGGCGGACGGGATCGATCCGGACCCGCAGCCGCGCTTCGGGAATCGCGACGGCGGGACCGGCCTCGCCTCGCGTCGACGCCACGCAGTCGCTGCACGCCGTCGCGAGGCCTGCGAGCAGGGCGAGCGCGAGCAATGGCGCGAGCCGATGTCGAACCTCAGTCGTGAACGGGTTCGGATTCATGAGGCGTTCTCCGTTCGGGCGCGGAGTGCTTCGGACAGGAGCTTCTGATTGTGTTCGATCAGGCGTTCGGGAAAGTCGCCATCGAGTCCGAGACCCAGGTGGGGCCCCAGGATCGGAAGCATGAGAAAGGGGAAGCCGGACAGGCTGCTGATCGTCAGGGCGAGCATGCGCGGATCGAACTCGCCGGAGATCGCGCCGTCGCGCTGGGCCTGCTCGAGCCGCTCGATCATCATCGTGATCGGCCCGCGAGCCACGAACTCGCCGATGAAGTCGCGGATCGGCGAGTCCTTGCTCGCCAGCAGCTCGCGCATCACGACCTTCGGCAGCCACGGGTCCGCGGCGATCGCCGAGATCTGGATCCGGATCAGGTCGGCGACGCGGTCTTCCGTCGTCCGGTCGGGCGCGTCGAGGGCCGCTTCGACCTTCTCTTGGATCCGCGAGAAGACGCGCTCGAACATCGCCTGGTAGAGACCCTGCCGATCGCCGAAGTAGTACGAGATCATCCCCGGACTGACTTCCGCGCGACGGGCGATCTCGCGCAGCCCCGTACGCTCGAAGCCCTGCTCGACCGCGATCTCGACGGCCGCGTCGAGGAGTCGGTCGCGGACCTCCTGCGCGTCGCGGTTCGCGCCGGACTTGTCCTGGCGCGGGCGGCCCGGACGACGTCGGGACACCGATTCGGTTTCGGGGGAGGACGAGGACATGATGCTCCTGAAATTAATCGGACGTTCGATTAATTCAAGACATCGGGCGCGCGCAGCGTCCACTGTAGCCCGGGTTTTCGTCGTATTTGCGGGCAGATACACTTTTTGACACGGCGCGTTGGCGGGCCCTCGACCGGGCCGTTTCCGATCCAACGGCGTCCATTGCCGGGAAATCGGCAACGCGGCTGCAACTTGCCGAGGAACGGGATGCTTTCGTCCCCGAGCGACCACGATAGGGGTATAAAGACCTCACCCGTCTCTCCGTGGAGTTCCTCATGAAGCGTCTCGTTCCCCTTCTCCTCGCCCTCGTCCTGCCCTCCGCCGCGTTCGCCGCCCCGATCGAATCGGGCGTCTGGCTCGACCTCGGCAGCCACCCCGGCGGCAATCAGGCGCCGTCGGCCTACGGCCTCCGCCTCGACGGTCTCCTGACCGGCGACTCGGGCGACGTCTACACCTTCGACTTCGATCACGAGCAGAGCGACATGAAGCTCTTCTGGGACGAGGACGCGAACACGATCCAGATCACCGGGCAGAGCTGGGGCGGCCTCGACGTCGGCTCGGTCTACGAGAACGCGCGGCTCTTCACGATCGACTTCACCTACCAGAACGTGATGGACCAGACGTCCCGCAACCGGCTCCAGGTGAACCCGGCGCCGAGCGACTCCGACCACGCCGCGCTCTACACCTACGGTCTCTCCCGCGGTTCGATCACCGACACCACGACCGATACGGCCTACGACCTCGTCGACTTCGCCGGCAACCACGGATACACGTTCCGCTGCGTCGAGGAGCACCGGGGCGCCGAGCGCTCCTGCTACGGCTGGGTGAACCACTCGGGCGCCCCCGGCGGCCTGAACGAACACCTCTACGCGAGCGACTGGCTCTTCACCGTCGACCACGCCGCCCCCGTCCCGGAGCCCTCCGCGGCGCTCCTCTTCGGTCTGGGCGCCGCGGTCTGCGGCAACGCGGTCCGTCGCCGGCGCTAGCCCGCAAGCCGAAGCGACCTCTCCTGCAGCGCGCCGACGACGCCCCGCGTCCCGGCGCGCTCGCCTTTCGGGTGCGCGCCTAACGCCTTCGCGTGCGGAACGAGAGGACGTCGAGGCTGGGCGCGAGCACCTCGGAGTCGGCGACCCGATCCCGGAGCGCCGCGCCGGTCAGCCCCGCGCCCCCGGCGGCGAGCACGCGATTGTCGTAGTCCTCGGTCTCGATCACGACGAGCCCTTCGAAGCGCGCTCTCAGCGATTTCGCGACCCGGGCGTGCTCGTCGAGGGTGTTGCTCACGAACACGCCCCCCGGCGCCAGCATGCGGAACGCCTGCGCGTGCATCGGATCCGGGATCCAGTCCGGTTTGTGGACGTCGTCGCCGCTGCCCACGAAGACGTCCTCGAGGATCGCGTCGTAGCGCCCGCGCGCGCGGCACTCGGCCTCGACCCAGGTGCGCGCGTCGGCGACCTCCACCCGGACGCCGGTCTCGTCGAGGTCGAGATGGCGACGCGCGAGCCGGACGACCTCGGGCTCGAACTCGACGCCGACGAGCTCGGCCTCGGGCGCCAGCGCCCGCGCGATCCGCGCGACCGAACCGCCGCCCAGCCCGAGCAGGAGGATCCTGCGCCTGCGCTTCGGCGGTAGCCAGAGCAGCGGCGCGGCGATCGCGTCCCAGACGCAGCCGGTCGCGACTTCGCCCGGGCGATAGAACGACGCGAACGTCTCGTCGACGACCAGGCTGCGGGTCTCGCCGTCGTCTTCGACGCGGATGCGGGACCGCGGGCTTTCCCTGCGTCCGCGCCCACCATACGATTGCGCCATGTCCGCCCCCCTCTTCGACGGCCTCCCGCCCGCGGGCCCGGACGATGCCACGAACGCGGGCATCGTGCGCGTGGCGCTGCCGGTGCCGCTCGACCGTCTCTTCGACTATCGGGTCCCGCGCGCGCTCGCGCGCCCGGTCGAGCCGGGGACGCGCGTCCGGGTCCAGTTCGCAGGGACGCCGCTCGTCGGTCTCGTGGTGCCGGGGGACTGGACGACCGAGGACGACGAGACGGCCGCGGAAGGGCCCCGGGCGCTGGTCGAGATCGCGGGGGTCGTCGACGAGGAGCCGGTCGTGGCGCCGCCGCTGATGCGGCTGCTGGCGGAGGCCGCGCGCGACCTCTTCTGTCCGATCGGCCTGGCGCTGGCCCACGCCCTCCCTCCCGGTTCGACGCCGCGACTCGCCCGCCCCTGGGCGCTCACGGCGCGCGGCGAGCGGGCCCTCGCCCAGGGCGCGCTCGCGTCGCAGGCGCGCCCGCTGCTCGAACGACTGGCGGCCCGCGCCCAGACCGCGCACGCCCTCGCGAAGGCGCTGCCGCGCTTCGACGTCGAAGCGGAGCTCGCCGGCCTCGCCCGCGACGGCCTGGTCGAGCGCCGGGTCGAGGTCCGGAGCGCGAAGGCGCGGGTCCCGACCGAGCGACTCGCGCGGGTCGCTCTCGACGTCGACGTCGAACACGCGGCGACGCAGATCCTCGGCCGCGCGAAGAAGCAGGCGTCGCTCCTGCGCCGGATCGCCGAGTCGCCGGACGGTGTGCCGACGCGCCGCCTGACCGCGGAGGACCCCAACGTCGGCGCGCTGCTCCGCCAGCTCGAGAAGCGCGGTCTGGTCGCGTTCTCCGAGCGCCCGCGCCTCGCCCGGGCCGAGACGATCCTCGACGGCGACGGCCCGGTCACGCTGACCGAGGACCAGCGCGACGCGCTCGTGCCGCTGCGCGACGCGATCAAGCGACAGGTCGCGGAGACCTTCCTGCTCCACGGCGTGACCGGCAGCGGCAAGACCGAGGTCTACCTGCGGGCGATCGCCGAGGCGCTCGACGCGGACCGGCAGGCGCTGGTCCTCGTCCCCGAGATCACGCTCACCCACCAGCTCGTGGCCCGCGTGCGCGCGCGCTTCGGAGACGAGGTCGCCGTCCTCCATAGCGGCCTCAAGCCCGGCGACCGCCTCGCGCAATGGGAGCGGCTCCGCACGGGCGACACGCGGATCGCCGTCGGCGCGCGCAGCGCCCTCTTCGCGCCGCTCGAGAACCTCGGCTTGATCGTGATCGACGAGGAACACGACGGTGCGTACAAGAACGAGGAGGGCTTTCGCTACCACGCTTCGGACCTCGCGGCGCGCCGCGCGGCCCAGTCGGGCTGCCCGCTGATCCTGGGATCGGCGACGCCGGCGCTCGAGACCCGCCATCGGGCGGAAACCGGCGGCATCAAGCGCCTCTCCCTGCCGCGGCGGGTCGGCGGACGACCGCTGCCCGCGGTCGAGATCGTCGATCTCGGCAAGGAGAAGGAGAAGAACCCGCGCGGTCGCAAGCTGATCCTGTCGCGGCCGATGCGCGCGGCGATCGAACAGACGATGGCCGACGGCGGTCAGACGATCCTCTTCCTCAACCGGCGCGGCTTCTCCACGCGGATCTTCTGCTTCCAATGCGGACACGCGGAGCGCTGTGACGACTGCGACGTGGCGCTCGTCTTCCACGCCGCCGACTACAAGCTGAAGTGTCACTACTGCGATCTCGAGCGCGCGGTCCCGGAGACCTGCAACGGCTGCGGCGACCCGGAGACGGCGCTGCTGGGCGTCGGCACGGAGCGGCTCGAGGAGGAAGTCCAGACCGTCTTCCCGAACGCGAAAGTCATGCGCCTCGACCGCGACGTCGCCGCGAAGCGCGGCCACACGGAGTCCGTGCTCAAGGCCCTGGCGAACGACGACGTCGACATCGTGATCGGCACCCAGATGGTCGCGAAGGGCCACGACTTCCCCGGCGTCCAGCTCGTCGGGGTGATCGCCGCGGACATCGGTCTCCACCTGCCCGACTTCCGCGCCGCGGAGCGCACGTTCCAGCTCCTCACCCAGGTCGCCGGCCGCGCCGGACGCGCGAACCGCCCCGGGCGCGTCGTCGTCCAGACCTTCGTGCCCGACCACTACGCCCTCGCTCCGGTCGGCAGCCACGACTTCGAAGGCTTCTACCGCGAAGAGATCGCCCACCGCGAGGCCCTCGGCTACCCGCCCTTCGGCCGCCTCTCCCGGATCCTGGTGCACGCCGAAGAGGAAGCCCATGCGCGGCAGGCGATCGACGCGGTCGCGGCGGCGGCGCGGGCGGTGATCCCGGATGGCGCGTTCGCGGGGCGGGCCGTGCGGCCGCCAACCCACGGGTACACAGCGGAAAAGGCCCGTTTATAGAAATTTTTACGGGCCCCCGGCGAGGGCCCAAAGGAACACGCGCCGGGGACCCCCCCCCCCCGCGCGCAC
>JBCCZJ010000403.1:0-5219 GCA_039187915.1 Myxococcota bacterium
CGCTGCCAGACGGACGACGGGAGCTTCTTCTACAGCCCGGTCGAGCGCGCGCTCAATAAGGGCGTACGCGGCGAAGACGGCGAGTCCCGCGGCTACGGCTCCGCGACGACGGACGGCTGGCACGCCCTCGCCGCGCTGGGCGAGGCGACTCGCGAGCCGGCCGAGCGCGCGATCGCCTGGCTCCGCGCCCACCATCGGCTGGACGCGAATCCGGGGGTGGAGGGCGGGCCGATGCACGTCTTCGGCGAGGCCATGCGCGGCTACTACCGCGCGGGCGCGGCGAGCTGCTTCGAGGTCGCGCGCGGCCCCGACGGCTGGCGCACCGCCCTCGTCGAGACGATTGCGAGCGAGCAGCGTCCCGACGGATCCTTCGCGAATCCGAGCCCGCTCCAGAAAGAGGACGACCCGCTGATCGCGACGGGCTTCGCGGTCCTGGCCCTCGCCGCGGCGGGAGTACGCCCGGCCTGACGCGGATCCGATCGACCAGTTCGACGCCGACACGATCGCGCCGCCCGAAACGGAGCCGATCGCACCGCCCGAAACAGAGCCGATCGCGCCGACGCGCGCGAGCGCTTCGACTAACGTTCGCCCGATCGCATCGCCGGCAGGACGTCTGCGAAGACGAAGCCCTCCCGCTCGACGACCTCGCCCCGCTCGATCGCGATCGGCGCAGTGAAGTCCGGCGCGTCGTAGACGAAGGTATGGAACTCGCCGTTCTCGCCGCAGGGATCCGCGCCCTCGGGCAGCCGCGCCAGGAGCGAAGCGTCCCAATCGGCTCCGGCGAGCGCGCCGTCGATCTGCTTCGGGTCGACACACGCCAGCGCCGCACGGACCCCCGCGTCCATCATCTCTCGCGCCAATGCGCGCGTCTCGAGGCCCCAGACCGGGAAGACCGGCTCGAGGCCCACCCGCTCCATCTGGGTCACGCGGTAGGCGCGGATGTCCTCCAGGAAGAGGTCCCCGAACGCGACCGCCCGGATGCCGGCCTCCTTCGCGCGAAGGAACGCCGCGTCCATTCGCGCCTCGTAGATCTCGTTCGTGCAGGGAAAGGGAAGCGCGACGCATTCGATCGGAAGCCCGATCGCCTCGGCCTGAGCGTCGAGCAGCGCGCGTCGTACGCCGTGCATGGCGACCCGGTCGTGCGTCTCGTTGCAGCTCGTCACGAGGCCGCGCAGATCCGCGCCCGCCCGCTTCAGGACGTGGAGCGCCCAGGCGCTGTCCTTGCCCGAGCTCCAGGACAGGAGCATCGGCCCCGCTTCCTCGAAACCACCCACGTCGATCCCTCCGAGCGGGCAGTATGACACGTCCGATGCTCTATCCTCGGGCGCGATGCACCCGCCAAACATCCACGAGATCGAACGCATCCTGCTACTCCGGCAGGCCCTCGACATCCTCGAAGCGCCCGAAGACGTCCAGCGCGGGCTCTACCCCGAAGATCGCGACCCCGCCTTCGAGATGACCGCGCTCTATCGCGACGCGTGGCACGGCGTCCGCCGCGTCTTCACGCCGATCCTCCCGCGGGCGGCGATCGAGACCCTCGACGGGATCGACGCGGATCTCGACGGCGCGCCGCCGGACTGGGACACGATTCGGCGCAAGGCGGGCGACGTTCGCGGAGTCTTGCCGAGCGTCGACCGGAGAGGCGAGCCGCGCGCCTGGCCGGATCAGATCGTGATCGGCCCGAACCACCTGATGGTCCGGCGGCAACTGGGAGACGAGTAGCTTCCGCCGCGATCGCTTCGCTTTCCGCCGGCCGATCGCTGCGCGAGGCCTCCCGTGCGGACGACCGCAGGGCGCTAGAAGAAGAGCCCGAGCGTCGGATAGGCGATATCGGCCATGTCGAGGACGACCTCGCGGCGAGCGAGGCGCAGGTCGCCCGGGGCGGCGCCCTCGGCGCGCGCGAGCACGTCGCGACGCTGGCCCGCGTAGAGGAAGCTCGTGCTTCCCGGGCGCGTCCAGTGGAGATGGAAGGCGCTCACGACCGCGTAGCCGTCGCCTTCGCTTCGCGTGATCTCGACGTTGCCGACGAGCCGCCGTGTCCGCGCGGGCGGGTTCTCGGACCAGGAGTTCGGCTTGAAGGCGCGCTCGACCCGCAGCATCAGGTACGGGAAGGTCTCGTCGCGGATCGGGAGACCGTCCCCGTCGCGGTCCTCGAGCTCCCGCTCGACGCTGATCATCGCTTCCGTGCCGCGCAGCTTGTTGTCGACGAGCGGATTGCCGCGGCCCGGCACGAGGTAGCGGATCTCGGGCGCGCAGAGCGCGAGCCATTTCTGGTATTCGCGGCCGTCCAGCAGCCGAGCCTCGCGGTAGTACCACTGCTCGACCTCGTGCTGGAGTTCGAGGCTGGCGCGGAAGTCGTCCGACATCAGTCTTCCTCCACGGCCAGCAGCGCGTCCCGCCAGCGCAGGAAGAAGTTGCGCGCGTAGAATTCGTTCGCCGTCACGCTCACGAGACCGGGCAGCTCGTCGTGCGGCTTCTCCTCGCCGAGGCCGAGCCCGTAGTAGTAGGGGCGGTCGTCGGCGAAGTCGATCGCACTGCCCAGGTACTGCTGGGTCCACGCCTCGGAGTCCTCCTGCTCGAGCAGGCCGCCGGGGCCGAAGAAGGCGGTGTGGTTTCCGCGCAGGATCCGCTTGAACTCGTCGGGCGCGTCGGCGGGCACGACCGACCACGACCAGTACTCGACCTTCCCCGGGCCGCGCGGATGCGAGACCTTGAAGGCGGTATTCGACCAGAGAAACGAGAGGTTCGGGTAGACGCCGTAGGTCAGGCCCTTCATCCGCGCGCGAATCGGTCCGACCCGCTCCTCCGCGCGCATCTGCAGCTCACGCAGATACTCGTGGACCTCCGGCGAGAGCAGCGAAGCCATTCCTTCGAATCCCCACGCGACGCTCTCGAGCGGTGCGTCCTCGGGCATGAGACGGAACGTCGCCCCGTGCCCGGGCTCGGTCACGCAGCTGAAGCCGAAGTCGAAGACCTCGGCGTTGGCCTCGGCGGGGATCACCGCCGCGTGCAGGAAGGGGCCGTGGTTCACGTCGCCGAGCTGATTCTCCATGGGGAGCTTCCAGTTCGCGTTCAGCACCCAGCGATGGGGCGAGCCGACGAACACAATCCCGTTCTCGAAGCGGTCGAAGAAGGCGTCCAGGTACCAGCGCTGGTCGCCCAGGTACTGCTCGAGGGACTCGATCTCGGAATCGAAGGCACCGAAGATCATGCCGTGCCAGGTCTCGACCCGCGGCACGGCCTTGAGCGAGAGCTGCGACTTGTCCGTCTTGCCCTCGACGTAGCGCTCCTGCGGAATCGACTGCAGTTTGCCTTCGACCGAGTAGTTCCAGTTGTGATAGGGGCACACGAAGCTCTTCGCGTTGCCGTGGTCGGCGCGGCAGACCGGCAGGCCGCGGTGGACACAGCTGTTCACGTTCGCGTGGATCCCGCCGTCGCGACCGCGAGCGACGATGATCGGGGTCTCGCACATGTAGGCCTGGACGAAGTCGCCGGGGTTCGGGATCTGGCTCTCGTGCGCCAGGAAGAGCCAGCTCTTCCCGAAGATCCCCTTCTTCTCGAGTTCGTAGAGGCCCGGATCGCTCCAGGCCTTGCGGCCGATCAACGTGGCGTCGGCGTTCACGACGTCGGCGACGCGCGGGGGACGGGTGCCCATGGGTGGTCTCCTGTGGTGGCCTCGAAAATTATCGTGCGATAACTTTTTTGACAACCACCGAGCCAGGAGCCCGCCATGCCGGCCGCGCGCCGCGCCCGATCGAGAGACCGAGGGAACACCGAGCCGGGCGAGCCCGCGCCTACGAAGGGCGAACGGACCGCCGTGCGGATCCTGGACGCGGCCGAAGCCGTGTTCGCCGAGTCGGGTTTCCAGGGCGCTTCGCTCCGGGAGATCGCCCGTCGCGCCGGCCTCCAGCAGCCCGGCCTCTACAACCACTTCGCGAGCAAGCGCGACCTCTATGCCGCCGTCCTCGATCGCGCGCTCACGCCGATGGCGACCGCCATGACCGAAGCCATGCACGACGCGACCTCGGCCCGCGCGCTCGAACGATTGCCGTCGGTCATGACCGATCTCCTGCTCGAACATCCGCAGATGGCAGCGCTCTTCCAACAGGCGCTCCAGGACGCGGAGGCTCCGGGTCAGGAACTCATGCGCGGCTGGCTCGACCGCCTCCTCGCCCAGGGCCTCGACGCCGCGCGGAGCACGCGCCGCGGACCCGTCGATCGCGAGCAGCTCGCGATCGGCGTGGTGGCGATGTTCAACGTGACGACGGGCTACTTCCTCTCCCAGCGCGTGCTCGACAGCCTCGGTGTCGGGGCGCTCGACGATCCGGCGAACGTCGCGCGACAGAAGGCGCTGGTCGAGCGGGTGGGCCGCGCTGCCATGAGGCGATAGCGTTCGTCCCCCGGCGCCGCGGCGCGCGTCCGCCGGACGGGAGGGGATGTCGTGCGGACAGGAATGGCCATCCTGGGTGGGGTGCTGGTCGCGGCGTTCCTCGTCGTCTGGATCGCCGGCGGCGGAAGCGGAGGCTCGATCGACGGAGCGGATCCGGTCCCGCTGGGCGCGCGGCGGGACGCAGCCTTCGTCAACCGTGGTCTCGAATCGCAGGTCACGGCGGCGCTCGCCGTCTCCGCCCCGAGCGAGGGCCAGATCCTCTTCGGTGACTTCCACGTCCATACGACGATCTCGGGCGACGCCTTCCTGATGAATCTGCCGCTCATGGGTGGCGCGGGCGCCATGAGCCCCGCCGACGCCTGTGATTTCGCGCGCCACTGCGCTGCCCTCGACTTCTGGTCGATCAACGACCACGCCAACAGCCTCTATCCCGAAGACTGGACGAACACCGTCGCCGCCATCCGCGAGTGCAACGCGAAAGCGGGCGATCCCGCGAATCCCGACACGGTCGCTTTCCTCGGCTGGGAATGGACGCAGGCCGGCCTCACTCCGGACGATCACTACGGACACAAGAACGTCGTCCTCGCCCATACCGACGACGACCGGATCCCGAAGCGACCGATCGGCGCCAAGCCCGGCACGATCCTGCTCTCGAGTCTCGGCCGGACGACCCGCGGCGCCCTCTCCTTCGTCGACGATCGCTTCGACGACCTGAACCACCGGATCGCGACCCGCGAGGGCACGCCGGTCTGCGGCGACGGCCACGTGAGCGAGCTCGGCCTCGACTGCCAGGAAGTCGCGCCGACGCCGGCCGACCTCGTGAAGAGCA
>JBCCZJ010000404.1:0-5206 GCA_039187915.1 Myxococcota bacterium
CCGATCGCCCGGCGCGGCGAGGCGAGGACCGAGCCAGCGGACGGCGTCGCGCGCCGACGTCCGCCCCGCCTCCGCCTCGACGACCTCGAAGCCGATGGGCGGGCGCCCCATCCGGCGCGCGCCCTCGGCGCTCGTCCAGATCCAGCCGGTCCCGGCCTGCAGCGCCGGATGGTCGGCAGGAAAACGCCCGGTCGCCGAGAGCACCAGCAGTCGCGGCGGCGACGCGCGCTCGAGCGTGCGCCGGCGCCATTCCGCGAAGGCGGCCTCCGCGCCGGCTTCTTCCGCATAGCGAGGGACGAGGTCGGGCTCGGCCCGCAGGATCCCGCCCGTCGTGATCAGCACGTCCGACCGCGCCCGCGCCAGGCCCAGGACGAAGCGATCGATCGGGCTCGGCGGCGACGCGGGGCCGATGGCCAGGATGCGGTTCGAGGGGCCGTGGATCGCAGCGACGTGGATCAAGCCCGCCGCACGTCGCCAATCGACGACGCCGTAGAGCGCGCTCGCCCGCTCGTCGATGTCCGCTGCCTGCATCTTCCGCTCCTGGTCGCGTCCGTCGGGACGCCACCCGGGCTTTGCCCCGATGACTTCTCCGGAGGATCCGTGGCATCATGCTACCGGGGACGACCGGAGTTCGTCTCGAGGAGCCTTCTGGATGTCGTCTCCCTTGTCGCTGTCGTTCTCGCCCTGGCAAGAGGCCGCGCTCGTCGGGCTCGGCTTGATTTCGCTCTGCTACGCGGTGGTGTTCCGGGTCTGGTCGGCGGAAGCGCTCAGCGCCGACGCGGTCTTCGCGCTCGCGGTCGCCGCTCTGGTCACGGCCGTCGCGATCCCCTCGGTCTTCGACGCGGCCGGCGCGCGCATCGTCGAGTGGAGCCCGCTTCCCGAAGCGCTGGGCGAGGCGGATACGCGGGCAGCGGAGCTGGCCGCCCTGCCCGGCCGACTGATCGATGGCGCCCTCGAACGCCTCGGCTTCGGCCCGGACGAGGTCGAAGCGACGCCGAGCGGAACGCCCGCTCCCGACGGTGCCGAGAGACGCGAGACCGGCCCGGAGGCCGAGCCCGGATGGCTCAGCGAACGGATCCGGCCCTCAGTCGACGGTCTGGTCGCCCTGCTGCTGCGGGTGGCGACGGCGACGACGGCGAGCCTGGTGCTGCTGCTGGCGCTGGTCCTGCGCGTGACCCTCGGGCTGGTCCGGCGGCTGCGCCGCGTCGGCGAACGCCTCGCCGCCCTCGAGGCCGCCCACACCGCGTCGACCGCCAGCCCAGGGCCCGACGCCCGCGAGATCGGCGCGGGATGAGTGCGACCCTGCCGCCGCGACGGGTGCGACGCTCCACGCGCGTAGGTCGGCTCGCCCGGCGGATCGATGCCTTCTTTCTTTCGCCGGAGCTGCGCAACGCCTCCGCCGCCGAGCTCGCGAACGTCCGCATGGGGCTGCTGCTCACGCTGATCGCGAGTGTCGCGGCGCTCGTCTTCATGCCGATCCAGTTCGCCATCTGGCCGGGCCCGATCGCCTGGGCCGCGATCGGCATCTCGTCCAGCGTCCTCGCCCTGCCCTTCGTGGTGCGGCAGACACCGGCGATCCGACATCTGGGCCAGATCGTCTGCGCGACGATCGCGATCGGCTCGGGCTTCTCGGCCTACATGAGCGCAGGCCAGGCGATGGGGATCCTGCCGGCCCTGCTGGCCCTCCCGATCCTGGGCCTGCTCGTCGGCGGCTCCCGCGGCGCATTGATCTGGACGGGCGGCGCCCTCGCCGTCGGCGCAATGGGCGCCTGGCTCGCGACGACCGGCGCCGAGCCCTCGCCGGGCTTCGTGGGATCGACGTACGGCGACCGCTACTTCATCGCCCTGCTCTGCGTCGTCGGCATCGGTGCGATCTCGCAGCTCTTCGAGACGTTCTGGAACCGCACTGCGATCGAAGTCGCCGACCGCGCCCAGGCCGAGCTGATCGCCCGCGAGGCGCGCAACGAGAGCCTGCTCGAACACGCCTCCGAAGGCGTCATGATCGTCGACCCCTTCGCCGTCGTGAAGTTCGCGAGCCCGGCGGCGGAACGGCTGATCGACGTCGCGCCGGGCGAATCGATCGGTCACCGCCTGCGCGACTTCACCGTCCACGACGACTTCGTCGCGACCTACCCGATCTGGCAGAAGGTCGTCGCCGATCCGGACTACCTCGCCGAGATCCAGCTCCACACCCGCCCGAACCTGGGTCGCGACCCCGAGGCCAACGGCCGGGTGCTCGACGTCGTCGTCTCGAACCAGCTCGCCAACCCGGCGGTCGGCGGCATGGTGCTCCGGATGCGCGACGTCACCGAGCTGACGCGCGCGGAAGCGAACTACCAGGCCCTGATCGATCACTCGATCCAGGGCATCGCCGTCGATTGCGACGGGCGGATCGTATACGTGAACGAAGCCCTCGCGAAGCTGTTCCGCTCGACCCGCGACGAGATCACCGAGATGGGAACCGCCGACGGCGTCTCCCGCGTGTACTCCGACCAGCGGGACAGCGTGCTCGAAGCCTACGACCGCCCCGGGCCGGGCATGGCCGAGATGCGCTTCGTGTTCGCTCCGGACGACGTGCTCTGGGTGCGGTTGCGATGGGCCCCCGCCAGCTGGCGCGGCCGGCCCGCGCGCCAGATCGCCTTCGCCGACATCACGCTCGAGAAGGAGCAGGCCGCGATCCAGGAGCGGGAGCGGGAGCGCCTCGCCGCCGCGATCGAGGAACGGACCCGCGCCCTCGAGGCGAGCCAGGCGCGGCTCCGGGAGCAGGAGCGGATGGCCGCGGTCGGAACCCTCGCGGCGGGCATCGCGCACCAGATCAACAATCCGATCGGTTCGATCCTGACCAGCGCCGACTTCGCGATCCTGACCGCGGGCGAGCCGGACGGCGACCAGATCCGGAGCGACGCACTCGAGGACATCCGCAACCAGGCGATCCGCTGCGGAAAGATCGTGCGGAGCGTGCTCCAGTTCTCCCGCGCCGAGCCCACCGAGAAGTGGCTCGGCGATCTGACGAGCGTCCTGCGCACGGCCGTCGACGTGACGGCGCGCTACGCGAGCGAGCGCGGCGCGACCGTCGAGCTCTCGCTCGATGCGGACGCCTCGGAGCGGATGGCCCTGATGAATCCGATCGAGCTGGAGCAGGTCTTCGTGAACCTGATCCGGAACGCGGTGGAGGCCCAGCCGCGCGACGCGCGCGTCTCCGTCTCGTCCCATGCGACGGAGAACGGCGAGGTCGAAGTCGTGATCGCCGACGACGGCCCGGGCGTCGACGCCACCGACGCCTCGTCGGTCTTCGACCCCTTCTTCACGACCCGGCTGCGGGACGGCGGAACCGGGCTCGGCCTCTCGGTCGCCCACGGCATCGTCGTCGACCACGGCGGCCGCATGTGGCTCGACCCGGCCTCGTGCGAAGCGGACGATCCCTATCCGGGCGCCCGCTTCCACGTGGTGCTCCCGACCGAGAAGACCGGCGCCCCGGCGTAGCGTCGCGCCCGGATCGGCGCGGCGCCCGGTCCGGTGCTATTCGCGCCCGGGCGGGAAGCGGTCGAGGATCGCGCGAACGCCTTCGCGGAGACGCTCCTCGCTCCGATCGCGGTCCTTGGTGGAGAGCATTCGCTGTCCCCAGCCGCGCCAGGTGAGCTCGTTCTTCTCCGGATCGAGCACGTCGAGGATGAGGGTCGCTTCCTGGAAGTTGTTCACGCGCGTGGTCGTCGATCCGAAGACGCCGTAGCCGTAGGGCCGGCGCCAACCCCCCGCCCCGATGTCGACGCCCGTGCTGTCGACGCGCAGCTCTTCCTCGAGCAGGACCTGGTAGGTGATCACGAAGTCGGCCCGTGCGCGCGACGCCGCCGGGCGGAAGCCGCGCTCGCCCAGGACCGCTTCGACGGCCGTGCGGATCCGCTTCCGCATGAGCGTATTGTCGGCGAAGGGGTTCGCCCCCTCGACGGTCGGTGGCGCCTCGAAATGGAAGCGGCGAAGCTCCTCGAAGCGGACCGTGTCGTCCCAGTCGGAGCGCACGTTGAAGGTCTGACAGCCACCGACCACCAGGGCGATGAGCATCAGCGCCATCCGCGCCGGCGTCGCCCGCCCGCCCCGCTTCGGGTTCCCCCCGCTTCGAAGTGATCCGCTCGTCTGCATGCGACCTCCGTTTCGAGCTCTGCCGGCAGGATAGCGGCCAGAGTCGGCCGCCGACCTCGAGCCGCGCTAGGTTTCGGGTCCCCGCCGGCGTGGACGTTCAGGCCAGGCACGCTCTTGCGCGCGTTCTGCACGCCGGCACCTCGCGGGGACGGCACCGCGCGAGGATCGGAGGTTCCATGTCCTGGCAGAGGATCGAGATGCCCGTGGAGGCGCCGCGCGACGCGCCCGGAGGGCCACTCTCGCCAGGGGAAAAGCAGGCGGTCCGGATCGGCGACCAGGAAATCCTCGTCTTGCGCCTCGGCGACGAATATTTCGCGGTCTCGAACCGATGCACCCACGCGGCCTGGCCGCTCACGCACGAGCCGGTCGAGGGCGTGGAGATCGTGTGCACCCTCCATGGCGCCCGCTTCGACGTCCGCGACGGCTGCCCGACCGGCGGCCCGACGAGCAAGCCGCTCGCCACCTATCCCATCGAGCTCCGCGACGACGAGCTCTACGTGAGGTTCTGACATGCCGGCCTGGCGAATGCTCCCGCTCCTCGGCCTCGTCTCGACGTGGATCGGGTGCGCCGCGCTCAACTATCCCGACGAGGCGGAGACGCCCGCCGAGGGCGGCCCCGCCGCGCCCGTCCTGCTCGAGATCGGGAGCGAGACGGACACGGTCGACCTCGCGGCCCTCGAGGCTCGACCCGAGGAAAGCGAGCAGAGCTGGTACGCGCTCACCCGCGCGGCCCGCCTCGCCCGCCAGACCGGCGACTTCGACGTCGCGGAGGAGCGACTCGCCCAGGCGGCGCTGCAGCTCGCGGGACGTCCGGCCGCGAACGCCCAGCGACGCGCCGTCCACGGGATGCGCGCCCGGCTCGCCCTCGACTTCGTGGCCCTGCGACAGGAGGAAAAGGCCGAGGCGCTGGCGGAGACGCTCTTCGAGGAAGCGGAGGCGGAACCCGAGATCGGAGGGCCCGCGACGGTCGAACTCGTGCAGTACTACGCCGGCGCACGCGCAGCGCAGGCGCGCGAGGCGGGCCTGACCGAGTCCCAGCTCCCGCTCATGCGGATCGCCCTCGCCTCCG
>JBCCZJ010000405.1:0-5203 GCA_039187915.1 Myxococcota bacterium
CCACTCGGCGAAGACGCATGGCTGCGACGCACGCGCGCGTCTACCTGGCGCGCTCGGAATTCGACGACCCGCCGCCGCCCTTTCGCACGGGCGCGGCGGGTCTCGTGCGTCTGGACGCCGAGGGCGCGTTCGAGCTCGAGGAGCGGATGCAGATCTCGGCGAACTCCCTCCACGCGATGGTCGGTCACGGCGTCGTCGACCGACTGAACGCGTTGGGCTTGGAGGGGACGCTCGGCGGCGGCGCTCCCGTCCTGGTCCGGCCGGCGCTGGTCGAGGAGGCCCGCTCGATCCTCTACGACGCCGACCGCAAGACCTACGGCGCGGAGTACGAGTTCGTCGTGGCCGAGGCCTCGGGTGAAGCGCCGACGGAGTACCGGGTCGCCGTCGAGAATCGTGAGTACCAGGTCACGCTCGTCCGTCTCGTCGACGTCTTCCAGCGCGCCGGCCGGCACGGCGAGGCCGTCTGGATCACGATCTAGCCCGCGATCACGGCGCTTCGTCCATTCGAGGGCCGGTCTCCGGCGTCGAGCCGCACTTCGCCTCGGCGCTTCACTCGTCGGTCGTCATGTGGCGGACGTCGTGAACTGCGAAGGCGGCGAGAGACGGAGCCAGGACCGCCGCCGCGCAGAGCAGCATCGTCGAGCGCGCACCGATTTCCTCGAAGAGGATGCCGGTCACGACGACCGCGATCGGGGCGAGGGCGATCGATCCCAGATGATCGTAGGCGCCGACCCGCGACAGCATCTCCTCGGGCACCTTCTTCTGGACGGTCGTGTACCAGAGCACGCCGAAGATGCTGCCCGTGATGCCCTGCACGAAGGCGATCGCGCCGATCCAGTGCGTCGGAAGCGGGACCGAGAGCGCGAGGGGGATCATCGCGAACGTGAAGGTCAGCAGCGTCCCCGTCCGCATCGGATAGCGGGGGCGCACGCGCAGGCTGATCAGGCCGCCGATCAACGTCCCGACGCCGGCCAGGCCCGCGATCGAACCCCAGGCCGTCGCGCCGCCGAGCGTGTTCCGGGCGACGGCGGGCCCGAGCAGGCCGAACGTGCTCTCCTGGACCGCGACCAGGAGCGAGAACTGGGCGACGATCACCCAGAGCCAGGTGTGCGAGAAGAACTCCCGGGCGCCCTGGCGCAGGTCGTCGATCATGGAGGCGCTCGGCGCAGTGCGCTGGGCGCGCGGGCGCATCGACGCCACGAGCAGCGCGGACGCACCGAACGAGAGTCCGTCGATCGCGAGCGTCCATCCCGCGCCCACGAAGGCCACCAGCAGCCCTCCGAGCGTCGCGCCGACCGCGACGGCGGAGTTGCGGGCCATGCCGAGCAGGGCGTTGGCGGCCTGAAGCTCTTCGCGGTCGACGATCTGGACGATCAGGCCCGACGAGGCGGGCGCGTTGAACGCCATCGCCGTTCCGTTCACGAGCATGAGGAGCGTGAGCAGCGGGATCGTCGCGGTGTCCGTGAGCAGGAGTCCCGCGATCGAAAGCTGAGCCGCCATGGCGAGGCTCTCGGCGAAGACGATCACGCGCTTGCGCGACGTACGGTCGGCGATCGCGCCCCCGAGCAGGAGCACGACGACGCCGGCCGCCGTCGGCGCCGCGACGACGAGGCCCGACGCGCGGGTGGAGCCCGTCATCTCGAGCAGGCCGAAGGCCATCGCGATCGGCGCCATCGCCGTCCCCGTGTGCGTGACCAGGTAGGCGAGGAAGAGGCACGCGACGTTGCGGTGGCGGAGGACGCTCAGTCCTGCGACGAATCCGGAGTCGGCCAAGGGGGTTCCTCGGAACGGGCGCCGGCACCGAATAGCACAGCTCCGCGCGGTTCCGAAGCGGGCGCGCTAGTCGGCTTCGAGCGCGGCGCGGACCCGCTCGAGCACGCGGTCGACCCGGGCCGCCGCGTCGATCCAGGGCAGCGAGGCGTTGGCGCGCATCCGGCGCCGGGCTTCGCGCGGGGCCTCGGTGAAGTCGAGGAAGTGGCGGACGGAGTCGTCGCCGTAGCCCTGATACCGGGCGGCCCCGGTCAGCGGGTCATGGACGCGTGAGAAGAACCAGGGATTCGGGACGCTGACCCCCCCGTCGCTCCAGCGCTCGCCGCCTCGGCGGGCCTGATCGAGGAAGTAGCGTCCGCGATCGCAGACGACCTCGACGATCTGCAGGCTCTTGGTCGGGCTGCCCTCCGGATTGCCCCAGCCGACCTCGAACTGCGCGCTGACGGGCCGGCCACGCCAGACGCCGTCGAGGCGCGCGAGCACGGTGTCGAATGCGAGGCCGCCGTGTTCGGCGTGGACCGGCCCGGAGATCCCGTGGGCCTCGACCCGATCGATCTCGAGTCCGGGGAGGACGTAGTAGAGCTGGTCGACGTAGTGGCAGCCGATGTAGGTGAAGACGTCCGTGTCCTTCGCCCATGCGAAGCCGTCCAGCGGAAGATCCCTCGGCTGCGAGTAGCGGACGCTCACGAGCCGCGGCGCGCCGAGCTCTTCCTGGTCGAGGGCGTGCCGCAAGCCGCGGTTCGAGACGTCGAAGCGCTTGTGATAGTCGACCCAGACGGGCACGTCCGCCGTCCGCGCCGCTTCGGCGAGCGCGATCGAGGCGGCGCCTTCTCCCGTGAGCGGCTTCACGATCCAGGTCGGGGTGCGCGCGGCGATTCCGAGCTCGACGTAGTCGGCGTGGGCCGCGTCGGGGACGCAGACGAAGAGCGCCTGGGCAGCGGCGACGCGAGCGGGAAGCGCGTCGTCGTTCGCCGACAGAAAACGCAGCGCAGGCGCTCGCGGCACCTCCGTTTCGATCGTCTTCCAGGTCCGCAGGAACCGCTCGCGTCCACCGGCCGAGCGGTGGACGACCGTCAGCTCGCGCGCAGGATCCGCGTGGTCGCTGCACCACTGGGCGAGGCTCCGGGCGAGCACGCCCGGGCCCCAGGCGTCCTCGGTGACGAAGGCGCCGGTGCCCACCAGGACGAGATCGCGCGGGGCGCTCATCGAGACGTCTCCGCGTCCGGCTCGAGTTCGAGGGCTTCTGCGAAGGCACCCGTGATGGCGAGGGCGCGCGCGTCCGCTTCCTCCCGGGTCTCGCCGGTGCAGATCACGTAGCCGAGCCGTTCCCGGTGGCTCGTGATCCGAGGCAGGTGGCCGGTCCGGAAGCGGTCGGTGTCGATCGACCACGCGCAGACCCAGGGCTTCGCCACCAGCGCGCGGAGCGCGGGCCAGCGGCGGACGGTCCCGGGCGCGTCGTGGAGGAAGAAACGCTGCGAGACGCCGACCGCGCGATCGGGCGTGAACCAGTCGCGAGAGAACGCGTCGCCCATGGCGAGCTCGATCAGCGGGTAGAGAATGTTCACGCCGGTCCCGAGCGGGACGACGGTGTCGGCGAATCGTCCGCCGCTCGTGCGCGCCGCCATCTCGATCACGAAGACCCGGCCGTCGGCGTCGATCAGGAGGTCGCCCTTGAGGACGCCTTCGTCGACGCCGAGGACGTTGAAGGCCCGCTCGATCACGCGTTCGACCTCGGCGCGGAGCGGGCCCGGCAGCGCGTAGGGCAGCGAATGACCGTCCTCGATGAAGGCGGGGGCATGGCTTTCGGTCGTGTCGTAGTGACGCAGGGCGATCGCATGGTGGAGCAGCTTGCCGCCCGCGCGGACGCTCTCGGTCGAGAGCTCGAGACCTCGGAGTCGTTCCTCGCAGACGAAGTGGGCGCAGGCGAAGCGCGTGCGGCTCGCGTGATAGGCGGCCACGCCGGCTGCGTCGTCGATCCGCTCGACGCCGCGCGCCCCGGCCGGGTCGGTCGGCTTGAGAACGCACGGGAATCCGATCTCGCGCGCCGCAGCCTGCCAGGCCTCGACCGACGCGGCGCGGTCGAGGACGCGGTAGGCCGGCGTCTGGATCCCGGCCTCGGCGAAGCGCGCGATGCGCCGCTGCTTGGCGGTCGCCGTGCGGGCCGATTCGATAGTGAGGCCCGGCAGGCCGAGGGCTTCGGCGACGGTCGCGGCCTCGACCGCCAGCTCGGCCGCGTGCACGAAGACGCCGTCGGGGTTCGCGAGCTCGGCCTGCCCGAGGAGGGCGGTCTCGTTCTTGAGATCGACCCGCGCGAAGACGTCCGCGTGGTGGCGTCCGACCGCCTCCGGATCGTTGTCGAAGGCGACGGTCCGGTAGCCGAGCTCGCGGGCGATCTGGAGCGCCTCGATCTGCTCCCGGCCGCAGCCGAGCAGGAGCAGGGTGCGCCGGGCTTCGGGCGATTCGGGGACGTGCGACATCCCTTCCTGCATCGGCAGCGAAGGCGCGGGCGTAAGGGATAAGCTGGCGGAATCCCGCGCGCAGGGGAAAAGCGGGCCTTGGCCCGAGCGAGGCATGGGGCGAACGCCCGAGCTCGGAGCAGCGGGAAGGGAGATGCGGCGTGCCCGACTGGATTCGACGGAGAGGGATGGGTCTCGTGATCGCGAGCCTGATGCTCGGGTGTGCCACGCCCCGCGAGGCGTCGGTTTCGGAGGCGGCCCTCGCGATCGACGACGTGACGGTGATCCACGTGGACGGCGGCACCGATCGGGGCGTCACGACGCGCGTCGAGGCCGGCCGACGCGTCGTGGTCGACGGCGACCGGATCGTCTGGGTCGGGCCGACCGGGCAGGGCCCCGCCGCGCGCGAACGCATCGATGGGGCGGGGCGCTTCCTGATCCCGGGTCTCTGGGACGCCCACGTGCATTTCCTCTACGACGCGGCGCTGACGGAAGCCATGCCCGGGCTCTTCCTCGACTGGGGCGTCACGAGCGTGCGCGACACCGGCGGCCACTTCGCGACCCAGGTCGCGCTGCGCGATCGGCTGCGCGCCGAGGGCGCGCCGGCGCCACGCATCTTCCTTTCGGGGCCGCTCCTCGACGGTCGGCACGTCGTCTACGACGGCGAGACGGCTGCACAGCCTGCGCTCGGCACGTCCGTGCCCGATCCCGAGGTCGCCGCCCGACAGGTCGCGGCGCTCGCGGCGGGGGGCGCCGATCTGATCAAGATCTACGAGCTGGTCTCGCCCGAGGTCTTCGCGGCGCTCGTCGCGGCCGCGCGAGAAGACGGCCTGCCGATCGCCTCGCACGTCCCGCTCAGCATGACCGCCGACGTCGCCGGGCCGCAGGTCGACTCGATGGAACACCTGCGCAACGTCGAGATCGCTTGCGCCCGCGATTGGCGCGCGCTGCATGCGGCCCGGCTCCAGGCGCTCGAG
>JBCCZJ010000406.1:0-5202 GCA_039187915.1 Myxococcota bacterium
ACCGACAGGACGGGCACGTCCGTGTCCATCTGGGCGCGCATCAGGCCCTCGACCACGGTCGACGCCACCAAAACGTGGCGATAGATCCCGCCCTCCACGACGAAGGCGCACCCCATCACCGCCAGGTACCGGCCGGTCTTCGCGAGGTCCCGCGAGAGCAGTGGAATCTCGAACGCGCCGGGCACGTCGAATACGTCGACGTTCTCTTCGCCGACGATCTCGCCGAAGCCGGCGAGGGCTTCGTTCACGATGTCGACGTGCCAGCTGGCCTTCACGAATGCATAACGAGTGGGTGTCATCGGACTCTCCTCATCGATCGAGCGCTCCGGTTGGGTTGCGAAGGCCCGTGTCCTCACGAGCACCCAGAGCGCACGGATCTCGAGGAGGCGCATCGCACACCCGTGCGTCGCGTCTCTCGACGACCTTCTCTTCCATCCGGACTATCACCGTCGGCTCCGGCCTCTCACCGGATCTGCTGACCCGACGCGCTCTTCGTGCGCGCCGGCGCTCGCGGGCTCGCGGCTCGCGCCGCATACCGCCGGTGGGGACTTTCACCCCGCCCTGAGAATGCTCCGACTGTACCGGCGGGCAGAAGCCCTGCAACGGACCCGGCGTCCCTCGCCGCGACGTCGCTCGCTACGCTCTGCCCGCTTGCCGCCCCGACGCGGAAGGCCTGCCCATCGCTGGCTCGTTCCACAGGAGACGCCCTTGCCCCAACCGCTCGAAGGTCGTGTCGCCATCGTGACGGGCGCGGGCCGCGGGATCGGTCGCGCGACCGCCCTCGCCCTGGCCGGTTGCGGCGCCCGGGTCGTCGTCAACGATCTCGGAGGCGGCCTCGAGGGCGACGGACCCGACGCGACCCCGGCCGCCCGCGTCGCCCAGGAGATCCGGGACGAGGGCGGAGACGCGACCGACAACGCCGACTCGGTCGCCGAATGGTCGGGCGCGCAGCGCATCATCGAAACGGCCCTCGACACGTGGGGACGCGTCGACGTCCTCGTGAACAACGCGGGCCTCTCCGCGACGGCGCCGATCTGGGATCACGATCCCGAGCTCTTCACCCGCGTCGTCGCCAGTCATCTCCACGGCACCTTCTTCTGTCTGCGCGCCGCGGCGCCGCACATGAAACGCGCGGGCTACGGACGCGTCGTGAACGTGGTCTCGCGCGCCGGCCTCCTCGGCGTCCCGGGTCAGGTCGCCTACGGCGCCGGCAAGGGCGGGGTCTTCGGACTGACGAACGTCGCGAGCCGCGACCTGGGCGAGTTCGGGATCACCGTCAACGCCGTGAACCCTGCCGCGACCGAGACGCGCATGGTCACGACCGCGATCGACCGCTTCCGCGCCGACGGCCCCGACGGCGCCCGGATGGCCGACGGCCTCCAGGCCGCGCTCCAGCCTCCCGAGAACATCGCGCGCCTGATCGCCGCGCTCTGTCACGAAGAGGCGGGGCGCTGGAATGGCGAGATCTTCTATCTCGAGAGGGATCGCGTCGGCCTCTTCGACCCGCTCACCGTCACGCAGGAAGCGAGGCACGCGGGCGAATGGACGATCGACGCGTTTCTCCGCGCGACCGGGACGTTCGACCCGCACGCGGGGACGGTCGTCTACAGCGACGATTGAAGCGCCGCTCGAGCCCACCCGAACGAGGAGGAACGAGCCATGCCCGTGCAGATTCCCGGAGAAGACGCCGCCTACCGGGCGGCGCGCGACGCGCTGCTCGAAGCGGAGCGTTCGCTCCGGCGAGAGGTGGAGCGGGTCGCGGCGCTACGGCGCGCCCTGCCTCCGGGCGGCCCGATTCCCACGGACTACGTCTTCGAGGAGCGCGCTCCGGACGGCGGCACGCGCCCGGTCCCGCTCTCCGCGCTCTTCGCGCGCCCGGACAAGAGCCTGCTCCTCTACAGCTTCATGTACGCCGAAGACGCGGATCCCTGTCCCATGTGCACCTCGTTCCTCGACGCCCTCGCCGGGGTGGCCCCGCACGTCCGCGGCGTGCTGAACCTCGCCGTGGTCGCCCGCGGTCCGATCGACCCGGTCACCGACTGGGCGGCGCAGCGCGGGTGGGATGCGCTGCGCATGCTGTCGAGCGCCCGCAACACCTACCACGCGGACTATCTCTCGGAGTCTTCGGACGGCGCGCAGATCCCGATGATCAACGTGTTCCGCCGCGACGGGCGCACGATCCGCCACTTCTGGTCGAGCGAGCTCTTCTTCGCCGAGAACGAGGAAGGCCAGCACCCGCGCCACGTCGACATGGCCTTCCCAATCTGGAACCTGCTCGACTACACGCCGGAAGGCCGCCCGGCCGACTTCTTTCCGCAGCTCGCCTACGAGGACGACTGACCGGAAGAGGCGCTTGGTCCCGATTTCCGAAGGAATCCGCGGCTTTGCTGGAAAGGGACGTCACGACCGTGCGCCCCCTCGACGCGGCGCATGCCTTCTTCCATTCTCTCGCCTCGCCCGAACTTCCATTCCGCCCCGTTCGGGGCCCGCGGAGCGCCTGCCCGATGAGCGAGATCACCCCCTTCGAAATCAACGTCTCCGACGAGGAGATCGCCGACCTCAAGCAGCGCCTCGCGAATACGCGATGGGCCAACAAGGAGACCGTCGACGACTGGGAGCAGGGCATCCCGCTCGCCTACGTCCAGGAGGTCGCCGCGTACTGGCAGAACGAGTACGACTGGAAGGCGCGCGAAGCTCTGCTGAATCGCTTTCCGCAGTTCAAGACGAACATCGACGGGCTCGACATCCACTTCGTCCACGTGAAGTCCCCGGAAGAGAACGCCACGCCGCTCATCATGACCCACGGCTGGCCGGGCTCGATCGTCGAATTCCAGAAGGTGATCGAACCGCTGACGAACCCCGTCGCTCATGGCGGCAAGGCCGAAGACGCGTTCCACCTCGTCTGCCCCTCCCTGCCCGGCTACGGCTTCTCCGACAAGCCGACCGAGACCGGCTGGGGCCTCGGCAAGATCGCCGACACCTGGGCGACGCTCATGGCGCGCCTCGGTTACGACGCGTACGTCGCGCAGGGCGGCGACTGGGGCGCGATGGTCACCACGTGCATCGGCGGCCAGGACCCGACCCACTGCAAGGGCATCCACCTCAACATGGCGATCGCGCCGCCGACCGAGGACTCGATGAGCGACCTGACGGAGCTCGAGCAGGCCGCGCTCGCCGGAATGCAGCACTACCAGGAGAAGGACTCGGGCTACTCGAAGCAGCAGTCGACCCGGCCCCAGAGCCTCGGCTACGGCCTCGTCGACTCGCCCGTCGGCCAGGCCGCCTGGATCATGGAGAAGTTCTGGAGCTGGACCGACTGCAACGGCCATCCCGAGAACGCGCTCACCCGCGACGAGATGCTCGACAACGTCATGCTCTACTGGTGGCCCGGGACCGGCGCCTCCTCCGCCCGGCTCTACTGGGAGAGCTTCAGCAACCCGCCCATGCTCGAGGTCGGGGTGCCGGTCGGCGTGAGCGTCTTCCCCCACGAGATCTTCAAGGCCTCACGTCGCTGGTGCGAAGCCCGCTACAAGCAGCTCGCTTACCACAACGTGCTCGACAAGGGCGGCCACTTCGCGGCCTTCGAGCAGCCCGAGCTCTTCGTGAACGAAGTTCGCGCGGCCTTCCGCGCGATCCTCGGCTGATTCCTCTGCGGCGCTGGACCCGTGCCGTGCCCTTCCCGCCCGACCGTACCCTCTCCCTTCATCGAGAAAGCGAACGCATGACTCTTCGTTCCCTCACGCCTCGCGCGCGATCGCTCGTGGCGCTCCTCGTCCTGGTCGGCCTGACCGGCTGCACCAACGCCTACTACTCGGCGATGGAGCAGATCGGTCAAGGCAAGCGCGACATCCTCCGCTCCCGGATCGAGAGCGGGCGCGATGACCAGGCGGAAGCGCAGGAGCAGATCAAGACCACGTACGAGCGCCTCAAGGAGGCCGCCAACTTCGAAGGCGGCGACCTGGAGGCGATCTACGATCGGCTGAACAGCGACTACGAACGCTGCGTCGCGCGCGCCGACGACGTGAGCGATCGAATCGAATCGATCGAGCAGGTCGCCGCGGATCTCTGGGACGAGTGGGGCGCGGAGATCGAGCTGATTCCGCGCGAGGCCCGGAGGCGAGACAGTCGCCGTCTTCTCGACCAGACGAAGACGCGCTACGGCAAGGTGATCGGCGCCATGAAGCGGTCCGAGTCGAAGATGGCGCCGGTGCTCGAAGCGTTCCGCGGCGAGGTGCTCTACCTGAAGCACAACCTGAACGCGCGGGCGATCGCTTCGCTCGAAGACACCGCGGTCGAGATCCAGGGCGACGTCGAGTCGCTCATCCGGGACATCGACGCCTCGATCCGGGAGGCCGAGAGCTTCCTCGACCAGTTCGAGTCGGCCTGAGGCGGCATCCCGCGAGGCGACCGGCTCGCTCTCCGGTCACCTCGCGGAACACCCGTAGGCCCGATCCATCGGGGTCCTCGCGGAAGACGCGTAGGCCCGATCCATCGGGGTCCTCGCGGAACGCCGGGAAGCCCTAGTCGTCGGCTTCCTCGCCGGCGGCTTCCGGATCCCCCTCCGCCGGCGCCGGCGAAGCGGGGGCCGCGATCTCCGTGTCCGGGGGCGCGGACTCGATCGGCGGCGTGGTCGCCGCATCCGCGGCGTCTTCCTTCCCGCCAGCAACCGCCACGGTCGCGAGCAGGAGCGTGAGAAGCAGGGCGATCTGAGAGAGTGTGAAACGCATGGTGCATTCCTCCTTGGACGGGAACGGTCCACCGTGACGGCGCGTGGGTCGGTGCCCTGGATCACCCCGACGGCGAAACGGCGACGAACCCTCCGCGGCCGCGCCTCGACCCGAGCGACGATCCGACGCCGAGCGTGACGCCGGACACCGACGCCGCCCCACCCGCTCGGGTCATTCCCCCACCCCGTGCCCGCGAGAAGCCCCCATCCGTCCCGGCGGGCGTCGTGCCGATACGAAGCGGGTCCGTATGCCACGGGCAGGCAGGGTGCGAATGGACTCGGTGGGCGAAGCAGGTTCCGCGGTCGCGAACCTCTTGATGGCCGAAGGGCTGATCGATGCGGACCCGCTCGCCTACGCCCAGCGCGTCCACGCGAAGCGACCGGACGCGCGCCCGCTGACACGCGTGATCGCCGAGCTCGAGGTGCAGATCGAGGATCTCGCCTCCGAAGCGGCGGGCTGACCCAGGCGAGCGCGC
>JBCCZJ010000407.1:0-5189 GCA_039187915.1 Myxococcota bacterium
CGGCGGGGGGGTGGGCGAGCCCGCGGCGGGAAGGGGCCCGGTCTCGTTCGGGCGTGACGCGCGCGCGACCGGGCGCTCCTCGGGAACCGCGGGGGCCTGCGCGCGGACGAGCCCGAGCGCCGGGCCGAGAGCGAGGCCGAATGCGACGCCCAGGCCGAAGAGAGCGGCCTGGCGGCCGCGCCGGCCGTCGAAACGGCGAGAGCGCTGTCGTCGGATGTGTCCCATGGTCGCTCGGGCTCCGGTTCGAGGGATCTGGAAGAGAAGGCGTGATCGGCTCGGGAAGCGGGCAACGCGGGCGGGCTCGGAACGCAGACGCGCCCCTCGACGAGCGAGGGGCGCGCAGGGCCTCGAGAGCCGGGTCCTCGGGGAAGGGCGTTCCGGCCTTCCGCCGGGTCCGGCTCCGGATGCGGGGGCATCCGTCCGGGCAGATCGAGGCCGCTCGGGCGGCGGGGTCAGATCCGAGTCGCGGTGAAGTCGCCGTTCCAGTCGACCCCGAGCCGGGAGGTCTGACCGGTTCGCCCCGTGAAAGCGGCTCGAACGCGGTTGCGGACGACATTTCCCGTGAAGCCGAGACGGTGGGTCACGCCGGAGAACTCGATCGCGATCACGCCTTCGATGTCGGTGTCGTTCAGGAAGCCGCCCACGATCGAGTACGTGGCTCCGTTCCGGCTCAGCACGAGGTCACAGCGACCGTCGCCCGTGATCACCTTGGCGGCGGTGTCGTCGATCACGATCCGGATGTCGCCGAGACAATCGTCTTCGGCGGTCGCTGCACCGGTCCGGACGTCGACGAGGCGGATGTGGGTGCGGAAGCTCTGGAGGCCTTCGTAGTCGCCGTTCGTGGTGACGCCGGCCGGTCCGGTGGGGCCGCTGGATCCGCCGGACCCGCCGCCGGAGCAGGCGATCGACAGGCCGACGAGGCCCTGCAGCACGAAGCGGAGGATGGATTTCATGGCGCGCTCCCGATCGGGTTCGACGAGGAAGGCGGCCGGGAGGCGCAAAGCGGGCAGCGCGGAGCGACGAAAATCGCGCGCGGTCGTCGGACCGGGCGTCGCGGAACCTTTTCCGGTCGGGCCCGGTCCGGGTCGGGACCGAGCGTTCGCCTAACGGTCGGCCTCGTTCCGAGCGGCGATCGCCTCGCTCGCGAGCGCCTGGAGGCGCTCCGAGGGGATCGACAGGAAGAGCCCCTCCGACTCGGCGGTCAGCGTATCACCGACGTAGACCTGGGCTTCGGTGAAGATCTTGCGTCCCTCTTCGCGCAGGAGGCGGGCTTCGAAGCGCAACTCGGTATGGAGCGGGGTCGGACGGCGGTAGTGCACGATCAAGCGCCCGGTCATGCCGGGATTGCCGCCGAGGCTCTGCACGTATCCGAGCACCTCGTCGAAGGCGGCGGCGATCCAGCCGCCGTGGACGTGGCCGGGCGGGCCTTCGTAGGCGGAGCCGAAGGTCGCCGTCGCGCGGGCGGTCAGGTCGCCGGTTCGGGCCACCGCGAGGGGTGGGGCCAGGGGATTGGCGAGGCCGATGATCGGGCTCTGGTCGAAGAAGGCGGCCGCGTCGCCGGAGGTGGCGGCCTCGGGATGCCCCATCACGCGCACCAGCTTCGGATGGCTCTCGAGGCGATCCGCGTAGCGCTCGAGGGCATCGGCGGCGCTCGCGAGCTCGTCCTCTGGCGCGTCGGAGAGGACCATGTGCTCGATCACGCGGCGCATGGCGTCGGCCAGCCGCCGCTTCTCGCGCCAGACGGTCGGATTCGGGACCGCTTCCGGGTCGTAATAGGTACGGTCGCCGTCGATCGGGTCGTTCTTGGCCATGGATGGGGAAAGCTCCGTTCAGCCGAAGATCGCGGGATCGAGGTCGACCCCGATCGGGCAGTGGTCCGAGCCCTGGGTGTCCGGCTCGATGAACGCGTTGCGGACGAAGGGCATCGCCGAGGGCGACGCGAGGACGTAGTCGATCCGCCAGCCGATGTTCTTCGCACGGACCCCGAAGCGCTGGCTCCACCACGAGTAGTGGTCGGGGCCGGGCTCGAAGGCGCGGAAGGTGTCGACCCATCCCGCCTCGACCCAGCGGTCGAGCTCGGCGCACTCCTCGGGCAGGAAGCCGGAGGTCTTTCGGTTGTCCTTCGGCCGGGCGAGGTCGATCTCCTTGTGGGCCGTGTTCCAGTCGCCCATCACGAGGACGCGGTAGCCGCCGCGTCGCCACTTCTCGACCTTGTCGAAGAGCGCGCGATACCAATCGAGCTTGTACGGCACGCGATCGTTGCTGCGATCCTTGCCAGAGCCGTTCGGGAAGTAGCCGTTGGCTACGACCAGCCGACCGAAGCGCGCGACCTGGAGCCGTCCCTCGCTGTCGAAGCGGGTCTCGCCGAGCGTCGTGTCGAGTCGATCGGGCTTGCGCTTCGACAAGAGCCCGACGCCCGAGTAGCCCTTCTTCTCGGCGGCGACGTAGTGCTGTTCGTAGTCGTCGAGCGCGAGGATCTCCTCGGGGATCGAGGTCGCGTCCGCGCGGACCTCCTGCAGGCCGATGATCTCCGCCTGCGAGCGTTGGACCCACTGGTCGAGTCCCTTCTTGGTCGCGGCCCGGATGCCGTTCACGTTCCAGGAGTAGACGCGGACGTCGCGCGGGCTCTTCTTGGGGGGAGACTTCTTCTTCGCGGCCACGGTCAACTCTCGTCGGACAGGTAGGTGTAGTCGTGCAGTCCCTGGTCGTAGCGTTTTCGCAGGAGCGCCGAATCCTCCAGCGAGATCCGGCCCGCGCGCAGGGCGCGCTCGATCGTTCGACGCACCCGCTCCGAGAGGGCGCGCTTGTCGTACTGGACGTAGGAGAGGACCTCGGTCACCGCGTCGCCCTCGACGAGGTGCTCGACCTCGTAGCCTCCCTCGTCGTCGAGGCGGACGTGGACCGCGTCCGTGTCGCCGAAGAGATTGTGCAGGTCGCCCAGGATCTCCTGGTAGGCCCCGACGAGGAAGACGGCCAGGAAGTAGGTCGCGCCGTTCCAGGGATGGAGGCGGAGCGTCGGCTGCTCCTCGCCTTCGCCGATGAAGCGGTCGAGGCGGCCGTCGGAGTCGCAGGTCAGGTCGACGATCGTGCCGTTGCGGGAAGGCTCCTCCTCGAGCCGGTGGATCGGCATGACCGGGAAGACCTGCTTGACCGCCCACGCGTCCGGGGCCGACTGGAAGATCGAGAAGTTCCCGAAATAGGTGTCGGTCAAGAGCGCGGTCAGGTCCTCGAAGCCCTCGGGCGTCTCGCCGAGGTGGCCGAGGATCTCACCGATGCGCCGGCATCCCGTATGGAAGAGCGTCTCGGACTTCGCGCGGCCGCGCAGGTCGAGGTAGCCGAGCGAGAAGAGGGAGGCGGCTTCGTCTCGGCCGTGGAGCAGATCGTGATAGCACTCGGAGAGGGTCTCCGGCGCGATCGCGTCGACCGCTTCCTTGAGCGCGTGCAGGACCGCGTGGTCGTCCTCTTCGCAGGCCGGCGGCGTCGCCGGGCTCTGGTCGCGGTTCACGCCGATCACGTCGAAGACCAGGACGGAGTGGTGCGCGACCATGGCGCGGCCCGACTCGGTCACGATGTCGGGCTCCGGGATGCCTTCGTCCGCGCAGGCCTGGCTCGCCGCGAAGACGATGTCGTTGGCGTACTCCTGCGTGGAGTAGTTCATCGAAGACGGGTCGTCGGTCCCGCCGCCCATGTAGTCGACGCCGAGCCCGCCGCCGACGTCGAGCAGTCGGAGCGAGGTCGCGCCGAGTCGGTGGAGCCCGACGTAGATCCGCATCGCCTCGCGCAGCGCGTCCTTGTGCGCGCGGATCGACGTGATCTGGCTGCCGATGTGGAAATGGAGGAGCTCGATGCAGTCGAGCATGTCCTCGGCGCGCAGGCGCTCGACGGCGCGGACCAGCTCGTCCGCGGAGAGCCCGAACTTGGATCGCTCGCCGCTCGATTCGACCCAGCGTCCCGCGCCGACGGTCGAGAGCCGCGCGCGTAGGCCGACGTGCGGCCGGATGCCGAGGCCCGCGGCGGCCTTCACGATCAAGTCGATCTCGCTGTAGCGATCGACGACGATCACCGGGTTGCGACCCAGGCGCTGGGCCAGGAGCGCGGTTTCGACGTAGGCGCGATCCTTGTAGCCGTTGCAGACGAGCAGGGCGTCCTCGGTGTCGAGCAGGGCCAGCGCGATCAGCAGCTCGGGCTTGCTGCCGGCCTCGAGTCCGACGCCGAAGGGCGCGCCGAACCCGACGACCTCTTCGACGACGTGCGCCTGCTGGTTCACCTTGATCGGATAGACGCCGCGCCACCGCCCGCCGTAACCGTGCTCCTCGATCGCCTCCGAGAAGCAGCCCGCGAGATGCCCGATCCGGGACGCGAGGATGTCGGAGAATCGGATCAGCATCGGCCGGCGCAGGCCGCGCCGCTCGAGCTCCCCGACCAGATGGGGCAGGTCGATCGAAGGGAGCGCCGCGCTCCGCGCGTCGCTCGTGCCCGTCCCGACGCCGGCGCCGCGCGGGTGGACGCGCAGGTTGCCCTCCGGCGAGACCGAGAAGAAGCCTTCGCCCCAGTCCGCGATCCGGTAGAGATCCGCGCTCTGTTTCGGGGTCCATTCGGACATGACGACTCGAGCGGCGCGGGGCCGCGGGGACGAGGGTGGGGAGGAGGACGGGGTGGACAGGGGGAAAGGGCTGGGCAGCAGACAGGGTTGGCCAGGGGCGTTCCGACGAAGACCGGGGCGAACCGGCCGGACGGGGCAGGCGGGCCGTACGCGCGCCGGCCTCTGTATACCGCAGACTCCCGGCGATCCGAAGGCGCGAGGGGCGCTAGAGCGGCTCTTCCGTCTCTTCCTGGGCGGCCAGGTCGCGGACCTTGACGACGCCGCGGCTTCGCTCGTCCTCGCCGATCAGGAAGACGCGCTCGGCCCCGGACTTGTCCGCGTCGCCGAGCACGCGCTTGAGCTTGCTCTGCCCGAGGCAGAGCTCGACCCGCCGGCCCTCCGCGCGGAGCCGCGACGCGACGCCGATCGCTGCGGGCTTCTCCTCGGGACCGAGCGCGTAGACGACGTCCTGCACGTCCCGATCGAGGTCCGGCCAGAGTCCTTCGTCCGCCAGGAGCTCGCCGATCACGGCGTCCCCGAACCCGAAGCCGACCGCGGGGACCGGCTTGCCGCCGAGCGTCTCGGCGAGGCGGTCGTAGCGCCCGCC
>JBCCZJ010000408.1:0-5186 GCA_039187915.1 Myxococcota bacterium
ATGATCGCGACGACGGACGCGGGGGCGAGGAAGCGGCTCGAGGAGTGGCGCGCTCGCCAGACGGCGGACGTCCTCGCGAAGCCCGATCCGAGCGTCGACTGATCGGACGCAGAGAGGCATCGGAGAGGCAGCGATGAAGGTCGGGATCCTCGGAGGCGGGCAGCTCGGGCAGATGCTCGCCCAGGCGGCTCAGCAGATCGGCGTCGAGACCCTCGTGCTCGATCCCGCCGCAGATGCGGTGGCGGGTCGGGTCACCCGCCATCTGGCGGCCGACTGGACGGACCCGGCTTCTCTGCAGGCGCTCGCGGCCACCGACGTCGTGACCTACGAGTTCGAGAACGTGCCGGCGGAAGCCGTCGAGAAGCTCGTCGCGAACGTGCCGGTCCACCCCGCGCCGGTCGCGCTCGTGAAGAGTGGCGACCGGATCGTCGAAAAGATGCTCTTCGGCGAGCTCGGGATCGAGACGGCACCCTTCGCGCAGGTCGACTCCCGGGAAGATCTCGACCGGGCGGTCGAACGGATCGGCCTGCCCGCGATCCTGAAGACCCGCCGCTTCGGCTACGACGGGAAGGGACAAGTCGTCCTCCGTGAGGCCGCAGACGTCGCGCGCGCGCTCGACGCGATCGGAGGTCAGCCGGCGATCCTCGAGGGCTTCGTGCCCTTCGACCGCGAAGTCTCGGTGCTCGCGGCGCGCGGTCGCGACGGCGCGCTCAAGTACTGGCCGGCGACGGAGAACGTCCACGTCGACGGCATCCTCCACATCTCCCGCGCGCCGGCGGCCGAGGTGTCGGACGCGCTCCTCGCGGAGGCCGTGCGGGGTCTCGAGGCGGTCATGGCTCACCTCGACTACGTCGGCGTTCTCGTCGTCGAGTTCTTCCAGGTAGGCGATCGCCTGGTCGCGAACGAGATGGCCTGTCGCGTCCACAACTCCGGCCACTGGACGATCGAAGGCGCGCCGGCGAGCCAGTTCGAGAACCAGATCCGCGCCGTCGCCGGTCTGCCGCTCGGGGATACGACGGTCGACGGCTTCTCGGCGATGATCAACCTGATCGGCAAGATCCCGCCGACCGACGCGCTCGAGGGGCGGGACGACGTGTTCGTCCACGTCTACGGGAAGACGCCGCGCGAAGGCCGCAAGCTCGGCCACGTGACCGTCGTCGCGGACTCCCGGGCGGCGCTCGAAGCGAAGATCGAAGAGGTTCTCGCCGTGGTCGGCGACCGATCGAAGGTCGCCTAGCGGCCGTCGGGCTCGGCCGGGCGAAGCGGGCTCCGTCCGCGTCAGCCGTTCACGAGTTGGGAGACCGCGTACTCGACGCAATCGGGATGCATGCGACCCTCGCCGACGGCGAGGACGCGAGTGAGCCACGCGTAGCGCTCGTCCGCGCACTCGAAGCGGACGTGGGTCAGGAAGAGGTTGTCGCCGAACCCGGTCGACTGGCCCGCGGCGAGCTTGCGCTGCACGACCTCGTTGAAGTCCATCAGGCCCGAATAACGCATGTAGATCGGGACGTCGTCGTCCGTGCGGAGCATCAGCCGGACGTCGACCTGCCCGAAGCCGTCGCCGGCGTCGAGCATCCACTCTCCGCCGGGCGGGAGCACCGCGCCGGAGAGCCGTTCGCCTTCGAAGGTGCCGCCTGCGACCGCGAAGATCTGACGCGTGCCGACGGGCAGCGGGCCGATCAGCGTCGGCGCCTCGACGCGGGCTTTCATGTGGAAGAGGGGGACGAGTTGCATACGGATCTCCTCACGTCGGACGTCGCGAGAGGAAATCCCAGGCGCGCTGGGCGGACAACCCGGCTCCCCTGCCGCGGGCTACGCTCGCGAGATGGGTTTCAGCGACTTCGATCACCACATGGCCCCCGCGAACGGACAGCAGATCCACTACGTGCGGGCCGGCCAGGGACCGGCGGTCGTGCTGCTCCACGGGTGGCCGCAGACCTGGTTCATGTGGCGGAAGATCCTCCCGTCCCTGGCGGAGCGGTACACCGTGATCGCGCCGGACCTGCGCGGCTTCGGCCAATCGTCGAAGCCGCTCGACGGCTACGACAAGCGGACCGTCGCCGTCGACGTCTACGAGCTCGTGCGTGGCCTCGGATTCGGGGACGTCGCGCTGGTGGGGCACGACATGGGCGGGCCGACTGCCTACGCCTACGCCTGCGCGCATCCGGACGAAGTCCGACGGCTCGTCGTGCTCGACGTCGCGATCACCATCGACGAGGCCGAGCAGGCCGAGTACTACAAGCGCCTCTTCCACCTTTCGTTCAACGCGGAGCCGGACATCGCGATCCAGCTCGTGACCGGGCGCGAGCGCGAGTTCCTAACCCACTTCTATCGCCAATGCGCCAACCCGGGCGCGTTCACCCTCGAGGACATCGACGAGTACGTCGCCGCCTTCTCGGCGCCGGGGGCGATGCGCGGCGGCATGGCCCACTACGGCGCGCTGCCCCTGGACCTCGTGCACAACCAGGAGAACGCGAAGACGAAGCTCGAGATGCCGGTCCTCGCCCTCGGCGGCGCGCTCAGCTTCGGCCACGGGGTGAAGAATAGCCTCGAAGCCGTCGCGAACGACGTCCGCGGCGGCGTGATCGAAGGCTGCGCGCACTGGGTCGCGGAAGAGCAGCCGGGGCGGCTGCTCGACGCGCTGCTCCCGTTCCTGGCGGAGGACGACCCTGCCTGCGGCTGAGCCGGTGATCGCCTAGTCTGCAACGACCTCGCAATGGAGCGGGGGTTTCGAGAGTCGGACGCTGCGCGACGGATCCTTCCGCGTGCCGTCCGCTCCGCAGCAGGAGCCAACCATGCTTGCAGTCGGGAGCGATGCGCCCGACTTCTCGGCGCAGGACCAGGACGGGAACACCGTCACGCTGTCCTCGCTGGCCGGGAAGTGGGTCGCCATGTGGTGGTATCCGAAGGCCTCGACACCGGGTTGAACGGTTCAAGGCCACGGGTTCCGTGAGCAGAAGAACGCGTACGAAGGAGCGAATGCCGTCGTGATCGGCGTCTCCTTCGATTCGGTGGCGGACCAGAAGACGTTCGCCGAGAGCGAGGGCTTTCCCTATTCGCTCCTGTCCGATCCGGACAAGACGATGGGTGCTGCCTACGAGGCTTGTCGCCAGGAAGGCGAGAAGTACTTCGAAGCCGGGATTCCGCGGCGGATCAGCTACCTGATCAGTCCGGACGGCAAGATCGCGAAGGCCTACGACGTCGAGAACGACGGGCTCGACCTCGACGGGCACGCCGCGGCGGTGCTCGCGGACATCCAGGCCGCGAGCTGATCGCAGGGCCCTCGGGCCCGGATCGCGAGAACGAGAACGCCCGGACGGGTCGACCGTCCGGGCGTTTGCCGTCCTGGAGGACCGTCGCTGGCTAGCGGCGCCGCGCGGCGAAGGTGCCGTTGAAGGCGATCTGCCGGTCACCGATCCGGTCGCTGCGACCGGAAAAGTCCGCACCGAGGCCGGCCTCGACCAGCTCGGTGGCGAGGGGCAGGGCGGTCTCGACCCCGGCGTAGTCGAGTCGGATCTCGGCTTCGATCCCGTCCGGCTGGGCGCTGCCGACGATCTCGAAGAGAACCCGCGCATCGTCCCGCTCGCAGACGCCCGTTCCCATGCGGGTGGCCGCGGCGCCGTCCGCGACGGTCAGGGCGACGTCGGTGATGCAGTCGAAGCTGCGCTCCTCGATCGTCCCGCCCTCGCCGAAGCGCGTCTCGGTCACGAGCAGCAGGAAGGCTTCGTCGCCCTCGTAGCGGCCGGCGACCGCATGAGAGAACGTCCCGGGGTCGGCGGTGAGCGTGTTGGCGCTCGTCGCGAAGCTCGCGACGGCGAGCAGGAGGGCGAGGGCGGCGATGAGAAGGCGGCTGATCATGACGGGGCTCCTGGGCTCCGAGGGCGACGCTTCCGCGCGCCGTCCCTCGAGAAGAGAGGCGTCGTCGTGATCGAAACCGGGCATTCGCGTCTTCTCGACCGCCTCTATGCTTTCGCCCGCGGGGAATCCGGCTTCCGTCCCGCGCTGCTGGCGGTCGTCGGGCTCTTCTTGGGCTCGGCCTGCGCGGCGCCGACGGCCCACGTGCCCGAGCCCTGGGCGAGTGACGCCGCCGCCGCGACCCGCCTGACCGAGCGCGCCGCCGCCCGCTGCGTCGCGTCGGGTCGCAACGGCGGCGTCCAGCCCGTTCTTCCTTTCGTGACGGACGGCTGCTCGAGGTTCCCCGACACGGAATGGAACACGGCCTGCTGCGTCGAGCACGACCTCGCCTATTGGTGCGGCGGGACCGAGGCGGAGCGCGCCGAGGCGGATGCCGCCTTCGGCACGTGCGTCGCGGAAGGCGCCGGCGCCTTCATGGGCTGGCTCATGGAGGCCGGCGTCCGCGTCGGAGGACATCCCGTCTTTCCCTCGTCCTACCGCTGGGGCTACGGCCATCCGTATACCGGCGGCTATCCGTCGGCCGGCGACGAGTGAGGGCATCCGGGTCGCGTTCCGGATCGCGCGCGCCGTTTCTTCGCTTCGCACCGACGCCCGGAGAAGGCAGCGAATCGCTCCCGCGGAGACGAGGCCCGAGGGAGACCGGTCGGGGTCGGGGCATCGTCGCGCGTTTCCATGACTCGCGTCCGTGCTCGCGCGACGGTCGGGCGGGTTCCTCCGCGTCCTTCGCGTGACCCGCGCTCGACCCACCCGCGGTGGCGACGGTGTGAGCGCTCCGTCGAACGGGGCATACTCGGGCTTCCGATCCGAAGGGAGATCCCGTGCCGGCACCCGCACCTGCATCCCGTTTCGAGGCCCCGACCGACATCGACGCCGCCATCGCGCTCCTCCGAGAGGAAAAAGGGGCGCGCGTGCTCTCGGGCGGCACGGATCTGCTGGTGCAGATGCGGCTCGGGGCGGGGGCGCCTCCGCTCTTCGTCGACGTGAAGCGGATTCCGCGTCTCCGTGGCGTCGAGCTCGACGCGAGCGGGCTCCGGATCGGGGCGGCCGTGCCCGCGGCCGAGATCTACGAGAACGAAGCGATCCGTGCGCGCTGGCCCGGCCTCGCCGAGGCGACGGACCTGATCGGATCGACCCAGATCCAGGGGCGCGCGACCTGGTCCGGCAACCTCTGCAACGCCTCGCCGGCGGCGGACTCGGTGCCGGCGCTGATCGCGTGCCGTGCGACCGCGGTGATCGCCGGTCCGAATGGCGAGCGGCGCGTCGCCGTCGAG
>JBCCZJ010000409.1:0-5174 GCA_039187915.1 Myxococcota bacterium
CGGTCCTTTATGGCGGCGTTTATCAGACGCAAGGTCGACAGCCGCATGGTGTCCTTTTCGCGCATCGCAGTTTTCAGCGCTTCGCCGATTCTGTCTCGCAGTTCCATTTGACCCTCATCCCTCAGGCCGGAGCGAATCCATCGTCTTGTCGATCTGTCGCGTGTGGTTCGTGAATTCGCTGATCGCGCGGGTGATGTCCTCGGCGCGGGTCTCGACGTCGGTGAGCCCGGAGCGGAGCGGCTTCACGGCCTGGTTCATCCACTGGCCGAGGGCTTCGACCTCGTTGCGCACGCGATCGAGCGCGACGTGGGTCTCTCGGGTCGAGCCCTCCGCCGCCCGGATCGGACCCGCGAGGCGCTCGATCGTCTCGTTGCTCTCGGAGAGGGTGTCGCGGAGCTGGCCGACGGTCGAGCCGAGCACGTCGTCGACCTCGCGCAGCGACCGCTGGAGCGAATCGCCGAGTCCGTCGCCCAGTCCTTCGAGCGCGCGCCGGATCTCGGTGAGGGAGCGCTCGATGAACTGCCGCTGGTCGTCGACGCCATCGGCGGCGAACTCGAGGGAGCTGCGGACGCCTTCCGCGGTGCGGGCCACGACCTGCTGGGTGTCGCCGATCCGGTCCGCGGTGTCGGAGAGCGAACGGCTGGTCGAACCGAGATGGTCGAGCACGGGCTGCATCTCGCCGGCGGTGCTTCGCATCGCGCGCGCCGCCTCCTCGACGGAACTCGCGCTCTCGATCAGGGTGCGGGCGACACGATCCTGTGTCTGCGCGTTCTCGACCATCCGCTCGAAGGTCTCGGCGAGTCCGCTCGTGACCGAGCCCTGGTGCTCGACCGCGCGCTGCAGCGCGCCGCGCAGCTCGGCGAGATGGTGCTCCACGCCCTGGCGGACGGAGAGGGAGAGTTCCTGCACGACGGTGTGCAGCGCGCCGCGCTGCTCCTGGGACACGAGACTCGCCGCGCGCGAGGTCGACTGCTCGATCCGCTGCAGGCCGCGATCGAGGCGTTCGTTCAGCTCGTTCGCGAACTGGGTCAGCTCCTTGCCGAGGGTCTCGAGGCTGCGCTGCTGGGTCTGCCGCGTGATCTCGGCGAGCTCGCCCGGCGAGACGGAGCCGTAGGCGCGCTCGACGATCTCGTCGCGCGCGACGGCGCGGGCGTTGAAACCGCCCTCGAGCAGGCGGCCGGTCAGCGAGGCGCCGAGACCGCAGAGGAAGCCCCAGGCCGTCGCGCGCAGCGCCTGGCCGAGCTGCAGGGCGAGCCAGGCCGACTGGGCGTCGGCGCCGGCCTCGTCGGCCGCCAGGCTCGAAAGACTCGGGATCAGGCCGACGATCGCAGCGAAGACGCCGAGGCCGAGGAAGAGGCCGGGCAGGGTGGGCAGCAGGCTCCGGCGCGGGCCATAGGGCAGGAGCGGCTTGTCTTCGAAGACGTCGATCAGGCGAATCGGCGCGCGTTCTTGCGCGACGCCCAGCTGCGCGGTGGACCAGCGCCGATCGAACTCGGCGAAGGCGTCCGCGATCGGCGAGTCGGCCATCGCGGCGCGGATCGGATCGGCGTCGCCCCCCGGCGGCCGTCCTTCGCCGCCGTCCCCGGCCTGATCGCGCAGGCGGCGCTCGAGCAGGAAGAGCCGACCGAGTCGCAGCAGCAGCGGTCCGTAGATCGCGACGACCGTGACCGCCGCCGATCCGAGCACGATCCAGAGCGCGAACTGGCTCGCCTCGTCGGACGACCAGAGAACCGAGAAGAACGAGTCCGGATCACGCACGTTTCCAGCACCTTTCGCGTCGGACGCTCCTGGAGGCCCGCTCGCTTCGAAGCACGGAAGGCTAGCACCGGCGCGCGAGGGCGGATTCGACGCTCGGCGCCCGCGGGTCAGACCCGTGAGCGCGCGTGTCGGGCACGGCTCAGTCCTCGACGAGGTCCTCGAGCGGCGGGCACGTGCAGATCAGGTTGCGGTCCCCGTAGGCGTTGTCGATCCGCGCGACCGGCGGCCAGAACTTGTGCTCGCGCGTCCAGGGCGCCGGATACGCCGCTTCGGCGCGGGTGTAGGCGAAGGGCCATTCGTCCCCGCACACGACCTCCGCCGGGTGGGGCGCGTGCTTGAGCGGCGAGTCCCCGTCGGCCACGTCCCCGCGCTCGATGGCCACGATCTCCTGGCGGATCCCGATCAGCGCGTCGCAGAGCCGGTCGAGCTCCTGCTTGGACTCGCTCTCGGTCGGCTCGATCATCAGCGTGCCGGCGACCGGGAACGACATGGTCGGAGCGTGGAAGCCGTAGTCGATCAGCCGCTTCGCGATGTCCTCGACGGTCACGTTCGCGGTTCGCTCGAAGGGACGGCAGTCGATGATGAACTCGTGGGCCACCCGGCCGCCGGGGCCCGTGTAGAGCACCTCGAAATGGTCGGCGAGCCGGCGCGCCATGTAGTTGGCGTTGAGGATCGCGATCTGGGTGGCGCGCGTGAGGCCTTCGCCCCCCATCAGCGCGATGTAGCTCCAGGAGATCGGCAGGATCGAGGGCGAGCCGAACGGCGCCGCCGAGACCGCGCCTTCGCCGGAGACCGGATCGCCGGGGAGGAAGTCGCGCAGGTGATCGGCCGCGCAGATCGGCCCCATGCCCGGGCCGCCACCGCCGTGCGGAATCGAGAACGTCTTGTGCAGGTTCAGGTGGCAGACGTCGGCGCCGATCTCGGCGGGCGAGGTCAGGCCGACCTGCGCGTTCATGTTCGCGCCGTCCATGTAGACCTGTCCGCCGGCTTCGTGGATCGCGCCGCAGATCAGGGCGACCTCTTCCTCGAATACGCCGTGGGTCGACGGGTAGGTGATCATCAGTGCGCCGAGCTCGTCGCGGTGGGCGTCGATCCTCTCGCGCAGGTCGGCGACGTCGATGTTCCCGCGCTCGTCGCACTTCACGGCGACGCAGCGGAAGCCGGCGATCACCGCGCTCGACGCGTTCGTGCCATGTGCCGACACGGGGATCAGGCAGACGTTCCGCTCCGCCTCGCCGCGCGCCTCGTGGTAGCGCCGGATCGCCAGGAGGCCGGCGTACTCGCCCTGGGAGCCCGCGTTCGGTTGGAGCGAGACGGCCGGGAGGCCGGTGATCTGGCCGAGCCAGGTCTGCAGCTGCTCGAAGAGCATCGTGTAGCCCGCAGCCTGGTCCGCCGGCGCATAGGGATGGAGGTCGCCGAACTCCGGCCAGGTGACCGGGATCATCTCGACCGTCGCGTTCAGCTTCATCGTGCACGACCCGAGCGGGATCATCGACGTCGTGAGCGACAGGTCCTTCGCCTCGAGGCGATGGATGTACCGCAGCATCTCCGTCTCGGAGTGATGGCGGTGGAAGACCTCGTGGGTCAGGAAATCGCTCTTGCGCGCGAGCGCTTCGGGCAGCGCATCCGCGTTCTCGTCGTCCGGTGCGATCGCGTCGAAGTCGAACGCGAGATCGCCGTCGACGAAGCACGCGAGGATGTCCAGTACGTCGTCGGGGGTCGTGGTCTCGTCGAGCGCGATGCCGAGGGAGCCGTCGGGCTCCGGGCCGGCCGCGCCTTCCCGCTGGAAAGCGCGGAGGTTCAGCTCCTGCGCCCAGCCCGCGGCGACGACGTCCTGGGCGGATCGGCCGACCGGCCGCACGCGCAGCGTGTCGAAAAAGTCGAAGTCCTCGACGTCCTGCCCGAGTCGGAGGAGCCCGCGCTTCAGCGCGCCGGTCAGCGCGCGAACGCGCCGCGCCGTTCGCCGCAGCCCCTCCGGTCCGTGGTAGACCGCGTACATCGAGGCGAGGATCGCGAGCAGGACCTGCGCCGTGCAGATGTTGCTCGTCGCCTTCTCGCGGCGGATGTGCTGTTCGCGGGTCTGGATCGCGAGGCGATAGGCGAGGCGTCCGTCGCGATCGCGCGAGAGACCGACCAGCCGTCCCGGGATCCGGCGCGCGTGCCGGTCGAGGGTCGCGAAATACGCGGCATGCGGGCCGCCGAAGCCCATCGGGACGCCGAAGCGCTGGGTCGTGCCGAAGGCGACGTCCGCGCCGAGCTCGCCGGGGGGCGTCAGGAGCGTCATCGCGAGCAGGTCCGCCGCGACGCAGACGAGGGCGCCGGCCGCGTGGGCGCGCTCGATGGTCTCGCGCGGATCACGCACGCGTCCATCGGTCCCCGGGTACTGGAGAATCACGCCGCCCACGGCGAGGGCCTCGAAGTCCGCCCGCTCCGGATCGCCGACGTGCAGCGTCATGCCGAGGCCCCGGGCGCGCGTCCGCAGGACGCCGATCGTCTGCGGATGGCAATCGTCGGCGACGAAGATCGCATTCTTCTTCTCGCCCTTGGCCACGGCACGGCACAGGCCGAGGGCTTCGGCGGCCGCGGTCGCCTCGTCGAGGAGCGATGCGTTCGCGAGGTCGAGTCCCGTCAGGTCCGAGATCATGGTCTGGAAGTTGAGGAGCGCCTCGAGGCGTCCCTGGGAGATCTCGGCCTGGTAGGGCGTGTACTGGGTGTACCAGCCCGGGTTCTCGAGGATGTTCCGGGCGACGACGCCGGGCACGATCGTGCCGTGGTAGCCCTGGCCGAGGTAGCTGCGGTGGACGCGATTCTCGCTGGCGATCGCGCGCAGCGCGGAGAGCAGCTCCGCTTCCCCGAGCGGCGCTTCCGGCAGACCGTCTAGGACGAGCGACTCCTTGGCGCGGATCGAGGCCGGCACCGTCGCGTCGGCGAGGTCCTCGAGCCGGTCGACGCCGACGCGGGCGAGCATCTCCGGGAGATCGGTCGTCCGCGGGCCGAGATGGCGGCGCGCGAACGTGTCCGAGGGAAGGACCTGCGAGAGGAACGAGTCAGCGGTCTTCTGGGTCATGCCGGGGGGACCTGTCGAGCCGACGCGTCGGGGGGGAACGCGCAGGCAACCACGGGGTGGCCGAATTCTAGCAGCCCACGCAAAAACGCCCGCGGCGGGGCCGCGGGCGTTTCGGGATCGGGACGACGGTGGTCGTCCCGGCGCTCGTTCGGGCGGAACCGGAAGGCCGGCCTAGAGCTCCCACCAGTACAGGGTCTCGGTCGGCAAGTTCGCGTTGCCGCAGTCGCTCTTGTAGAAGCCGACGTCGTTGCCCCGTGAGACGCCGGGGCGGGCCTCCACATCCGCGGCACAGCCAGTCGGCTGGACGGTCACGATCTCGTCGTGGGCGCCGTTCGCGTCGAACACGATC
>JBCCZJ010000410.1:0-5164 GCA_039187915.1 Myxococcota bacterium
GACGCCGGGGACGACGCGGCGCGGCCCTGGACGTCGGGGATCGTGAAGCGCCCGGTCGACGGTGAGGTCGCCCTCTCGACCCTGAACCTGGCCGGCGACGCGCAGGCCGACCTGCGTCATCACGGCGGCCGGGACAAGGCCGTCTGCTTCTACCCGCGAGCCCACTACCGCGCCTGGCGCTCGGTCCTGCCCGGGATCGCGTGGGCGCCGGGCGCGTTCGGAGAGAACCTGACCATCGCGGGGGTCGACGAGTCCCGCGTCTGCCTCGGCGACGTGCTTCGCGTCGGCACGTGTTTCCTGCAGATCTCCCAACCGAGGCAACCCTGTTGGAAGCTCGCGCGACGCTGGGGGCGCCCCGACCTCGTGCAACGCGTGCAACAGACGGGAAGGACCGGCTGGTACGCCCGGGTGCTCGCGGGTGGCACGCTCGAGGCCGGCGCCCCGCTCGAGCTCTGCCTGCGGCCGCACCCCGAATGGACGGTCGCGGCGGCGAACGCGGTGCGGTTCGCGCAGCCTCCGGATCCTGCGGCCGACCGCGCGCTCGCCGCGTGCGAAGCCCTCGCGGACGGATGGCGCGAGACGCTCGCGCTGCGCGCCGATCGCTCGCGTCGAGACCGGGACTCGAGGCGCTCGGGGCTCTCCAGACGACCGGGACCGGGGTGACGCTGGCCGCGCGCCGAGGGCGACGTCCGCGCCAGATCCTAAGGTCCGGAAACCGGGCAGGACGCCCCGGCCTTCGACGTCCCCGATCGCGCCCGGATCCCGAGACCCTTCCCATGCTCGCCCACCGCCAGGAGGCCCTCGCGCGCCTCGCCGATTTCGTTCCGCGCGCGGGTCGCGACTACGCGAGCGACCGCAACCACGACTTCGGGCCCGACGCCCGAGACAACGTCTCGGTCCTCTCGCCCTGGATCCGCTACCGCTTGCTCACCGAGCAGGAGGTCGTCGCGGCGACGCTCGAGCGGCACAGCCTCACGACCGCCGAGAAGTTCGTCCAGGAAGTCTGCTGGCGAACCTACTGGAAGGGCTGGCTCGAGATGCGCCCCGGCGTCTGGCGCGAATTCCTCGCCGCCGTCGCCGAGGACCGGGCACGGGTGGACGCCAACGCCGGACTCCGGAAGGCGTTCAGCGAGGCCGAGAACGGACACACCGGCCTCGACGCGTTCGACGCCTGGGCGCAGGAGCTCGTCGAGACCGGCTACCTCCACAACCACGCCCGCATGTGGTTCGCCTCGATCTGGATCTTCACGCTGAAGCTGCCCTGGACGCTCGGCGCCGACTTCTTCCAGCGGCACCTCCTCGACGCGGACCCCGCCTCGAACACGCTCTCCTGGCGCTGGGTCGCGGGGATCCAGACGCAGGGGAAGACCTATCTCGCCCGTCCCGACAACGTCGCGAAGTTCACGGGGGGGCGCTTTCGTCCGACCGCCCTGGCGCTCGATGCACCGCCGGTCGCCTGGCCTCCGCCGCCCCGCCCGACGGCGCTCCCGGACGTCGCGCGCCCCTCGGATCTGACCGGACGACGGAGCCTGCTGCTCGTCCATCCCGAAGACCTCCATCCGGAGTCGCTGGTCCCGCGTTCGCTCCCGCTCGCCTCCGCCCTCGCCGTGAAGGCGTTCGACGGCACGTGGCCCTTCGGCGAGAAGGCGAACGCGTTCGTCGCAGCGGGCATCGACGACGCCGCAAGCCGCGTCCAGGACCATTTCGAGATCGAGGCGAAGACGCTCGATCGATTCGCGCCCGATTCGATCGTCGAGGCCTGCCGCGCGGTGGAGGCCGACACGGTGGTCACGCCCTATGCCCCGGTCGGCCCCGTGGCCGACGCGCTCGAATCGCTCGAGGGCGCGCTCCGCGAAGCCGGTCTCGGCCTCGCGCGACTCCGCCGCGACTGGGACGAGCTCGCCTGGATCCACGCGACCAAGGGCTTCTTTCCGTTCAAGAAGCAGATCCCGGCGCTGCTGGAAGGCGTCGGCTTGCGCTGACGCCGACGTCGGATGTCCGCGGCTCTTCCCGGCGAACCGGTCACGCCGGACGGAACCGCCGAACGCCGAGCACCACGAGCGCGATCCCGAGCAGGACGCGCGTCGCGAGAGATGCGCTGGGGACCGCGGGCGAGAACGGCAGAGCCGATGCGCCGATCACCGGCAGGGTGAGCGAGGACGGGCGGACGACGTCGCGATAGACCCGGTTCGCGCTGAACTCGAAGAACGGGATGTACCGGAGCGTGTCGGACTCGGGATCGAAGGCGTTCGTCGGGTCCACGTCCTGGTCGTCGCGATTCGTGATCTCGAGGCGGAGGCGATGGCCGGCGGGCACGCGGCGGCCCGTCGCGGTGAGATCGAGGGCGAGGGTCGAGGGCGAGACGCTCGTCGTCGCCGTCGCGAAGGCGAGCATCGTCGGCGCGCCGTCGGGCGCGACATCGAAGAGATGCACGTTCACCTGGTAGGCGCTGCCGGTGCCTTCGACGAAGAGTTCGACGGCGGGCTCGCCCACCAGGAGGACTTCGCTCGCGAGCGGCGGCGTGTCGTAGCGGATGACGTCGCGCACGATCTGGCTCCGCAACGTGGCGAGCGGGAAGCCCGGTGCGACGGCGCCCCAGGAGAGCCCGCCCGGATCGTTCTCGAACGCGTCGAACGCTTCGCCGATCGAGGGCACCGTCGGCATCAGGCTCCCGCCCGGGCCGAGATAGAGGTCCACCGCGGTCTGGCCGGCCGGCGGCCAGCTCGCGAACGACAGGGGCTCGTTCGTGCCGAGCAGCGCGACCCGGATCGCGTCCTCGGTGTCGATGCCGTTCGCTTCGCCCTTCAGGTAGCGGTCGAAGAAGCGCGCCCGGAGATCGCTCCGGAAGTCCGCGTCGTCGTTCGGCGTGCCGTGTCCCCCCGTGCCGAGGTAGAGCATGCGGTCCGCCGCGGCGGACAGGGCGAGATGGTCCGAGAGGGCCTGTGAGCCCGACGCGCGTCCGTCGAGCATCGCGATCTGGTTGTGGACCGGGATCGTCACGTTCGGGAAGTTCGCGAGGGCCGGGCCGAAGGTGCCCTCGAGCGCGGCATCGACCGCAGCGGCGGGATAGACACCGCCGACCAGATCCGCGAGGGATCGGCCCGTCGTCCGCTCGAGGCTTCCGTTGTTCTCCACGTGGTCGACGAACGTGTGGAAGCTCCAGTTGAAGGGCACGGCGACGGCGAAGAGATCCGTCAGGAGCACGGCCGACCAGGTCGCGTAGCCGCCGAGCGATTGACCGAACATGCCGAACGCGTCCGGATCCAGAGGATCGGGGACGCCCGCCGCGGCCCCGAAGTCGTCCAGGATCCAGGCCTTCAGCTCGGCGAGGTCTGCCGCGAACACCTCCGGCGGCAAGCCGGTCGCGCCGACGCGGTTCGTGTACGTGAGCGTGACGTAGCCGTCGTCCGCGAACGTTCCAGCGAGACCCGCGAAGGTGTTCTTCGTGCCACCGGCGGGATGCGCCAGGAAGAGCACCGGCCATCCGCTGGCGGGCGGCGCGCCCGAGTCGGGCCAGCGCACGTCGACGTCGAGGGCGACGCCGGGCGCCACCGTCACGTTCGAGGGAAACGGGCCCTGGAAGGCCAGGGCGGGCGCGGTCCCCGCCCAGATGCAGAGCGCGACGAGGGCCGGACGGCCGAGGCGAATGATCCGCGAGACGAACATCGAGCTGGAATCCGGGTCGGCGAGCAGCGGGATCTCGGGACAGCGAACCGAATGGGCATCGTCGACTTCCCGGACCCGCGACACTAGCCCGGTCCCGCGCCGGGTGCGGCGCCACGCGGAAGCGGAAGCGCATTCATCGACGAACCCGATCGATCGCGTTTGGATTTTCTATTGGCCGCTCCGGCCCGGGAGACCATTGTCCGGGGGCGCCCCCGTGGACGGACCGAGTCCCGGCCACGGCGTTCCCGTCCGGTCGCGGCGGGGAAAGGGAAGACACCGATGATGGAGTTCGCTGACACGAAGACGCGCCGGCGCGAAGGGCGAAGGCGACCACGAACGGGTCTCTGCGTCGCGCTGCTCTCGCTGCTCGCCGCGGCGAGCACGGGCTGCGCGATGGTCCTGCCCGGCGAAGTGGGCGTGAAGCAGACGCTCGGTCGCCTCGACGGCGTCGTGCACGGCCCGGGCCCCGTGCTCTACGCGCCGGGCCTCACCCGCGTCGTCCGCATCCCGACGCGCACGTCGAGCCTCGAAGTCGCCCTCGAGCTGCCCTCCCAGGAGGGACTGAACGTCAGCTCCGAGATCTCGGTCCTCTACCGCGTGCGTCCTGACGACGCGCCGGCGGTCATCTCCGAGGTCGGCCTCGAGTACGAACGCATCCTCGTGCTCACGACGTTCCGGAGCGCGGCGGCCGACGTGACCGCGCGCTTCCTCGCGAGCGACATGTACACGTCGTCGCGGGCGGAGATCGAGCGCCAGGTCGCGGCCCGCATGGCCGAGCTGCTCGAGCCCCGAGGCTTCGAGATCGAGGCCGTGCTGCTCAAGAGCATCCAGCTCCCCACCCGACTCGCGACCTCCGTCGAGGCGAAGCTCTCGGCCGAACAGGACGCGGCGCGCATGGCCTTCGTGCTCGACGCGGAGCGGCAGGAAGCGGACCGCAAGCGCATCGAGGCGGAAGGCGTTCGCGATTCCCAGCGGATCATCGCCGACGCGCTGTCGGACGAGCTGCTCGAGTGGAACGCCGTCGAGGCATTCCGCGCGCTGGCCACCTCCGAGAACGCGAAGGTCATCGTGACCAACGGCGAGGCGCCCGTCCTGATCAATCCCCGTTAGTGGCGTCACGCCACCGCCTCGCCGTCCGGGGTCCGGCGCCGCATGCGTCGGGCCCCGGTTTGCGTTCCGTCCCGCGCGATCAGGCTTTTCGGCGCGCGTCAGACGACGCGAAGCGCCTCGTCCGGAGACTGCGCGACGAAGCGCGCGCGCACGTCCGCCAGGAGCTCGCCCCAGGGCCCCGCGAGACGCGTCGACGCCTCGCGTAGGTCCAGCCACTCGAAGAAAGCCGGGAGCGGCGCATCGTCGGCGCCGTCGTCGAGGAAACCGATGAAGAGGCCCAGCCGGCCGTCCTCGACCGCGACGGTCAGCGTGCTCGCGTAGAGCCGGCTCACCTCGTTCGCCCAGCTTCGGTGGCAGAGTTCCCGGGCGAGGGTCAGCTGTCCGAGGC
>JBCCZJ010000411.1:0-5119 GCA_039187915.1 Myxococcota bacterium
CGGGTCGAGGCTCCGGAGCGTGATCGCGACGAGGCCGTCGACGACGTCCTGACGGACGTGCGCCCGCCAGTCGGGCCCCGCACCGGCCCACGTCGAGGCCGGCTGCGGGTTGTCGAGCGAGATCATCAGCCCGCCGGTGTCGCCCGGGTGGAGATGGATCCCCTCCCATGTATCGCCCTCCGCCGGCGTCTCGGTCTTCAGCTCGAAGGCGACGCGAAGCCCGAGCGACTCGATGCGTTCGCGCCAGGGCGCGAGATCGTGGGTCTGGAGGATGACCATGTAGCCGCCATCGCCCCCCTGCCGGTCGAGGTGGCGGCTACCGGGCGTGTCGCTGCGGGTCGGCGCGAGGATCTCGATGAACGTCGTCCCCATCGGGAGCACGACGTTCTCGAGCCCCCAGAGATCGACGCCCGGGTCGCGGAACGCCACCTCGAGGCCGAGAGCTTCGTGGAATGCCGCCTCGGCGGCGGGGAGATCGCGCACGATCAGCGTGATCTGGAGCAGTTCGAGCCGGCCGGTCGTCGCCATGCATGCCTCCTCGGCGCGTCTCCGCGCGGACGCTTCTCGCGAGCTAAGGTCGCCTCGTTGCATAGCCCACCGCCACGGGGAAACGCCGATGAGCCCGACCGACGGATCGACCGTCCTCTACGAGGTCGACGACGGGATCGCCACGATCACCATGAATCGCCCGGAGGCGCGCAACGCGCTCTCGCGGGCGCTGCAGGGCGACCTCGCCGCCGCCTTCGCGCGGGCGGACGCCGACCCCGCCGCTCGCGTCGTGATCCTGACCGGCGCCGGGCCGGCCTTCACCGCCGGGGTCGACCTCAAGGAGTTCGGACAGACCGGCGGCCAGGACGACGGCGAGCGGGCGGACGTCTGGGAAGCGATGGCTGCCTGCACGAAGCCGATCGTGGGCGCCGTGAACGGCCCCGCCGTGACCGGTGGATTCGAAGTGGCGCTCGCCTGCGACGTGCTGGTCGCCGCCCGGAGCGCCCGCTTCGCGGATACGCACGGGCGCGTCGGCGTCCTGCCCGGCGCGGGCCTCTCCCAGCGCCTCTCCCGCGCGATCGGGATCTACCGCGCCAAGTACCTCTCGCTGACGGGCAACTTCCTGGACGGCGAGACCGCCTTCGCCTGGGGTCTCGTGAGCCACGTCGTCGACGACGACGCCCTGATGGACACCGCGCGCCAGATCGCCCGCGACATGCTCGGCCTGCAGCCGCACATGCTGCCCGCCCTGAAGAAGGTGATCGACGACGGATTCGCCCTGCCCTTCGGTGATGCGATGCCCATGGAGTCCCTGCGCTCCCGCGCGCAGATCCGAGACGCGGACGCCTGGCGCGGAGCGGGCGACGCCTTCGCGGGCGTGCGCGCGCGCGGCCGCGAGCAGAACGGGTAGGCGCCCCGACGTGATCGCGACAGGAAGCAGCCGGCGGGAGATCGCGCGAGCGCACGTCGGGCGGGGTCGCGCGCGATGATGTGGCTGCGCGCGGCCATCCTCGGGCTGCTCGGGCGCTACGGCGCTGGGCTGCGCTTCCCCGTGCTCTTCTTCGTTGTCGCGTGTCTCTTCGCCTTCAACATGGTCCTGCCGGACCCGGTCCCGTTCCTCGACGAGCTGATCCTGGCGCTGATGACGGCCATGCTCGCGTCGTTCAAACGCGATCCCGACCCGCCGCCGCGGAACCCGGGAGACGCGATCGACGTGACGGCCTCGGTCGAGCGGCTCGACGACGAACGCTAGGTCGCCTGCGCCGCCGCCTGGCCCGGACCGCGACTATTCGACGAGCACGTTCGGCTCGCCGAACCCCGCCTGCTTGCAGGCCGCCAGATAGAAGGCCAGGGTCGTCGCCGCGTCGACGACGCCGAGCACGTTCCCGTCCTCGTCGAGGTTCACGTTCGCGCCGTACATGTGGAACCAGACGCGGGTCTCGTCCTCGAGGGCCTGGAGCGTGTGGACCGAGCCGGCGGGCTCGTAGAGGAAGGAGCCCGCCCGGTTGACGTAGTCGTACTCCTTGTACTTCCACGCGCCGGACGTCGTGTAGCCGAAGACGGGTCCCGTGTGACGGTGGCGCAGGACCTCGTAGCCGGCCTGGAAGACGTTCTCGATGATCCAGAGGTTCTCGCCGAGCTTGACCTGCAGGACCTTCAGCTGGGATCCGTCGCCGATCTCCACGAAGGGCAGATCGTCGGCGCCGATGTGGACCGAGTCGGGAACGAGCGGAACGGCCATGGGGATTCTCCTGGGTGCGGGAGGGAGGGCGATCGCCAGTGGTATGCTGGTCGGGCCCGGACGTTTCGAGCGTACCACTCCCCCGGGCGCTGCGAGGTCCCCATGTCCGCCGCTTCCGTCCTCCCGCCCGAAGCCGAGGGTTTCCTCGAAGAAGCCCGCGCGATCCAGCCCCGCCTGGTCGACCTGCGCCGCAGGATCCACCGCGAGCCCGAGATCGGCGTCGACAACCCGGCCACCCGACGGAAGGTCCAGGACGAGCTCGCCGACCTCGACCTCGACCTGCAGCTGCACGAGGAGACGAGCGGCCTCGTCGCCGTCCTGCGCGGCGACAAGCCGGGACGTCGGATCCTGCTCCGCGGCGATACCGACGCGCTCCCGATGCCCGAGGAGACCGGGCTCGACTTCGCGAGCGAAGTCCCGGGGGCCATGCACGCCTGCGGTCACGACTCGCACACCGCGATGCTCGCCGGCGCGGCGCGGCTGCTCGCAGCACGCCGCCACGAGCTCGCCGGCGAAGTGCTCTTCATGTTCCAGCCCGGCGAGGAAGGCTTCGGCGGCGCCGAGGTCATGCTGCGCGAGGGCATGCCCGACTTCGACGCCTGCTTCGCGCTCCACGTCGCGCCGCAGATCCCGACCGGGCGCGTGGGCTCGCGACCCGGCGCGATCATGGCGAGCTTCGACGACTTCGAGATCGAGGTCCGCGGACGCGGCGGCCATGCGTCGATGCCGAGCGACTGCATCGACCCGATCCCGATCGCCGCCGAGATCGTGCTCGCCCTCCAGAGCTACGTGACGCGTCAGATCCCGCCGACGGATCCGGGCGTGCTCACCGTCTCGCAGATTCACGGCGGGACGACGAGCAACGTGATCCCGGACGTCGTCCGCCTGAACGGCACCATGCGCGCGCTCTCGGACCGCACGCGCGCGAAGCTCCTCGAGGCGCTGCCGCGAATCTGCGAAGGCATCGCCGCGACCCATCAGGCCGAGGCGGTCGTCGACATCCAGGGCGGCTATCCGGTGGTCATGAACGATCCCGGCTTCGACGCCTTCGCGAGGGAGACCGTGGCCGAGCTGCTCGGCGAGCGCGCGCCGATCGTTCTGCCGGCACCGATCATGGGCGCCGAGGACTTCGCCTACGTCCTGAATCGAGCGCCGGGCGCGATGATGCTGCTCGGCGTGAAACCGCCCGGCGAGCGCGACCCCGCGCCCTGCCACTCCAGCCGCATGATGCTCGACGAGGAGGCCATGGCGCTCGGGAGCGCGCTCCACGCGACGATCGCCACGCGGTATCTCGCCTCGAATCCGACGGACTGACCCGACCTCGCCGGTCCACGCCCTGCTCCTGCTAGACTCGCGCGGCTCCGCCGGCGACGCGCCCGACCCGGCCGCCCGGCGCCGCGGCGAACGCGCGAGGAGCGCCTTCGCCGCAACCCAGGAGAGACCCATGAATTGGCAACGCGTGATCGGGCTCGGCGTGGCCGGCAACTTCACGGGTCACCTGGAGCAGGCCGGCGAGGCCGACGACTTCAAGGATCTCGCGGTCGAGGACGCGAACGCGCCGAAGGGCGTCTTCCCCTTCTACGTCCCCGGCGCGGGCGATCACTTCCTCCACACCTGTCCGATCTCGAGCGAAACGATCCGGCTGGGCTCCGACGAGGAGAATCACCAGATCGAGCCGGAGGTCGCACTGGTCTGCGACCTTACCTACGAGGGAGAGCGCGTGGTCTCCGTGATGCCGCGCGAGGCACGCGCCCACAACGACTGCTCGATCCGCCGCGAGGGCGCGAAGAAGATCAGCGAAAAGAAGAACTGGGGCGCGGAGACGAAGGGCACGAGCGCGCAGGCGATCCCGATCGACCGCTTCGAATCCGGCGGGATCCTCGACCACTGCCGGATCGCTTCGTTCCTCCTCCGCGAGGGAACGCTGTCGGAGTACGGCGTCGACTCTCCCGCCTCGAACTACAGTTACATGTACGGTCGCTTGCTCGACTGGCTCGTCGCGAGGCTGAACGAGCAGACCGACGAAGGCCCGCTCGAGGATCTCGCAGCGTGGCTTCGGATCGCGGGGCGACCGTCGCAGGCGCTGATCTCGATCGGCGCGACCCGCTACACCGACTTCGGGGAGCGCACCTTCCTCGCTCGCGGCGATCGATCGATCGTCGCGGTGTACGACGCCCGGGCCCACGACGCGGAGGCGATCCGCGGGATCGCCCGGGGCGAGCTCGAGCCGCCCGCGGCGGGCCTTTCCCTGCTCTGCCAGGACGTCGTCTGATCCTTCGCAAGCGGGCGCGCCGGCACGTGCACCCGCCCTGACCTCGAGAGTCCCGTGTTAGGCATCAAGCTCGCGCTCCTGATCGCGATCCTCGTCGCCGGTGCGATCGGCGCCGCACTGCCGCTCCGTCGCCGCGAGACGGCGGGACGCGAGCGCCTCCTCGGCTGGGGCAACGCTTTCGCCGCCGGCGTCTTCCTGGCGGCGGGGCTGGTCCACATGCTCCCCGACGCCGACCGGACCTGGACGGCGCTTGGCCATGAATACCCGACCGCCTTCGCGCTGGCGGGACTCGCGTTCGTGCTGATGCTGCTCGTCGAGCACGTGCTCCTGCCCGAGCAGGCCCACGAGGAGATGCACGCACCGAGCGGGGAGCGCTTTGCGCGCATCGCCGAGCGCCATCGGCACAGCGGCGACGCGCTTGCCGCCTACGCCGTCCTGATCGCTCTCTCGATCCACTCGCTGCTCGCCGGCCTCGCCCTCGGCGCAGAGGCCGAACTCTCGCGGGCGCTCGTGCTGATCCTGACGCGCGCGCTCTTGATTGCGGCGGCGGGCGGTCTGATCCTCGTCCTGGCGCAATCCCCGCTCATTTGGGCGGTCTTGGCGATGGCCCGCGGGTC
>JBCCZJ010000412.1:0-5113 GCA_039187915.1 Myxococcota bacterium
CCTCGATCTGCACCTCGAGCTCCGCCGGTGGGAGATCCCCGAGGAGTACACGCGCGTCGTCCAGCAGCATCACGACGACGCCTTCGACGAGTCCGACCTGCTCCTGCTCGTCGTCCGCCTCGTCGATCAGGCCTGCAACAAGGTCGGCGTCGGCATCCGCCCCCAGCCCGACCTCAATCTCCCGACGACGGCCGAGGCCCAGGCGCTCCGCGTCCCCGAACTCACCCTCGCCGAGCTCGAGGTGCAGATCGAGGATCTCGCCTCCGAAGCGGCGGGCTGACCCAGGCGAGCGCGCCAGGCGTCAGCGATGGCGCTCGAACATCGATTCCATCCAGGCGATCGCGGGATGATCCGCCCAGCGCGCGCGCCAGCCGGCATGCGCCGGGGACGCCACGGCCGGGAACGAGAAGGGCAGACGGGGCGGGTCACCGAGCGGCATGAGCAGCGCCGCCGCCGTCAGATCCGCCGCCGTGAAGCGGCCGCCCACGAGATAGCCGTCGCCTGCGACCGCCTCCGCGACCGCGTCGAGCGCCTCCTCGATCGTCCCGAGCGCCGCTCGGTCGGTCTCGTCGTCGATCGACATCCGATCGCGCAGCATCGGGATCATGCGCGGGAAGAGCCAGGCGTAGGGATGGCGTTTCCAGCCGGGCTGGTCGGTCGAGAAGAGCTTCGCGGCATAGCCCGGCTCGTCGAAGAGCCGGTGGAAGAGCGAGAGCCGGACGGCCGGACCGACCTCCTCGTCGAAGGTGCCGATCCAGCGGTCGGCCGCGGCGCGCTCCTCCGCACCGCTCGGAAAGAGCGGCGGGTCGGGACGCAGCGCTTCGAGGCGTTCGACGATCCGCGCGGAGCCGGCCACGACCGCCCCGTCGACGACGACGATCGGGGTCGCGGACTGGCCCGAGAGCTTCCGGGTCGTGCGGGCATGGGGGCCGGGAAGCAACGCCACCCGCTCGGCCGAGAGCCCCTTGTAGTCGAGGGCCCAACGCGCCTTCTCGTTGTAGTGCGAGAAGGCGAAGTGGATGAGGCGCAGCGACGGCGTCGCTCCCTGCCCGCTCACGGCGCCATCCGGGCCGCGTCGAAGAGCAGCTCGACCTCGACGATCTCGGCGTCGCGGATCTCCAGCCGTTCCGCCATGGGAATCGCGCCTCCTTCGAGCGACAGGTCGAAATCGTACACGCTGATCACCTGTCCCTCCGCTGCGACCTGATGCCGCATGGCGAGCCCGGCGTGCCTCGCCGCGAGCCCCGCGAGCATGGGGCGCAGGGTTCCGGCGCCCTCCACCTCGCCGTTCGGCCCGCGGAAGCGCAGCTTCTCCGCGAACGGCACCTCGCTGAAGTCGCTGCGCGCCTCGAAGGCGCGGTAGTAGATCGCCGCCGTTTCCAGATCCGTCATGTCGATCCTCCTGGGCCCTCGGGCCCGGTTCCGCGGGCCTCGCTGCCCGCGGCTGGAGATCTACCCCGGTCGAAATATGATTGCGAACATATGTAGAACGAACGACTCTGGGACCCGACCCACCGACCGAAGGGAGACGACATGGGCTACTCCGCCGAACATACCGACCGCACCCGCCGCCGGATCCTCGACGCGGCCGGCCGACTCTTCCGCCGACACGGCTACGCCGGCGCCCGGATCGACGAGATCATGGCCGAGGCGGATCTGACTCGGGGCGGCTTCTACGCCCACTTCTCGTCGAAGGCGGATCTCTTCGCGGCCGTCATGGAGGACGAGCTCGAGTTCACGGTGCAGCTTCGCCGCGCCGTCGAGCTCGATCCGGAGGGCGGCGGCGCCGAGGCGATCGCCTACTACCTGGACCCCGCCAATCGCCGCAAGATCGCGCGCGGCTGCACGGTCGTCTCGAACGCGGCGGACCTCGCCCGGGCGGATGCGAAGACGCGCCGGCGATTCGCGGCGGCCTACGACGACCTCGTGGACGAGTTCGCCGCGATCGCCCGGGGCGGATCAGAGGACGCGCGCCGGGCACGCGGCCTCGCGGCCCTCGCGACCTGCGTGGGGGCAGTGGTCCTCGCTCGCGCGCTCCAGGGCGAGGAGAGGATCGAAGCGCTCATGCGGGGCGCCCACGAGGGCGCGCTCGCCGCGCTCTCGGGACCGGCCGCGCGCCAGGCACCAGAGCGGGGCACGCACTAGAGATCGAAGGCGGGGCGCGTGCCGATCACCTGCGCGGCCTCGAGCGCCGCGAACGCCTCGTCCGAGAGCCCGAGCTCGCCCTGCAGGACGTCGCGATTGTGCTGGCCGAGCGTCGGCGCCGCCCAGGCGTAGACATTCGCCGCCTCGTTCGAGAGCGTGAAGGGCAGGCCCGCGTACCGCATTTCGCCCGTCACCGCGTGGGTGAGCGGCCGCCGGAACCCCCGTGCCTCGAGCTGCGGATGGGGCGAAATCAGATAGCCGTTCACGAGCGTCGCCGCCGGCACGCCCTCCCCGACCAGCCGCTCGACGACCGCATCGCAGTCCTGGTCCGCGAACCACGCGGCCAGCGCCGCCTCGATCGCCTCCTCGCCGGCGCGCCTTCCGACTTCGGTCGCGTAGCGCGCGTCCGCGGCCCAATCCGGCCGCCCGAGCGCCTCGACGAGAGCGCCCCACTGCGCGTCGGTCTCGATCGCGAGCGCGACGTGACGCTTCTCGAAGCGCGTCTCCGTCGCCGAGGGCCGGGTCGGAAAGACCGCCTGCGGCGAGGCGACCGGGCCGCGGTTCCCGCGCCGCCCGAGGAAGGCGCCGTAGGCGGTCCATTCGATCACCTGCTCCGCCGCCATGTTGAGCGCGGGCTCGACGAGCGGGACTTCGACGACCGTGCCCTTCCCCGTCCGAGCGCGTTCCTCGAGGCCCATCGCGAGCGCGAAGACGGTGTGCATCCCGCCGACGGGATCGCACACGCCGCGCGGAATCAGCGGCATGTCCTCGTAGCCCGTGATCCAGGCGAGGCCGCTCGCCTGCTCCACGTTCGGCGCGAAACCCGTGCGGTCCTTCCACGGCCCGTCGAGTCCCCAGGCCGGCATGCGCACCGAGATCAGCTTCGGATTGAGCGCATGGAGCACGTCCCAGGTGAACCCGAAATTCTCCATCACGCGCGCCGAGAAGTTCTCGATCACGACGTCGGCGTCCGCGAGCAGCCGCCGCAGGATCGCCTTGCCCTCCTCCGCGTCGAGGTTCAGCGTGACCCCTTTCTTGCTCGGATTCGCGCCGTGGAAGATCGGCGACGTCTCCCACAGCGCGTCCGACGGAATCGCCCCGGCGAAGCGCATCCCGTCCGGCCGTTGGATCGACTCGATCTTGACGACGTCGGCGCCGAGGGTCGCGAGGATGCCCGTCGCGAGCGGCCCGGCCCAGAACGCCGTCAGGTCGATCACCCGCAAGCCATCGAAGGCAGGACGCACCCGCGACGCGTCGATCGCGGCGTCGGAGGCCGCAGCCTCCGGCAGCGTCGCCTCGATCTCCGCGCGATCCGCACCGAGCCGAGGGGCCTTTCGGAGCGCGGGCATCGCCATGCCGTGCACCCGGTAGGGCGGGCGCGGCGCCTTGAATCCGTCGGGATGATCGAGGAAGACCCCCCGCTCCCGGAACTGATCGAACTCGAGCACCGATCGACCGTCCCCGATCGGGGCGACCGGGATCCGCATGAGTCCGGCCAGCTCGGCCACCTCGGCCATCGTCTGCGTCTTCGTCCATCCGCGGATCACGTCGAGGATGAAGTCGAGGTGCTGCATGCGCGCGGAGCCGTCGTAGAAGCGCTTGTCCTCACCGACGTCGGGCCGCCCCATCAACGCACAGAGATCCTTCCACTGCTGCCCGGTGTAGGTGCAGAGACCGATCCAGCCGTCCTTGCAAGGCTCGATCGACGGCGTCTCGACCGCGATCGGGATCGCGAACCCCGGCACGAACTGTCCGAAGAGGTCGTGATAGGTCGTGAAGCAGAGACACAGCGCCTCGAGCATCGACACGTCCGCGTGGAGCCCGACCCCGCTCGCCCGCGCCGAACGCCAGGTCGCGAGCGCACCGACCGCGACCGCCGCGCCGGCCGAATACTCGCCGAGCCGGCCGGGGGCGTAGACGGGACCGCGCTCGGGCAGCCCGCGATAGGCCGTCGAGCCGACCTCGGCCTGGAGCGTGAAGTCCGTGGCGGGCCGCGTCGCCCACGGCCCCGTGCGGCCGTAGGGCGAGACCGAGACGAGCGAGACCGCCGGATTCCGAGCGCGGAGGGTCGCGAAGTCGAGTCCCCGCGCTTCGAGCCAGCCCGCGCCCCCGCTCTCGACGACGAGATCGGCGGTCTGCACGAGGCGCAGGAAAGCCGCGCGGCCCGCCTCGGTCTCGAGGTCCCAGTCGACGGAGCGCTTGCCCCCGTTGAGGAACTGGAAGAGCGCGCCGTCGCGCTCGGAGAGATCCTGCCCGGAGCTGCTGAAGCGGCGCAGCGGGTCGCCGCCCGGCCCCTCGACCTTGATGACCTCGGCCCCGGCGTCGACCAGCAGCTTCGTGGCGTAGGGCCCGGCGATCTCCGTCGAGAGATCGAGGACGCGAACGCCGGCGAGGGGGAACGCAGGGGCTTCGGACACGGGCGACTCCTCCGCCGCACCGCCGCGACGTCGGGACGATCCTAACCGAGTCGCGGTCGGCCACGCCGCGCCCGAAGGCCCGTTCCGAAGCGGCCGCCGCTACGCGCCCGAAGGCCCGTTCCGAAGCGGCCGCCGCTTCGCGCGCGGGGCGCCCGGACGGCGCGCGCAGCGACGGGTTCCGGTCGGCTAGGCGAAGACGAGGAGATCGACGAGAAGCGCCAGGAAGACCGAGAAGAGGAACGCGAGCGACACGCGGAACACGCCTTGTGCGGCCTCGTCGGTCCGCTCCTGAAAGAGCCGGACTGCGCGATAGAGGAACCAGGCGCCGGCCGCCGCGGCGACGGCGAAGTAGATCGGACCCGCGAGGCCGAGGAAGTACGGCGAGACCGTGACGGGCAGGAGTCCGGCGGTGTACCAGACGACGCGCTTGCGGGTCGCCTCGTCCCCGATCACCTCGGGCGGCATGGGGATCCCGGCCGCCATGTAATCCGCCTTGCGATACAGGGCGATCGACCAGACGTGCGGAGGCTGCCAGAAGAAGACGATCGCGA
>JBCCZJ010000413.1:0-5111 GCA_039187915.1 Myxococcota bacterium
CTCCTCTCGCAGGCACTCGAGGGCCGTCCGCAGCACGAGTTCGCGGGTCTTGGCGCGTCGCGGCGTCTCTCCACGAACCCGCGAAGTGGGCGGGGTCTTCTTGCGAGCGGCCATCCCGGCCTCCTTGACATTGAAGCTTTATTTTTTATAGCATCTCAATTATCACGCGGCTCGCCGCCGCTCGAGAACCACGACGCGGGCGACCCCGCTCGCCTGGAGACGATGGATGCGCCCCGACTATTTCGATCGCTACCCCACGATCGCGTTCGAGCGAGACGACGCCGGCGTCCTCGTGATGCGGCTCCACTCGGACGGAGGCCCGGTCGTCTACTCGCATCAACACCACAGCGACTGGTCTCGCGCCTTTCGCGACGTCGCGATGGACCGCGGCAACCGCGTCGTGATCTTCACGGGAAGCGGGGACGCCTTCTGTGATCGCTTCGGGCCCCAGCGCTCGATCGCCCGCCCCTCCGACTGGGACGCCATCTACACCGAGGGCAAGCAGATGCTGCGGGACCTGCTCGAGATCCCGGTACCCGTGATCGGCGCCGTGAACGGCCCCGCGACGATCCACGCGGAGCTGGTGCTGCTCTCGGACGTCACGCTCTCCAGCGAATCGGCCGTCTTCCAGGACGAGCCGCACGTCGGCTACGCCACGGTGCCCGGCGACGGCGTGCACGTCTTCTGGCTAGATTGGCTCGGCACGAATCGCGGGCGCTACTTCCTCTTGACGGGGCAGCGTCTCTCCGCGACCGAGGCGCAGACGCTCGGTGTCGTGAACGAGGTGCTGGCTCCGGACGATCTCCTTCCGCGGGCCCATGCGCTCGCCGCGCAGCTCGCGCGGCTCCCGGACCTCACGCTCCGCTACACCCGCACGCTCCTCACGCAGCGTCTGAAGCGCCTTCTCGACGAGGGCATCGGTCACGGCCTCGCGCTCGAAGGGCTCGGCGCGCTCGAGATGCTGATCCCGGCTACGCCGCCGGCCGGAGACACGCCGTGAGCGCCTTCGAAGGCAAGGTCGCGGTCGTGACGGGGGCGGCCTCCGGCCTCGGGCGCGCGACGGCCCTGGGGTACGCGCGCGAAGGCGCCGATCTCATGCTGCTCGACATCGACGAAGCGGGGCTCGAAGCGACCGCCGAGGCGGTCCGCGATCTGGGCGCGCGGAGCTCGACCGAGCGCTGCGACATCTCGGATGCCGCCTCATGCCGTGGCGCGATCGCATCGTGCGTGTCCGATCTGGGGGGCGTCGACGTCCTCGCCAATGTGGCGGGCGTGGTCGGATTCCATCACGCCCGGGAAGTCACGCCGGAACAGTGGAACCGGTATCTGGGCATCAACCTGAACGGGCCCTTCTTTCTCTACCAGGCGGCAATCGAGACGCTCCTCGAGCGGCGCGGCAACCTGGTGAACGTGGCGTCGTCGGCCGCGTTCGTGGGCGAGGCCTATCTCGTCCCCTACGCGACGAGCAAGGCGGGCCTCGTTCACATGACGCGCTCGCTCGCCATGGAGCACATGCACGACGAGGTGCGCATCAACGCGATCGCGCCCGGAGGCATGACGACGCCCATGGGCGCGACCGTGTCGATCCCGGAAGGCGTCCGCGGCGAGTTGATCGGCCGCTACACCGGCTTGCGCGCCCCTTCGGATCCCGAAGAGGTCGCCGACCTGATTCTCTACGTGACCTCCGACCGCGCCCGATCGATCCACGGGGCCTGCCTCGCGATCGACGGCGGAATCGCGGCCGGCTAGGCGAAAGCAGGAAGGACATCGAGATGAGTGGAGTCCTCGAGAACAAGGTGGCCGTCGTGACCGGCGCCGGTCGTGGGATCGGCGCGGTCTACGCCGAGGCGCTCGCTGACGCGGGCGCTTCCGTCGTGGTGGCGGATCTCCACCTCGACGGGGCGACGGCGGTCGCGGAGGCGCTCGCTGCGCGCGGCGCGAGCGCCATTCCGGTCCACGTCGACGTCGCCGACCGCGAGCGAACGGACGCGATGGTGGAAGCCGCGGTCGAACGGCTCGGGGGCGTCGACGTCCTCGTCAACAACGCCGCGTACATGCCGGCCGTCATGACGGGCCTGCTCGACTATCCGCAGGAAGAGTGGCAGCGCACCCTCGACATCAACCTCTCGGGTCCGCTCAACTGCATCCGCTCGGCCGTACCGGCCATGCGGACCCGCGGCGGGGGCGCGATCGTGAACATCTCGTCGATCGGCGCCTTCGAAGGCGGCCACGCCTACGGCATCAGCAAGCTGGGCGTCCAGGGCATGACGACCTGGCTCAGCCAGGAGCTCGGACCGCAGGGCATCCGCATCAACTGCATCGCCCCCGGCCCGATCTCCACCGCGCAAGGGGATCGCGCCCGCCCACCGGGCTATCTCGAGAGTCTCGATCCCGCCACGCCGCTCAAGGTCCTCGGCGACCCGGAAGACCTCTGCGGCACCCTGCTCTACTTCGTCTCGAGCGCTTCCGCGTGGGTCACCGGCCAGGTCGTCCGCGTCGACGGCGGCTACGTGAAGCGGCCCTTCTGACCTACGGACGAGGACGATTCCATGCCCATCGATTTCGGCGTCGAACCCGGCTTCCAGGCGGAGCTCGACTGGATCCGCTCCTTCGTCGAGGACGAGGTGACGCCCCTCGATCTCGCGTTCGGTGAGGAGCGATTCCTCTATGACAAGCGGCACCCGGTGCACGCGGAGCTGGTCCGCCCGCTCCAGGAGAAGGTCAAGGCACGCGGCCTCTGGGCCTGCCATCTGGGACCCGACCTCGGCGGCCTGGGATACGGACAGGTCAAGCTGGCCCTCATGAACGAAATCCTCGGGCGCTCGTCGTGGGCGCCTTCGATCTTCGGGTGCCAGGCACCGGACTCGGGCAACGCAGAGATCCTCGCCCACTACGGCACGGACGAACAGAAGGCGCGCTACCTCGACCCCCTCCTCGAGGGTCGGATCTCGTCCTGCTATTCGATGACCGAGCCCCAGGCCGGTTGCGATCCCCAGGAGTTCGCGTGCACCGCCGTCCGGGACGGCGACGAGTGGGTGATCCACGGCGAGAAGTGGTTCTCCTCGAGCCTCCGCTACGCGGAGTTCGCGATCGTCATGGCGATCACGGACCCCTCGGTTCCGGTCTACCAGGGCGCCTCGATGCTCCTGGTACCCAGGGACACGCCCGGGATCCGCATCCTCCGCCACACCGGCCTCGGCTACGAGGACGAAGGCACGAGCAACCACGCATACGTCCGGTACGAGGACGTCCGGGTGCCGACGAGCCACCTGCTGGGCGGCGAGGGGAACGCCTTCCGTGTCGCGCAGTCTCGTCTCGGCGGCGGTCGGCTCCATCATGCCATGCGGACGGTCGGGGCGATGCAGCGTTGCCTCGACATGATGTGCGAACGCGCCCAGTCGAGGATCACGCAGGGTCAGCCCCTCTCGAAGAAGCAGATGGTGCAGGACATGATCGCCCAATCGTCGATCGAGCTGCTCCAGTTCCGACTCCAGGTCCTGCACGCGGCCTGGACCGTCGACCAGGTCGGCGGACGAGCCGCGATGGCGGAGATCGCCGGCGTGAAGGTCGAGACGCCGCGTCTCTTCGAGAACGCGGTCCGGCGCGCGATCCAGATCCACGGCGCCCTCGGCGTCTCCAACGAGATGCCGCTCCCGCGGATGCTGCTGGCGGCCCTGTCCCTCGGCATCGCGGACGGTTCGACCGAAGTCCACAAGATCACGGTGGCAAGAGCGGCCCTCCGGGACGTGCCGGCATCCGAGGGATACTGGCCGAGCGAGCATCTTCCCGATCGACGCGCCCGGGCCCGCGAACGCTTCGCGCACCTGCTGGACGCGTCTTCGATCGGCGCGTAGAGGAAAAGCCATGCGAGGCCTGATCTACCGCGACGTCGGGGACGTCCGGTGCGAATCGATTCCCGACCCCGAACCGACGGACGTGGACGCCGCGATCGTCCGGATCGAAAGCGCGGCGATCTGCGGGTCCGATCTGCACACCTATCACGGACAGATCGGCCCGGGCCCCTTCTCGCTGGGACACGAAGCGATCGGCGAGGTGGTCGAGAAGGGGTCCGGCGTGCGCCGTTTCAAGGCCGGCGACCGGGTCCTCGTCTCCGGCATCGCGGGCTGCCGGACCTGCGCGCCGTGCGGACGCGGTGCCGTCACCCTGTGCGAGGGCGGCGCTGGCCAGGTCTTCGGAACGAATCAGGGCCTCGCTGGAAGCCAGGCGGAGGCGCTTCTCGTCCCGTCCGCGGACGTCACGCTGGCGGCCATTCCCGAAGGCGTCTCCGCGAAGAGCGCGGTCCTGCTGACGGACATCCTCCCGACCGGCTACTGGGGCGCGGAAAACGCCGAGATCGAGCCAGGACACGACGTCGCGGTGATCGGATGCGGTCCCGTCGGCCTCATGGCGATCCAGTCGGCGATGCTCTTCGGTCCCCGACGCGTCTTCGCGCTCGACGGCGTGCCCGAGCGGCTCGAGGCGGCGCGACGCCTCGGGGCGATTCCCTGCGACGTCTCGGCCGACGCGAACGCCGCCGTCCTGGAAGCCACCGGAGGCCTCGGCCCCCACAGCGTGATCGAGGCCGTCGGTGCGGACGCGGCGATCCAGAACGCGATCGGCCTCGTCCGCCGCGGCGGACGCGTCAGCGTCGTCGGCGTCAACATGAACATGGATTTCCGCTTCCCGATGGCGGTCGCGCTCGTGAAGAGCGTGACGTTCCGCATCGGCGTCTGCCCGGTGCCGCGCCTCTGGCCCCATCTCGTCCCGCTCGTCGCCGAAGGCAAGCTCGAACCGGACTTCGTCTTCACGCACGAGATGGGCCTGTCCGAGGGCGCCGAGGCCTACCGGCTCTTCGACAGCCGCGCGGACGGCGTGCTCAAGGTCCTCCTGAACCCCAACGACTAGCCTCCGGTCCCCATCGCGCGCATGCTCCCGCTCTTCGGCATGGCGCTCCGGGAGCCCCCCGCCCTCGGAAACCAGAGACGGATGGGTCGACCGGAGGACGTGGCCGAGGCGGTGGGCTTCCTGGCCCGCGATCGCGCGGCCTACATCACCGGCGCCGACCTGCCCGTGAGGGGTGGCGCCGAGCCAGACACCCGTCCGCTTCGCCC
>JBCCZJ010000414.1:0-5108 GCA_039187915.1 Myxococcota bacterium
CGCGAAGGCGAGGGCGATCCCGCGGCCGACGCCCCGCGCCCCGCCCGTCACGATCGCGACCTTCTCGTCGAGCACGCCCATCGTCCACCCCCGCGTCGACCCGGCTCAGCCGAGCTTCGCGATCACTTCGTCCCGGAACCGCGCCAACGCGTCGGGCAGCGCCCCATCGAGCTCGCCCTTCGGCGGCAGCACGACGACCCGCTCGGCCCCGAGCGCGCGGCAGAACTCGGCGGTCTCGAGCGCCGTCTTCGCGTCGCTCGTGCTCGTCAGGGTGAGCCCGACCGCGTCCCGCGGTCGACCGGCCGCCTCCGCCGCATCCTGGACGATCGGCCAGAGCCGCTCGAGCTCTTCCCGGTTCGGCCCCCGCGTCGACCAGTGCGGATAGAACTCGTCGCCGTACGTACCGGCGCGCCGCGCGGCGGCTTCGCTGTGACCGCCGATCATGATCGGCAGACCGCCGGGCTGGGCGGGACTCGGATTGCTGATCACCGCCTGGAAGTCGAAGTAGTCGCCGCGGTAGGAGGACACGTCGTTCTCCCAGAGGACGCGGAGGATTTCGAGCCACTCGTTGGCGCGCTTTCCCCGGTCGCCGAAGTCCTGACCGAGATCTTCCACCTCTTCCTTCACCCAGCCGACGCCGACCCCGAGCGTGACGCGGCCCTTCGAATACTGATCGAGGGTCGCGACCTCCTTCGCGAGGATGATCGGATGTCGTTGCGGCAGGATCAGCATCGACGTCCCGATCCGGATCCGCTCCGTCACCGACGCGATCAGCGTCATGAGGATGAGCGGGTCCGGCATGTTCGAGTCCGCCGGGAGCGGCGTGCGGCCCGTCGTCTTGTAGGGATAACGGGAATCGTACTCCGCGTGCATGACCGCGTGGTCGATCGTCCAGATCGACTCGAAGCCCATCTCCTCCACGAGCCGCGCATAGCGGACCACGAAATCGGGATCCCCGATCGGGCCCATCTGCGGCGGCGGGACGCGAATTCCGAATTTCATGGGTCTCTTCCTCGACGTGAACGCGAAGCGCTAGAAGCCGGCGAGTCGCTCCGCCGTGTCTTCGATCTCCGGGAACTCGAGGGCCAGCTCGGCCTCGAGGCCCGCTTCGAGCCCCTGGCCCGCCTGGGCCAGGCCGTAGAGCTTCTTCATCGCGCCGACGGCCGCGCGCGAGTTGGCCGCGATGCGCGCGGCCCGCTCGGCGACCAGCGCGTCGAGCGCCGCCTCGTCCGCGACCGACGCGTTGGCGACGCCGAGCGCCACGGCCTCCGGCCCGAGGAAGGTGCGCGCCGTGTACGAGAGCTCCTTCGCCCGTCGTACGCCGACCGCCTGCGCGAGCGTCTGGCTCATGCCCCAGGTCGGCCGCAGCCCGAACTTCGCGTGGGTGTCGCCGAACTTCGTCGTGTCGGTCGTGAAGACGAAGTCGCAATGGAGCGCGATCTCGAGGGCGCCCGTGAAGCAGGCGCCGTGGACCTTCGCGATGACCGGGAGCGGGGTGTTCCGGATCGCGAGATAGGCGCTCCGCGCCGGCTGGTCGAAGAGATCGCCGATCTTTCCGCCCTCGGGATCGATGCCCTGGAGGACCTTGAGGTCGACCCCCGCCGAGAACGCGCGGCCGGCGCCTTCGAGCACGAGGACCGCGACGTCGTCGCGGGATCCCGCCGCCGTGACGAGCGATTCGATGCCCGAGAGCATCTCCGGGCGGAAGGCGTTCAGCGCATCTGGACGATTCAGACGGATCGTGAGCACGCGATCGGCGTGCTCGACTTCGAGCATCTCGGTGTCGACTTCGAGGGCAGCGGCCATCCCGCTTCGGTAGCAGAACCCGCAGGGGGCGTCATTCGACGTCGCCGCCCTCGCCGCCCCCCTCCGGCGCGGCCGACGACGGCGCGGCCGCCGGCGCGTCGGTTGGTTCGCGCTGCTTCGCCTGATGCTCGACGAACTCGTCCGCGGCCCGCCGGCGCGAGGCCAGGCGATTCGCGTGGACCCGCTCGCGCGCCGCGGTCGCCTTCTTCCCGAGCGCGTCGACCGCCGTCTCCGCGGTGTCGCGCGGAAGCCCGATCGGCCCGACGGCGACGCCCTCTTCCAGGTCCGTCAGGCTCGATCGCAGCCCCGGCGTGTTCGTCGGACCGGGAACGAACGCGAGGACGTCGACCCCCTTCGGCTGCAGCTCGTACCAGAGGCTCTCCCCGAGCACGAGCACGAACGCCTTGGTCGCGGCGTAGTGGGCGTGGTTCGGCGCGCCCTGGAGCGCGGTCCCGGAAGAGACGAAGAGCAGCCCGCCCCGCCCTCGCTCGGCCATCCCGCGACCGAAGTGATGCGCGAGCGCCGTCGTGGCGTGGCAGCTCACGTCCTCGGCGCGGTGGAGCGTCTCGAGATCGGCTTCGAGGAAGGGGCCTTCGAGGCCGAGCGCCGCGTTGCAGATCACGAGCCCGACCTCGAGCCCGACCCGAGAGCAGATCGCGTCGATCCCGCCCAGGAAGTCGCGGCGAGCGAGATCCGTCGGCACCGCCCAGGTCGAGACCTCGTAGGTCTCGGCGACTTCCCGCGCCGCCACGTCGAGCGCCTCTTCCTGCACGTCGACCATCAGGACCGAGAGCCCTCGCGCAGCGACCGAGTCCGCGAAGGCGCGACCGATCCCCTGGGCCGCGCCCGTGACCAGCGCGACGGGGCCGTAGCGCTCGCGGAAATCGCGCGCCTTCTTCGCGCCGACCTTGATCGGTTCTCCACTCATGCCTCGCCCCTTCCTGCAGCGTGCTCCTCGGCGAGCCGGTCGGCGCGCTCGATGATCTCCGTCGCCGAACGTTCGAGGACGACGCCGCCGTCGACCGGCAGGATTCGCGCGGTGACGTAGTCCGCTGCCGAGCTGCAGAGATAGAGCGCCGCGAGCGCGATGTCCCGGGGTTCTCCGAGTCGCCCGCGCGGCGTCCAGGCCGAGAGCTTCTCCCCGATCCCGGGATTCCTCGCGAGCAGGTTCTCGCGCATGTTCTCGGTCGTGACGGCGCCGACGCGGATCGCGTTCACGCGCACCTCCGGCGCGAACTCCATCGCCATCATGCGCGTCATCTGCTCGAGGGCGGCCTTCGCGCCGCCGTAGGGAATCGAGCCGATGTTCGCTGCGCGCGAGAAGCCCGAGGAGACGTTCACGACCGCGCCGTTCCCGCGCGACTGCATGTGGGGAGCGACGGCACGCGTCAGATAGAAGGGCGCCCGGAAGTTGAGGCCGAGCGCCGCCTCGAAGTGCTCGTCCCGGCCGTACCGGGTCGGGACGTGACCGCCCCCGCCGGCGTTGTTCACGAGCAGGTCGACCCCGCCGAAGCGGTCGAGCGTCGCCTCGACGACGCGCGAAGCGGCCTCGGGGTCCGTCAGGTCGGTCGCGACCGCGAGTCCCTCGCCGCCCGCGGCCTCCACTTCCGTGACGGTCGACTCGATCTGCTCGGCCGTCCGCGCGACACACACGACCTTCGCGCCGACCTCCGCGAAGACCCTCGCCGTCTCCGCGCCGATCCCGCGGCCGGCGCCGGTCACGATCGCGACCCGGTCGTCGAGACGGAAGGCGTCGAGCACGCTGCCAGTCGATCCTCTCATCCCGCCTCCTCGTCCGCGCTCGTCAGGCCGAAGCGCTCTCTCCGTCCGCCGGCGCGGCGCCCTCGTCCCAGCCGAATCGCTCGAAGAGCACGCCCAGGCGATCACGGATCGCGCCCGCTTCGAGCCCGAACTCTTCGAGGCTGTACTCGTGGTCGGTCGTGTGCTTGCGCTCGCGCTTGCCCTGCTTGGCGAGCTCGGCGCGGAACGCCTCGGTCATCTCGAGGCCGAGGGTTTCGTAGATCGCCTCGATCGTCGCTGCCGGATCCGAAGTCAGGTCGCGGTAGTCGACCACCGCCCCCTTCGTCTCCGGATGAGCGTCGAGCGCGTCGATCGGATGCATGTAGGTATGGAACGACTGGTCGGTCAGGATCTGCAGCGTCTTCTGCTGCTGTGCCTCGTCCCAGCCGAGCGCCTTCCACCCGCCGCGCATGAGCTTCAGCAGGCTCGGGATCGTCTCGTGGGGATTGCGGACGTTCACGATGATCCGGCAGTCGGGGAAGGCCTCGATCAGCGAGGCGACCCGCCCCGAATACATCGGGTTCTTCGCGAGGTGGACCTTGTCCTTCCCGTTCAGCAGCAGCTGACGCTTGATGACCTCCCGGTAGAAGTCGTTGTAGCGCCGCCGCTTCTCCGGCGACCACTCGTTCATGGTGTAGAAGTCGAGGTCGCCCATGTAGGGCATCTTCGTGATCCAGAAACCCGAGGCCATCGACCAGTACAAGGAGATGTCGTCTTCTTCGAACATCGTGAGGCCCATGGCATGGGCCCCGCTCATCCGCCCGTACCGCCACTCCTCCCAGGCCGCGACCTGCCCGGCGAGCAGCCCGCGCCACTGCTCGCGATCGATCTTCGCGACCCAGCGGATGAACTTCTTCTGGATCAGCGAAGGGAAATACATCTCGTAGAGCATCAGCGAGCTGAAGCGGCCCGAGTCCTGGCTGAGCAGGCGGTGGGTCAGCGTCGTGCCGCTCCGCGCGTGACCGACCATGAAGATCGGCGCCTTGACTTCGAGGCGACGCAGCTCGGGGAAGAAAAGCCAGTCGAGGGCGAAGCAGATCGCGTGGAAGGTCGAGATCAGCGGCGTCCCGACCAACAGCACGGCCAGGTACCAGCGGCGCGCCTTCGGCACCCGCTCGTTCCAGGCGAGCCGGATCATCTTGAAATAGTTGGCGAAATCGAAGAGGAAGAACATCGCGCGGCTCCGGAACCTCGTTGGTACTCGATCCCCATGGGCGTGGCAATCGGCGCGCGCGGCGGCACAGGCGCGGACTCGTCGTCCGGTCTCCGAAGCCCCGCGACGCGCCGACGCTCAGTAGACTCCCGCGGCGGCGCCGCCACCAGCCGGCGCCTCGACACGCCCGAGCAAGGAAACAGCGATGCAGGAACTGAACGGAAAGGTGGCGGTCGTCACCGGCGGCGCGAGTGGAATCGGACGCGCGATGGCGGATCGCTTCGCGCAGGCGGGCATGAAGCTCGTCCTCGCGGACATCGAGACGGGCCCCCTCCAAGCCGCCGCGAAG
>JBCCZJ010000415.1:0-5102 GCA_039187915.1 Myxococcota bacterium
ACCCGACGGCGGCGGCTATTTCACGCAGACCCTCTGGCTGCGCGCGATCCCGGAGAACTGGGCCTGGAGCGAAGGATTCGAGGGGTGGTACCTCGAGGACGGCGGCTACTACACCCAGACCTTCTGGCTGCACGCGGTCCCGGAGGACTGGGGCCCGCGAGCGGGGTCGCTCGGGGACGAAGCCAACCAGGGCTACTACCGCTGGTGGTTCTGGCGTGGCGCGGTCGCGAAGAACTGGGTGAAGCGGGACTGGAAGCTCGGCTCGCGCGAGCGACTGGGCTACTACCGCTTCTTCTTCTGGGGACACGCCGTCCCCGGGGCATGGGCGCCGCAAGCGGCCTTCGGGGGCTGGCGTGACGCCACCGGCGGCTACTACGAACAGTCGCTCTGGCAGCACGCCGTGCCTCAGAACTGGACGAGCTACGACGAAGAGGTGACCGCACTCGGACAGGCCTACTACCGAGTCGATGGTGACGACATCGGCCACTACCGCCACTTCCTCTGGGAGTATGCGATCCCCGAGAACTGGGCCGACCGGCCCGACTTCGTCGAGGGGTGGCCGTGGCCGGAGGGCGGGTACTACACGCAGACGTTCTGGTGGCGCGCCGTTCCCGAGGACTGGTCACCGGGCGCAGAATACGCGATCGGTGGTCGGACGAATCGGGGCCACTACGCGTTCTGGCTCTACCACTTCGCTGCGCCGCGAGGATTCGCCTGGCGACCCGGATGGTCGGTTCGCGGGAGCGACGGGGCGAGCTACTACCTCTTCCACATGCACGAGACGCTGTCCGGCGTCCATCCGGACTACGCCGAGATGCGCCGACTGACGTCGGGACACCTCGAAGGCGCGCGCGTGCCGCGGCCGGTGGACACTTGGTTCGACGCGGAGGCGGAGGCCGTCGTGGTCCTCTCGTTCGATACCGAAGGCGCCAAGGATCAGAGCTGCCGCGTGCACGACCTGCTCGTCGAGCTCGGGGTCGACGCTTCCTTCATGCTCGACGGCGTCGGATCCGCCGGCGCCGAGACCGACCCCGAGTGGATGGCATGCGTGCGCGAGCACGACGTCGGCAATCATACGAAGCATCACTCCGGCGCGGTCGGCTACTCGGGCCACAGCTGGTCGGCCGGCAACGCGCTCCTCAATACGACCGACTCGGCGACCCAGCGACGAGAGATCGAGCACCAGCAGACCGACCTGCAGCGCATCTTCGGTCGGACGGCGGCGTCCTTCCGGGCGCCCTTCTGCGACGGACACCGCTCCTTCGACGGCTCCGTCGTGGAGACGCTCGAGTGGGTGCGCAGTCGCCCGAGCGGCTCCGGGGGGCGCCACGGACTCCACGTCGACAGCTCGATCGCCTCGGTCTCCCGATACGGCCGCGCCCGGGGCATCACGCCCCCGAGCCACCTCTCGGATCTCTCGGTGCAGTCCTTCCCCTATCCCTATTCGATCTCCGGAGGCGAGGACACCTTGATCGAGATCCCCTTCGCCTACCCGTCCGACTGGACCGGGTACAACGGCGACATCGTCGATCGTCGCCTCGGTCGCTCCGTGGCGGGCGACGAGGACCGATATCTCTCGACGATCTGGAAGCGCACGCTCGACGAGATCCACGAGCAGCGGGGCGTCATGGTCCTCGTTCTCCACCCCTGGATCATCGGCTACTCGGACGCGAATCTCGACGGCCTGCGCGAGTTCGTCGAGTACGCTCGTCGCGATCTCGACGGAGTGCGGTTTTCCACGCTCGAAGAAGTGGGTCGCCGCTTCGCCGAGCACGCCCCGTGAGAACCGAGCCGACTCGACGGCCGCGTGCCTGCCGCCGCGAGAGCGTCACACTCAGTACTTGACGGTCAGCCGTCCGCCGATGACGCGGGGGTTCGGATCCAGCAGGTTGAAGCGCCGGACGCCGGTGAAGTAGTTCGCGTCGACGAAGTTCTCCGCGTAGAAGACCAGGCGGAAATTGTCCCACTCGAGCCCGCCCCGCAGATTCGCGACCTGATAGGAAGGCAGCGCGAAGGAGTTGGGGGCGCCCTGCGCCTCGAGCCGGACGCCGTCGACGCCGCGGATCCGGGAGTCCACGAAGGTCCACTCCCCGCGAACGAACGCGTCGATGCCGGGCGCGAAGGGCAGCGGGAACGTGTACTGTGCCGTCGCGTTCAGGGTCCATCGCGGCGCCCTCGGAAGCGTCCGTCCGTCGAGGGAAAGCGTGTCGCTGAACTGGAACTCGTCGAACTCCGAGCGCAGGAAGCCCGCGCCGAAGCTCAGCTCGAGCTCTTCGATCGGCCGCGCGCCCAGCTCGATCTCGAAGCCGGTGCTCCATGCGGAGGACGCGTTCAGCGTCGCCGTCGTCGCCGCCGCGAAATCGAAGGAGACGACCTGAAGATCGTCCCACTCGTAGTAGAAGGCCGCCGCGTTCAGCAGGACCCGGTCCTCCCAGAACGTCGTGCGCACGCCGACTTCGACCGTACGGATCTTCTCGGGCTGGAACGTGTCCGGCAGGTTCGTCTGCGGACCGTTCGAGCCGCCGTTTCGGAACGCCGTCGAATGGCGTGCGTACACCCGCGTCTCGTCCGTGACCTCGAAGGCGACCGCGACCCGATAGGAGAAGTCGTGGTCGGTCAGGTCCGCGCGAAAGAAGGGGTCCGCCTGCGGACTCCCGTTCAACGGACGCAGCTGGTCGTTCCGCTCGTAGCGCACGCCGGAGTACCGCCCGCCGAACGTGAGATCGACCCGCGAATGGACCGACCAGGTCGCATGCACGTAGGCGGCCCAGGCCGTCGTCCGCTCCTGCAGCGCCCGGTGGATCGTGTCCCGAGGCGGACGCCCCGGGATCGGATTGTCCTCGGTCCGGCGCGACTCGATCTTCTGCCGGTCGTAGCTGGCGAAGGCGCCGGAGACGAACTCGACCTGATCGAAGAAATCCGTCAGCAGGCGGAACTCCTGGCTGAAGGACTGGAGCTGGGTGACCGACGTCTGCACGCTCGTGCGTGCGACGCCCTCGTCGTCGTCGTTCTGCTGAACGTACCGGTTGTCGACGTACCCGGAGATCGATTCGATCGTGAAGTCCTTCGCGTCGAATCGCGCGTTGTTCGCGATGATCAGACCATCGTTCTTCGCGCCGTTCGGACCGTTGAGCTCGATCTCGAAGGGACCGTTGGGCAGCTCGCTCGAAACGGTGTCGCGTTGCACCACGGCGTCCAGGCCCTGCTCGAGCGCCGTCGCCCGGATGCTCAGGTCCGTGGTGAACGCGGTGGTCGGCTGGAACCGGAGCGCGGCGCGCAGTCCCCAGGCGTCGAAGTCGGACTCACCGCCGGAGGGGCCGATGTTCTCGACGATGCCGTCGTTGCCCTCGTAGTAGCCGGCGATCCGCACGAAGAGCGTCTCGTCGGTGAGCGGTACGTTCAACACGCCCCGGACGCGACGAGCGTTGAAACTCGCGTACTCGGCTTCCATCCGGGCTTCGTAGCGAGGCCCCGGCTTGACCGACGTGATAGCGATCGCCCCGGCCGTCGTGTTGCGGCCGAAGTACGTGCCCTGCGGCCCCCGCAGCACGTCGATGCGCTCGACGTCGACGAGGTTCGGATCATAGGTCCGCGTCGACGAGCCCGGCGCGATGTTGAAGCCGTCGACGTAGACGCCGAAGGTGTTCGCGCGCCCGCCGATGTTGCCGACGCCGCGGATCGAGACCTGCGTTCGGGCGCGATTGCCGTTGTTCGTGAAGGTGACGTTCGGCGTGAGGTCGAAGTAGTCCGAGAGTTCCTCGATCTGGTTGGCCTCGATCGCGTCCTTCGAGAAGCTGGTCACGCTGACGTACTCGGTCAACCGGACCTCGCGTCGCTCCTCGGTGACGACGAGCTCCTCGACTCCGTCGAAGGCATCCGGATCGAGGCGGCCGCCCCCTTCCCAGTCCAGCTCGTCCTCGTCTTCCGCTTCGTCGACGGCGGGTGCGTCTTCCGGCGCCTGCGCGTACGCGGCGGGCACGAGGATCCCGACCGCCGCGAACGTTAGGCAGAATAAGAAGAGCGCGGCGGCCGGCCGCACGCGCGGGCGCCACAGGAGTCGAGGGATTCCAGTCACTTGGGAACGTTCCTGCGCCCGGGCGCAGCGGGGAGCGTGGAAGCTGGGTCGGGAAACCGACCACGCTCGAATCATCAATTGAAAATGATATCCGCTTTCAATAGCCTGCGCGTCTACCCAGCTGAACCGTCCGTCCGAACGGAGAATCAGATGATGCGCTTTTCGCCGCGATCCCTTCGCCCGGCGACCGCCGTGGCCTTCCTGCTGCTCACCCTCGTCCCGCTGTCCGCGAAGTCCGAACTCGTCACCTTCACGATCACGCCGACGCTCTCGAGCGGCGATCTCGAACTGACGGGCCTCGTCAACGTCGCCTTCCTACCGCCCGAGGCCGAGGTCGGCCCGGGCATCAACGGTTTCGTGTTCGCCACGAACTCCGTGAGCGACTCCGCGCCCATCAGCGGCACGCTCGTCCTCGACGTCACGATGTCAGGCGCGACGGTGACGGCGGTCGACTTCGTCTCGCTGAACGTCGACTACGACGTCACGCTCGCCTCGACTTTCGAGTGGATGTTCAACTACCGGCCCGGCATCCTCGGCACCGACGGAACCGAGACCGTGAGACTGGTCTCCCCCTTCGACCAGGCGGTCGCGTCGGGCAACATGATCACGCCGACCGATCCGGCTTTCGAGCTCCTCGCGATCGACAAGGGGACCGAGACGGGAACCGGCGGCGACCTCGACCTCGAGGGCTCTTTCTTCACTTTCGAGGGCACGGCGCAGTATTTCGACGACCAGGGCCCCCTGCCCGCTTCGGACGGATTCCCCTCGGAGCTCGGCCCCTTCCCGACGCTCCTCGACTTCGAGGGCGCACCGACGGGACCCAACACCCTCGTCGGCACTGTCGTGAACGGTCCGGCCGGCCTCGCCTTCTCGGGGACGTACTTCTTCTATGGCGTCGGCGGCATCGGCGGCGGCCTGCGGAGCGGCGAGGTCCACAGCGGCAGCCTCTTCGCGGCCCCGGAGCCGGGCTTCGCGATCGGGCTGCTGGTCGGCGGCGGCCTGCTCACCGCGAGCGGCCGCCGCCGGC
>JBCCZJ010000416.1:0-5088 GCA_039187915.1 Myxococcota bacterium
CCGACGGCGGCGCCCACCTGGGCCGGGACGACGGTTCGGAGTGGAGCTCGTTCTTCTTCCGCTACTGGGTCCGCGAGTGGGGCGCCTGGGAGCTCGAGGAAGCGGTCCGGCAGATGACGCAGCAGCCCGCAGCGCTTCTCGGTCTGAACGATCGCGGCATGCTGATCCCGGGCTACGCGGCCGACCTGATGATCTTCGATCCGGACGAGATCGGGCCCGGCTCGAAGGAGTTCGTCCACGACTTTCCGAATGGCGAAGGACGCTGGTGCAGCAAGCCCGAGGGCGTGTACGCCACGATCGTGAACGGAGTCCCCATCGTCGTCGATGGCGAGCTCGTTCCCGACTGCGGCCTCCCCGGCCAGATCGTTCGCCCCGGCTGATCCCGAATCCGATCGCGCAACGAGGAACCACCCATGAGCGACGTCACTCCGCAGGAACACGAACTCCCGGACATCATCTCGGTCGACGACCACGTGATGGAGCCGAAGACGCTCTGGCAGGAGGAGCTGCCGCCGAGCCTGCGCGACAAGGGCCCGCGCGTGTCGCGCGAGAAGGTCAAGCTCGCCTTCTCGGGCGGCCACTACGGCTTCGAACGGAACGTCCCGGACGGGGACTGGTGCGACGTCTGGCTCTTCGAGGACCTCGCGACGCCGACCGGCCTCCTCCACGGCCCGGCGGGCCTTCCGAAGAAGGAGCAGCGCAACGTCCCGGCCGTCTACGAGGATCTCCGCCCCGGCACCTACGACCAGGCCGCCCGCCTCGACGACATGACGCTCAATCACGTCGAAGCGGCGATCAACTACCCGAACATCTTCCCGCGCTTCGCCGGCCAGGGATTCGCCGAGCGAGACGACAAGGCGCTCGGCCTCGCCTGCCTCCAGATCTACAACGACTGGATGATCGACGACTGGTGCAGCGGCGCCGGCAAGGGCCGCCTGATCCCGCTCACCCTCGTGCCGCTCTGGGATCCTGTCCTCGCCGCGGAGGAGGTCAGGCGCTGCGCCGCGAAGGGCAGCCACGCGATCGCCTTCAGCGAGAACCCCTCGAAGCTCGGCTTCCCGACGCTCTACTCCGGCGATTGGGACGTCCTCTGGCAGGCCTGCGAGGACACGGACTCGACGGTCTCCATGCACATCGGGTCGTCGTCCTCGATGCCGACGACGTCCCCGGACGCACCGCTCGCGACCAGCATGTCTCTCTACGCGCACAACGCGCAGGCCTCGCTCGCCGACTGGATCTTCTCGAAGACCCTGTCCCGCTTCCCGAAGCTGAAGATCGCTTTCGCCGAGAGCCAGGCGGGCTGGATGCCCTTCCAGCTCGAGCGCATGGACGCGGTCTGGCGGGACGGCGTCGGCGGCGTCGAGTTCCCGGTCGCGCCCAGTGAACAGGTGAGAGGCCGGGTCTGGTCGTGCATCTTCGACGACCTGACCGGACTCAAGAACCGGAACGAGATCGGCACGGAGATGATCGTCTTCGAGACGGACTATCCCCACTCCGACGGCACGTTCCCGCACTCGCGCAAGGTCGCCCACGAGCTGTTCTCGCAGGCCGGCATGAACGCCGAAGAGTGCCGGATGGTGCTGCGGACCAACGCGATCACCTGCTATGGACTCGATCGTTTCGGCCTCTTCGAATAGCGCCTCCGACCCGGGAGCCCGCCATGCCCGACTCTCGCGATCACTTCGAGGACCGCTCGTTCGTCGATCGCTACGTGTCGCAGGGACCGCCCTCGTTCATGCCCGGACACGCAGGCGTCCTCCAGATGACCGGCGTCCTGATCCGGGAGCATGCGGGCGCGGAGGCCCGCGTGCTGGTCGTGGGCGCCGGAGGTGGGCTCGAGACCCGGGCCCTCGCGATCCAGGAGCCGGCGTTCCGCTTCGTCGGCGTCGATCCCGCGCCGCAGATGATCGACCTCGCACGAGAGGTGATCGGCGAGGCGCTGCTCGACCGCGTCGAGCTCGTCGAAGGAACCGTCGAAGACCTGCCGGACGCGCCCTTCGACGCCGCGACCTGCCTGCTCGTGATCGGCCTGCTGCCGGACGACGGATCGAAAGCGACCCTGCTGCGCCGCATTCGCGCGCGGCTCACGCCCGGTGCCCCCTTCGTTCTCGCGGACCACTGCCTCGACCGCGGGGCGACGGATTTCGACGAAAAGGTCGAGCGCTACGGCGCGTACGCCCGCGCCTCCGGCGTCGCGACGGAGGTCGTCGACCAGGCGATGGCCGCTCTGCGGAACAACGCCCACCTCGTCCCCGCCGAGCGGGACGAGCAGCTCCTCGACGAAGCAGGCTTCGCGCACCACGAGTGTTTCTACGCCGGGCTGACCTGGCGGGCCTGGCTGGCTCGGGCCTGAGCGTCCCGCGCGCCGGGCCCGCGAACGGAGCTCAAGTCGGCAGCAGGTGCCCGTGCTCGCGCTTGGCGCGCAGGTAGCAAGCGTTGTGCGGCGACGACCCTTCCACGAGCGCCCGGCGCGTCGCCCCCGTCACGCCGAAGCGCTCCAGGCTGTTCAGCTTGAGCGGATTGTTGGTCAACAGCTCGAAGCGTCGATTCGGCAGGAGGTCTTCGAGCACCGCCGCCGCCAGACGGAAATCCCGCTGATCGTCCGGGAATGCGAGGGCCCGGTTGGCCGCGTAGGTATCCAGCCCGTCCGCCTGCAGGAGATAGGCCGCCGCCTTGGACCAAAGACCGATGCCACGCCCCTCGTGGGTGGTCATGTAGATCAGCAGGCCGCCCTCCGACGCGTCCGCGATCTGCCGGATCGCCGACCGGAGCTGCGGGCCGCAATCACAGCGCATCGAACCGAGGGTATCTCCGGTCAGACAAGCAGAGTGGATCCGCACGAGCCGGACGCCGTCCTCTCTCGAGGCTTCTCCGAACTGGAGGACGCTGACCTCTTCGGTCCGCTCGCCGGCCGTGCCGTCCGAGCGAAGCCAACGGCCGACGAACCAGCGTGCGATCCGCTCGGCGCCGTCGACCTCGATCGGCAGCTGTACGGGACCGACCACCTCCATCACGTCGCCGGCCGACGCCCCGGGAATCGGCAGCCTTCGGACCTGCCCGGACGCGCGGAGGCGATCGATCGCCGATTCCGAACCCATCGAGTCAGGCGAGGCCCGAGAAGTCGAGCTGGCCGGTCGTCATGAACGCGTTGAAGCCCATGTCGACGTTCAGGTTGACGCCGTTCACGTAGCCCGAGGCTTCCGACCCCAGGAAGGCGAGACTCATGGCGATGTCGCGCGGCGTCGCGATCGTTCCGCCGATCTGCTCGACCGTCCAGTTCATGGTCTTCTCGGTCATGGTCTTGTTGAAGTCCGGCAGCAGCGGCGTGTCGATCGGTGCGGGGCACACGCTGTTGGTGCGCACGTTCCGTGCGAGCGTGTCCTTGGCGCTCTTCATCGTGTAGACCTGCACGCACTCCTTCGAGAACGCGTAGCCGTCGCCGACGAGGTCGGCGTGATCGCGGCACCAGCCGAAGAGCGCTTCCGGCTCCTCGATCCCGATGCACTCGAGCACCTCCGGAAGATGACCAGGCCACTGCCCCCCCGCGATCGAGGCGGTGTTCGCGATTGCCCCGCCTTCCCGGATCTTCGGAAGCAGCCCCTCGGAGAGCTGGCGCAGGCCGAGCCAGTTCACGGCCATCACGTCTTCGACGGGATGGGTCGCCGCGATCCCGGCGTTGTTGAAGAGCACGTCGACCGGACCGTCGATCGCCGCGATCGCTGCCGCGACCGAGCTCGCCTTGCCCATGTTCGTCTCGATGAAGCTTGCGTGGGGCCCTTCGGGCGCTTTGATGTCGAGGGCGATCACCTCCGGGCGACCGAGTTCGGCGAGCACGTCGAGCAGCGCGGCGCCGACGCCAGAGAAGGCGCCCGTGAGGACGACGCGTTTTCCTGAGTAATCGAAGCAATGGGACATGGGGAGGAAGACTCCGGTTCGAGGGGCGCGGATCGCCCTAGTAGTGCCAGTCCGGACGCGCGACGGAGACGATGCGATCCCCGGCCCGCCGGGCGCCAGAGAGGTTACGCGAGACGGGCCCGAGTTCGAGCTCCGCAAGCGCCCCGGTGACCAGGACGCGGGGATGCCAGCGCAGTCCGCGATCGACGATCGGATAGCCGCAGTCGGCGCACGGCAGATCGTGGGCCTCGATCGCCTCGTCCAGCCAGCCCGCACCGGGCCTCCGCGACGGATATCCGGTCGCGAGGAGCACGCGGTCGACCTCGAGCGTCCGATCGCCGAGATCGAGCGACACCCGCTCGCCGGAAAGGCCCGCCGCGCCGACCTCGACGCCGGCGAAGTGTTGGATCGTCCCATCCTTCTGCGCGCGGCAGAGCGCCGAGTGTACGTCCCGCGGAATCGAGCCGCGGTGGCGCGCCTTCCGGATGCGCGAGCGCCGCTCGTCGTAGTCCTTCAGTCGCGCGAACCCGGCCATGTACTTCGGCCCCTGCCAGCCCGAGTCACTGTCGAACTGGTGAATCCGGAGCGCGTGCCGCGAGAGCAGGAGGACGCGCGCTCCCTCCCGCGCGAGGCGGATCGCGACCTGAGCCCCGGATATCCCGGCGCCGACCACGGCCACCGTCTCGCCGCGCGCAGGAGCGTCGAGCTCGAAACCGGGATCGAAGATGTGGCGAACGGCTCGAGCGCGCCCCGCCTTGGAGGACACCGCAGCGACCGACTGCGCCCAGGCGGGCCAGAAGGGCTCGTGCGGCGCGCCGAGCGCCAGGATCACACGCTTCGCCTCGAGCGCGTTCGGGGCGCGATCGATCCCGCGTGCGTCGAAGCCGACGCGCACGCACTCCGCCTGGATCTCGAGCGAGTTCGCCCGCCCGCGAACGTGGAGCGTCTCCATTTCGTACCGCGCCATCACGGCGTCGCAGTGGCGATCGAAGAGATCGAGCGCGGGACGCGAGTAGGGCCGCGTGAAGGGCGGGTCGTCTCCCCGCCCCGGACCGGACCTCGCGAACTGCTGCAGCGACATGGACGCGAGATCGAGATGGTGCACGCCCGGAGATCGCAGATAGCGCATGCCCGTGTTGCGCGTGCAGCGGCGCCACCGCTCGAGGAGCGCCGCTTCGTCGTCGAGGATCGCGA
>JBCCZJ010000417.1:0-5079 GCA_039187915.1 Myxococcota bacterium
CCAGACCTCTTCCGCGTCGAACGTGTGGCCGAAGACGTTCTTCGCGAAGTGCCCCTCGTCGAACCAGGCGTTCATCTCGTCCCGGGTCTGGAAGTTGTCGCAGCCGATCTCGACTTCGTTGTCGTCGGGATCCTTGTAGTAGAGCGAGAACTGGAAGCCGTGGTCGACGCAGTAGGCCGGCGTGATGCCCTGGTCGCGAAGGCGGGCGTAAGCGGACATCAGCTCGTCCAGGGAATGGTAGAGGTAGGCGAAGTGGGCGAGGCCGCACGCCTCCGGGTCCTGTGGCTTGGCGTTCGGCATACGCCCGATCAGGATCCGATGGTGTTCGTCGTCGTAGGTCAGGAAGACGACGTTGTTCGTCTCGTAGAGCGCTTCGGCATTCAGGAAGGTCTTGTAGAAGGCGACCATCTCCTCGAATCGGCCGCTCCGCAGCACGAGATGGCCGAAACGGGCGGGGCGGAGCGGCGAGTTCTCGTCGAACTCGGGAAGGCGGGGGTTCTCCATCATCGTCGGGTCCTCCGGGCGTGGGGTGCGCGCGTGCGAGAGGGCCGAAATCGGCCTCGATGAGCGCCAGTGTCCCGGGTTGCATTTCGCTTGTCAAGTGAATAATATGATCCGCATGAACCAGCGCGCCCAGCAGCGGGAGCAGACCCGGGAACGGATCATCGAAGCCGCGGCAGGGTGTTTCGCGGAGCGGGGCTTCCGCGCGGCGAGCACGCGCGAGATCGCCGCGCGCGCCGGCACCAACCAGGGGCTGATCACCTATCACTTCAAGAGCAAGGACGCGCTCTGGCGTGCCGCGGCGGAGCATCTCTTCGGCCACATCCGATCGATGATCGAAGACCGCATGCCCGCGTTGGCGGAGCTCGACGATCGCGAGCGGGGGAGGGAGGCGATCCGCGATTTCGTCCGGTTCGCGGCCGCCCATCCCGAGTTCTTCCGCTTCATGCTCGAAGCGGGGAAGAACGACGACGAGCGGCTGCAGTGGCTGGTCGAGACCCAGCTACGGCCGGTCTACGCGACGATCCCTGCGCTCGGCGACTTCGCCGACCCGACGCGCGCCCACGCGCAGTACTCCCTCGTCGGGGCGGGCTCGGTGCTCTTCGCCGTCGCGCCGGAGGTGCAGCGGCTGACGGGACTCGACCCGTCGAAGCCCGAGGTCGTCGAAGCGCACGCGGACTTCGTCGCGCGTCTGCTCGTTCCCTAGCCGGCGCATCGGGCGCGGCGGGGGCGCGTCGCGCGCCCGCCCGCCGCGGATGCGCGGTCCGATCAGACGCCCGCCTTCATCGGCCCGAGGAACGCCATCTTGCCGATCGGCGTGCCCTTCATCCGCAGGATGTCGTAGGTCGTGGTCGCGTGGAAATAGAAATTCGGGAGCGAGAAGGACAGGACGAAGTTCTTCGCCGTGAACGGGATCTCGTTCTTGCCGAGCTTGAAGAGCAGGTTGCCCTCGGCGAGCGCCTCGACGTCGGCGCGGTCGAGACCGGAGAGCCCGTTGCGCGCTTCCTCGATCAGGCCCTGCAGCCCCGCATAGTCGAGGTCGAGGTCGAAGGAGGGCGGCGAGAACTCGCCTTTCTGGATTCCCTGGATCGCGCCCCACGAATGGTGCGCCGTCGAGACGACCTGGAAGTGGAAGGGCATCATGTCGTCGCGCAGGCGCGTCATGACGATCTCCTGGAGGTCGAGCCCGTTCTCCTCGGCGTGGGTCTTGCCGAGCGCCATCACGCCGGCGGAACCCTCGAGGATCTGGAGATAGCTGCCGACGCTCGCGTCGTAGAAGGAAAGGGACATGGGAGACTCCTTGCCCGCCGATCGGGCGGGGCGGCTTGGGGTAGTCGGGCGACTTCGAACTAACGCAGGTCCGGGAGCTGGTAGCCCTGCTCCGCGAGATCTGCACGGACGACCTTCTTGTCCATCTTGCCGGTCGAGGTGAGCGGGATCGATTCCACGTAGAGCACCTCGTCCGGCAGCTGCCATTTCGCGTAGGCCTTGGCGCAATGATCGAGGATCGTGTCCTGGGAGACCTCGGCGCCGGGCGCGAGGACCACGAGGGCGACCGGCCGCTCGTCCCACTTCGGGTGGGGCTGGGCGACGACGCAGGCCTGCGCGATGCCGTCCAGCGCGACGATGTGGTTCTCGAGATCGACGGAGGAGATCCACTCGCCGCCGCTCTTGACGAGATCCTTCGAGCGGTCGGAGAGAATCAGGTACTCCTCGGGGTCGATCTTCCCGACGTCGCCGGTGATCAGCCATTCGCCGCGGAATTTCTCGGGCTGCGGGTCGTGATAGTACTCGGAGCAGATCCAGGGGCCGCGGACCATGATCTCGCCGATCGATTCGCCGTCGTGCGGGAGTCGCTGGCCCTCTTCGTCGAAGATCTCGACCTCGATGCCGGGCATGATCTGGCCCTGCTTGGCGACGTTCGCGAACTGCGCGTCGTCGTCGAGGTCGAGCTGCGACCGCTTCATGACGCGCCGGGAGAGGGTCACGAGCGGTGAGGTCTCGGTCATGCCCCAGCCCTGGATCATCTCGACGCCCAGGGTGTCCGCGTACCAGCGGATCAGCGACGGGGGCGGAGCGGAGCCTCCGCAGGTGAGTCGCGTCAGCCGCGAGAGGTCGTACTTGTCGGGATCCGCTTCGTAGATCGACTTGATGCCCTGCCAGATCGTCGGCACGCCCGCCGAGATCGTGACGCCTTCGTCGACCATCAGGTCGAGCAGACGGGCGGGGTCCATGAAACGGTGGGGCATGACCTGCTTGCAGCCGAGCATCGTCGCCGACCAGGGCAGGCCCCAGCCCATCGCGTGGAACATCGGCACGATTCCACAGAGGGTGTCCGTCGCGGAAAGGCTCATGGAGTCGGTCATGCACTGGGTGAGGGTGTGCAGGTACTGGGAACGATGCTCGTACTCGACGCCCTTCGGATTCCCGGTCGTGCCGCTCGTGTAGCAGAGGCCGAGCGGCGCGTTCTCGTCGATCTCGGGCCAGTCGTAGTCGGTCGGCTGACCGGCGATGAACGTTTCGTAGTCGACGGGGTCCGGCAGCGTCGTCTGCCAGCCCTCGAAGCCTTCCTCGGTCGCGACGATCACGCGCTCGACGCTCGGCATGCGGCCGACCAGCGCTTCGAGCAGCGGCAGGGTGTCCGCGTCGACGAGGATCACCTTGTCCTGCGCGTGGCCGATGATGTACTCGAGGTCCTTGTCGGAGAGGCGCAGGTTCAACGTGTGGAGCACGGCGCCCATGCCGGCGCACGCGTGATAGGCCTCGAGGTGACGCGAGCCGTTCCACATGAAGGTGGCGACGCGATCGCCCACTTCGACGCCGGCACCCGCGAGCGCATGCGCGAGTCGATGCGCGCGGTCGCGGGCCTCGCGGAGGGACTGGCGGCGAGTGCCGTCCTCGGTCGCCGTCACGATCTCCTCGCCCGGGGCGACGACGGCGCCGCGATCGAGCAGTCGGGCCATCAACAGGGGGGTGCGTTGCATCGCCATGACGGGGCGCCTCCACGGGGCGCTCGGGGGAACCGAGCGCGGGGCGCCCAGGATACCCAGCGGCGCGGGTCAGCGGAAGCAGCGCGGCGGGAGTGCCGGGGATCCGGTGCGACCGAGCGTCCTTCGGGCGCGATCGGGGAGTGGTAGGCTCGTCGGATGTCGATCGTCTTCTCGTTGCTCTCCGGGCTCGTCGTCTTCGGGCTCCTCCTCGCCGGCATCGCCGAGTTCCTGGCGCGCACCCCCCATGGCCGGATCAAGCGTCGCTTCGCGCTCTTCTTCGGCCTGGCGCGGCTGCGCGGCGGCAAGCGCGCGGAGGGCGTGATCGACGCGACGGAGATGGTCGACGCCGCCTCGATCCGGGCGACCCGGGCGGAATTCCTGCGCGAGGTCGCGCCGCTCGCGAAGCTCGAGCCCTTCGACGGCGAGATCGAGGACAGGAACCTCGAGGGGCCCGGCGGCCCGCTTCCGGTTCGGATCTATCGGCCCCGCGGCGCGAAGGACCTCCCGCTCCTCGTCTACTTCCACGGCGGCGGCTTCGTCGTGGGCCATCCCGACTACACCGAGACCGTCACCCGCGGCATCGCGGCGCAGGCGCCCGCCGTCGTCCTGAGCGTCGACTACCGCATGGCGCCGGAGCATCCCTACCCCGCGGCGGTGGAGGACGTGGACTTCGTCGTCGAGTGGGCCTTCGCGAATGCGTCGTCCCTCGGCGCCCGCTCCGGGCCGGTGGCGGTCGCGGGCGACAGCGCCGGCGGGAACCTGGCCGCCGTCGCTTCGCTCCACGACGCGGCCTCCCGGGCCGGTCGGATCGGCCTCCAGCTCCTCGTGTATCCGTGCGTCGACGTCACTCGGGACGACCGCCCGTCGCAGGTGGCCTTCGCTCGCGGCTACGGCCTGAGTCGCCGCGACTGCGACGACTGCTTCGCCGCGTACGTGCCCGAGCACGTGGCGAAGGACGATCCGTCGATTTCGCCGCTCCATGCGCCGAGCTTCGAAGGCGTCTGCCGCGCCGTCGTCTTCACCGCCGGCTTCGACGTGCTCCGAGACGAGGGCCTCGAATACGCCGATACGCTCGAGAAGGCGGGCGTCGAGGTCCGTCGCGTGCATCGGTCCGACCTGCCCCATGGCTACATCACGATGACTCGACTGATCCGAGAGGCGCGCGACGACGTGGCGATCATGGCTTCCGAAGTCGCGGCGCTCGGCGCCTAGCCGCCGCGAGGCGCTCAGCGGATGGATACGTACTGCCACGCCACGCTCAACTACGCCTCGCTCATCGGCGCGTCGCCGACGGAGGTCGCGATCCTGAACGGCCGCCAGGCATCGGGACTCGGCTGGGAGGAGAACGGTTTCGAGCTCGTCGAGCACGCGACCGCGCTCGACGCGTTCGACGACCTCGACGCCGACTCGCCCCACTACGACGAGATCGGTCAGCTGGCGCGGGAATTGACCGGCTGCGACGCGACCCTCTACTACCCCGCGCTCGTCCGAAGTCCCGAGACGGCCGCGCGCTCGGCCGACCTCGCTCCGATCGAGTTCGTCCACTCCGAATACACGTAGACCTATCGCGGGATGATCTGCGATGCCG
>JBCCZJ010000418.1:0-5061 GCA_039187915.1 Myxococcota bacterium
CGGGTGGGAGATCACCGTCTCGGGGTATTGCTCGGTCACGCGCAGGACCTCCTCCAAAAGGCGGGCCTCGATATCCACGCTAGACGAGCCATGGGAGATCTCGTTGTAATCGGAATAATAGTTGAAAGAAACTACGTTTCCGTTGTCCTCGATTCGCGCGACGGTCTCGTCAATCAGGTGGGTACAGCGAGCGTCCAGCGCGTAGATGAAAGTGGCGCGCGGGTCATTGCGGTAGTTGGAAAGCGCTCTTTCAAACAGCCCCTCGAAGCGCCGTCCACTAGGAGCGATTGCACGCAATCGGTCGTCTTCACCGACGCCCGCAAAAAGAGTGAGAGCAATCGCCACGCGCTCGAATCCATCGACGGGCAAAGGACGCAGCCCATTGGACGAGACCGTGACGAACTCCATCTCATCCTGGAACGCCTCGATGCGATCCGGGAAAAGGGTGGGTTCGCCTCCGATTAGCAGCGCGGCACTGACTCCTTCCAAGGCCTGCTCTTTCGCAAACAGTCTCCAGCGCTCTACGCTAGGCGGCTCCGTGGTACGGCGGTCAAAGTCTTTTGCGAAAAACCAGCATCCGTCGCATCGGATGTTGCATGCGTTTGTAAGGTGGTATTCCGAACTTCTGACTCGCCCGCTTATCTTCCGCACCGTGTCGAACCGGGCTCGAAGGCCGGGCTCATCGAGAAGATCGGACAGCTTCTTTCTGCGACGGGTCTCGTTCGCGCCAGATCTCACGATCGGCCTCCAAGGCAGCCAGTACCCGCCCGGCTCGATACCGTGACGCGGATGCTGAACGGAAACTCCGAGGCGTAGGTAGGGTTTCACCCTAGCCCCTAACGCCGTTCTAGCATACCCGAAACCAAGAGGCCTATGAGAAAAATGAGGTTTTTAACACACAATTCAGTTCGCGAGGCCTAGCGATCCGAGAAGGCACCCCGCGATGTCGTGCGGCGACCCGACGCCCTAGATCCCCGCCACCGCGCCGATTCCCATCACGCTCCCGATGATCGCGACCAGGTAGAGGACGGACCCCACGATCCAGTCTCTCTCGCCGCCGCCGAGGTCGATGAGGAGCGATCGGACGTGATGGGCGCCCTTCCACAGAGGAAGGATGAGCAGCGCGGCCAGCAGCAGCTGCGCGATCGGCAATCCCAGGAAGCGCGTCGTGAAGAGCTGCTGCGCGCGGACGTAGTTGAGATGGACGGGGTCGACGAGTCCCAGGGGCATGAGGATCCCGAGAACCAGGATCCAACCCGTCAGGAGCATGGTTCCGATCATGATCCCCTGGCCGAACAGGAACCAGATGATCGGCTCGAGCTTGAGGAGGAGGGTCTTCATCAGAGGATCACCCCCGCGAGCGCCAGGCAGACGAGAAGCGTCAGGCCGAGCCAGACCACGTAGAGGCCGGCGTGGATGACGTTTCCGGGCGGCGGCTTGGCCGGACCGATCGCCGGCGGTTGGGCCTTGGGGAAGAGTCGGAAGAATCGGACGGCGACGAAGACGACGCTCGCGAGCGCGAGGACGTGGAACGCGATGTAGATCGGGTTCTCGAGCGCCTTCATTTGCGCCTGCCAGGCGATCGGCCCCTGGCCGAGTCGGCTGACGATCTTGATTCCGAGGAAGCCGACGAGGATGTAGAGGATCCCCGTCGCGTCGAAGAGCAGGTAGGTCCGTATCCTCGGGGCGGTCCACCAGGTGCGCGGCATCCGGGGAGGCGCGGTTCGGGTCCGGCCCGGCTTCGGCGGCGCCATCGCTTCGGGGTGGGCAAGTCCAGCCATGATGGGATCCCTCCTTGTCGAGCGCTTCGGATCTTCTTCCGGGTTTCGCGGTTCCCCGCTCGCTAGTCGAGGCCGCGGGGCGCGCGCGGGAGCACGAGACCCTTCGCCCAGTCGATCACGGCCCCGAACTTCGCCTGGTTCACGGCGGCGGCCGGGTCGACGCCCTTCGGGCAGACCTCCGAGCATTCGTTGGCGTAGGAGCAGCTGAAGACCGTCCCTTCGCCACGGAAGATCTCGTGCCGCTCCTCCGTCCCCTCGTCGCGCGTGTCGAGGTTGTATCGATGGCCCAGGGCGATCGCGGCCGGCCCGAGGAACTCCGGCTCGTTCGCGACGACTGGGCACGCCGAGTAGCAGAGCATGCAGTTGATGCACATGCTGAACTGCTTGAAGCGGCCGAGCTCCTCGGCGGACTGGGAGTAGGTCCCTTTCTGATTGAAGTTCTCCATGTCCTCGGCGCGCTCCTTCACGCGTTTGATCCACGGCTTCACGCGCTCGAACTTGTGCATGAAGCCGTCGAGCTCGACCACGAGGTCGCGGACGATCGGGAAGTTGGCCAGCGGCTCGATCTCGACGCGGTCTCCGTACTCGTCGAGCGCCGTCTTGCACGTCAGCTTCGGCTCGCCGTTCACCATCATCCCGCACGAGCCGCAGACGGCCATCCGGCAGGACCAGCGATGGGACACGGTCGCGTCCAGCTCGTCCTTGATGAAGTTGACGGCGTCCAGAACCTTCCAGCTCGGATCGCAGGGAACCTGGAACGCTTGCGTGTAGGGCGCTTCGTCCTTGTCGGGATCGAAGCGGGAGATCACGATCGTCTTCTCGGTGGTCGACATCAGTACTTCCTCTCCTCCGGCTCCCATTTGCCGAGCACGACCTCCTTCTTCGCGAGCCGCGGTCCGGCGGGGTCGTGGTACGCCATCGTGTGATGGAGGTAGTCCTCGTCGTTCCGGGTCGTGAAGTCCTTGCAGGTATGCGCGCCGCGGGACTCCTTCCGAGAGGCCGCGGAGACCGCGAGGGTCTCGGCGACCTCGACCATGTTGGCGAGCTCGAGGGCCGTGATCAGCTCGGTGTTGAACACCCGGCTGTCGTCCTCGAGCCGGAGGTCGGCCACGCGGCTGCGGAGCTGCGCGATCGCGCCGACGCCGTGCTGCATGGAGCCCTGCTCGCGGTAGACGCCGCAGGCCGCCTCCATCGCCGTATTGAGCTCGCGCCGGATGGACGAGATCTTCTCCCCGCCCTTCTTGCGACCACGGAGCGCGTCGACCCGCGCGGCCTCTTCCTCGGCCAGGGCCACGAGCGCGCGCTCGTCCCCCTCGCTCGAACCTTTCGCGAAGTCCATGGCGTGTCGCGCGGCCGCGGCGCCGAACACGAGGCACTCGGTCAACGAGTTCGATCCCAGTCGGTTCGCGCCGTTGATCGAGACGCAGGCCGTCTCTCCCGCGGCATAGAGCCCCGGCAGCTCGGTCGCGCCGTCGATGTCCGTGTCGACGCCGCCCATCATGTAGTGGACGACGGGCCGGATCGGGATCGGCTCGTGGACCGGATCGACGCCGACGTAGGTCTTCGCGAGCAGGCGGACGAAGGGCAGCCGCGAGTCGATCTTGTCTTCGCCGAGGTGGGTCAGGTCGAGCTGGACATACTCGCCGTAGGGGCCCTTGAAGCCGCGACCCGCTTCGATCTCCTGGACGATCGCGCGCGAGATCATGTCGCGCGGACCGAGCTCGGCCTTGTTGCCGACGCCGTAGTCGTACTCGACGAGGAAGCGCTCTCCCTGGTTGTTGCGGAGGAAGCCGCCCTCGCCGCGCGTCGCCTCCGTGATCAGGATGCCCGTCCCCGGAAGCCCGGTCGGATGGTATTGGACGAACTCCATGTCCTTCAGCGGAACGCCGGCGCGGTAGGCGAGCGCCATGCCGTCCCCCGTCTTGATCGTGCCGTTCGTGGTGAACGGGAAGATCTTGCCGCCGCCGCCGGTCGTCAGGATCACGCCGCGGCCGAGGATCATCTGGTACTCGCCGGTCCGGATGTCGAGCGCGGCGACGCCGCGGCAGACGCCGTCGTCGACCAGCAGCTTCGAGACGAAGAACTCGTCGTAGCGGACGATGTTCTCGAAGCGCATGGAGTGTTGGAACAGCGCGTGGAGCATGTGGAAGCCGATCTTGTCGGCCGCGTACCACGTTCGCTTGGTGGTCATCCCGCCGAAGGCGCGGGTCGCAACGGTTCCATCTTCGTTGCGCGAGAACGGGCAGCCCCAGTTCTCGAGGAGCGCGAGCTCCTTGGGGGCTTCCTGGACGAAGTACTGGATGCAGTCCTGGTCGCCGAGGAAGTCCGAGCCCTTTACGGTGTCGTACCCGTGGAGCTCCAGGTTGTCGTCGTCCCGGGCGACCGCCGCGGCGCCGCCTTCGGCGGACACGGTATGGCTCCGCATCGGGTAGACCTTCGACACGAGGGCGATCGAGGCTTCGGGATGGTTCTGGGCGGCTTCGATCGCCGCGCGCAGACCCGCGCCTCCACCGCCGACAATGACGATGTCATGTCGGGAAGTTTCCATGGGTGCACCCTTTCCAGAAGGATTGGTGTGTCGACGAGGCGCACCCGTTCACCGGTCGTCGCTCGGCGATCCGAGAAGACGAAATGGACGGGGCGGGACTCATCGGTTGCGTGCAACAACATGACTCCGTTGTACCCGATAGATCGGCGCGTGCAAAGTTGATCGATCGATCGGGGCGTCGAGCACGCGCCTCCGTCGCGCCTGCCCTAACAAACCCCGCGGGTGTCAATACGAGGCGAGCGCCGGCTCTTGCTGCGTGAGGCAATGGACCGCGCCGAGCCCGAGCACGAGCGCACGCGCGGGGACGGGAACGACGGGACGATCGAGACCGAGTCCCTCGAAGAGGCGGAGCGCCTCCGCGTCCGTATCCGCGTCGAAGACCGGAACGAGCACCCCCGCGTTCGCGAAGTAGAAGTTCGCGTAGCTCGCGGGCGCGCGTCCGTGTGGCCCCTCGATCGCCGGCGGCATCGGCAGCTCGACGACCTCGAGCGCCCTCCCCTGCGCGTCCGTCATTCTTGCGAGAAGGGCTCGATTCCGATCGAGAATCGCGTGATTCGCGTCGTGCGCGTCGGGCTCGACGACCGACACGACGCGCCCCGGCGCGACGAAACGCGTGAGGTCGTCGACGTGTCCGTCGGTGTCGTCGCCTTCGACGCCGTCTTCGAGCCAGAGGACACGTGTCGCCACGAAGCGTTCGGCGAACATCGCCTCGAACGCCGCGCGTGAACGGTC
>JBCCZJ010000419.1:0-5061 GCA_039187915.1 Myxococcota bacterium
AAGGAGCTTCGTTTCTCCACTGAAACCCGTTCCATTCAGAGAGCAGAGCTCGGAGGCAAACCCCTGACCCTCGACCTCGCCGATCAGGTTGTCGGCAGGGATCAGGCAGTCCTCGAAGAAAAGCTCCGAGGTGTCCTGCGACTTCATCCCCACCTTGTCGAGGTTGCGGCCGCGGCGGAACCCGTTCAGCCCATGCGTCTCGACGGCCAGGAGCGAGACGCCCCTGGCGCCCTCGGACCGGTCGGTCTTGCAGGCGACCAGGATCAGATCGGCATTCTGGCCATTCGTGATGAAGGTCTTCGAGCCGTTCAGGACGAACTCGTCGCCCTCGCGCCGTGCGCTGCTGCGCATGCCGCCGAAGGCGTCGGAGCCGGAGCCGGGCTCGGTGATCGCCCAGGCGCCGATCTTGTCGAGGGTGAGGATCTCGCGCGCCCAGCGCTCTTTCTGCTCGGTCGTGCCCTTCGAGTTGATCGCTGCGGCGGTCAGGCCCGTCGAGACGCCGAGCGCGGTCACCATGCCGGGGCAGTAGCGGCAGAGCTCGATGATCGGAATCAGCATCGCTGCTGCCTGGTCGGCGCGCGCGACGGGATCGCCGCCGGACTTCTTCTCGATCTTCTCGCCCTTCTTCTCGGCGGCGATCGTCTTGTCGAAGCGCGCGCCCGCCATCTCGTCCATGCCGAACGCGTGATACATCTTTCGCAAGAGGTCGTAGGGCGGGAGGTCGCCGTGCTCGAGGTCTTCGACCTGGGGGGCGATCTCGTTCTCGACGAACTGACGGACCGCGTCGCGGATCATCAGCTGGGATTCGCTCCATTCGTGCATGGCGAGGGACTCCTTCGGGCGGGGCGGGGCGGGGAGGGGTTGGGCGCGACGCCTGAAGATAGCCGCGTCGCGGCCACGCGGGAGGACGCCGATTCCGTTGACGGCGAGAGGCACTGGCTTACGTTCGCTCCCATGGAAATCCAGCAGGTCCTGAAAGTCGACGAAATCGATCTCTCCGATCCCCTCTTCTGGCTGCGACCGACGCCGGAACGGGAGGGCGCCTTCGCGACCCTGCGCGCCGAGAATCCGGTTCCGTGGTCGAAGGAATTGCCGCCGCCCGTCGAGGGCCTGCCCCACGGGCCGGGCTACTGGTCGCTCACGCGCCACGCCGACATCCTCGAGGCGAGCCGCAACCCGAAGATCTACTGCTCGGAACGGGGCGCGACCTCGATCGCCGATCTGCCGCCGCAGTTCTCCGAGTTCTTCGGCGGGATGATCAACATGGACGACCCCCGCCACGGACGACAGCGCCGGATCGTGAGCCGGGGATTCACGCCGCGTGCCCTCGGTGCGCTCGAGGAGAGCGTCGCCCGTCGCGCCGACGCGATCATCGACCGCGTGATCGATCGGGGGGAGTGCGACTTCGTCTACGACATCGCCGCGCCGCTGCCCCTCGAGATCATCATGGACCTGATGGGCATCCCCGAGAGTCAGATGGAGATGGTCTTCCAGAACACCAACGTGATCCTCGGCCTCGGGGATCCCGAGTTCAACAGCGATCCGGCGCAGCTCATTCCGCGCGCGCTCGGCGCGGGCGGCGAGCTCGCCGCGCTGATGAAGGAGATGGCGGAGGAACGCCAGAAGAACCCGACGGACGATCTCACGTCGAAGATCCTGAACGCGGAGCTCGAGGACGGCGCGATGACGGGAGACGAGCTCGCCTCGTTCTTCGTCCTGCTGGTCGTCGCCGGAAACGAGACGACGCGGAACGCGATCAGCCACGGCATGAAGGCGCTCTGCGACTACCCGGACCAGCGCGCCAAGTGGGCCGCGGACTTCGAGGGCGTCTCCGGGACGGCGGTCGAGGAGATCGTCCGCTGGGCCTCGCCGGTCATCTTCATGCGCCGCACCTGCACCCAGGACACGGTCCTCGGCGGTCAGGCCATGAAGGAAGGCGACAAGGTCATCCTCTGGTACAACTCGGCCAACCGCGACGAGGCGGTCTTCGAGGACCCGCACACCTTCGACGTCACCCGGACGCCGAACGAGCACGTCGGCTTCGGCGGCCCCGGCCCGCATTTCTGTCTGGGCGCGAACCTCGCCCGCCGCGAGATCAAGGTCATGTTCGACCGGATCTTCCGTCGCCTGCCCGATCTCCGGATCACCGGCGATCCGGACATGCTCCAGTCGAACTTCATCCACGGCATCAAGCGCATGCCCTGCGAGTTCACGCCGGGGAAGCCGGGCGCCTGACGCGCCGCGCCGCTCGGCTGGAGCCCGACGCGTCTACTCGCCGATCGGCGGGGCGCCCGCCGCGGTCCGTCCCGCCATCCGGCCGAAGAAGCTCCCGCCGCCGATCGACATGCCGCTCGCGTAGTGGCGTCCGGAGCGGGTGAGGCCCGCGGAGGCGCGTCCCGCTGCGAAGAGGCCGGGCACGACCTCGCCGTCGACGCTCAGGACTTCGCCGGTCGGCTTCGTGTCGAGACCGCCCAGGGTGAACGCCGCCCAGATGCTGTGGTCGATCGAGAGGTCGAGCGCGGCGTAGGGCGGGTTGTTCACCGGCGTGACCCACTTGCTCGCCTTGTGGAACGTCGGATCCTCGCCCTTCGCGGCGGACGCGTTGTAGGCCTCGACCGTGTGGACGAGCTCGCCTGCCGGGATCCCGAGGCTGGCCTCGAGTTCCTCGAGGGTCTCTTCGACCGCGGCCATCGGGTACGGGACGAACTGCTTCTCTTCGTCGTAGAGCGCGTCGTCGACGATCAGGAACGCGCGGCCGTCGGCCTTCGTGAGGATCGCGTCGGTCACGCGGCCGTGGTAGCAGTCCTCGTTCACGAAGCGGCTGCCCTGGGCATTCACGAGCAAGCCGCTGATGTGCGTGTTCGGCGGAAAGAAGGGGGTCGTCATGAGCCCCTCGTGCATGTTGATCGCGTTGCCGCCGACGCCCATGCCCATGCGGATCCCGCTGCCGTCGCAGCCGTCGCTTCCGATCGGGTACTTGCAGCGCAGCAGGTGCGGCGCGAAGCGCGCGAGCATCTCGCGGTTCATGACGAAGCCGCCGGTCGTGAGGATCACGCCGCCCTTCGCGCGGAGCGCGACCTCCTCGCCTCCGATCACGGCGACCACGCCGACGACCCGGCCGGTCTCGTCGTCGCGCACGAGCGTCTCGACCTTCGCCTCGTTGCGGATCTCGCCGCCCTCCTTCTCGAAGGTCTCGATCAGGCGCTCCATGAGGTAGGTGCCTGCGCTGCCCTCCCACTGCGGCTTGTGGCCGCGGGGGACCGGCGTGGCGTCCTGCGAGAAGGGCCAGGCCTGCTCGTTGCCCGAGTAGATCAGGCAGTCGTCCGTCGGCGGGAAGATCACCTTCTCCTTGTAGTAGGTGTCCTTGAACTCGACGCCGCAGGAGAGGAAGAAGTCGAAGTGGCCGAGGCTGTTCTCGCAGAAGAGCCGGACCTTCTCCGGGTCGGCGTTCGGACCAGCCGCGCCCTTCACGTGCGCGTGCATGTTCTCGAGCGTGTCGTCGAAGCCGTTCGCTTTCTGGACGCGCGTGCCGCCGCCGAAATAGATCGTGCCCTCCGAGACGGCGGTCGCACCGCCGCCGCGGGTCTGTTGCTCGAGCGTCAGGACCGAGGCCCCGGCGCGGCGGGCTTCGATCGCAGCGGCGCCGCCGGCGACGCCGAGGCCGACGACGATGACGTCGAATGCGTCGGACCAGGACGCGATCGCCGCGGCGGAGCGGGGCTGCGAGGGGAGGGCGTTGGCTTCGTTCTCGGACATGTCGGACTCCGGGCTGGGCACGCGATGGGGTCGTGCGCGACCGAGCGTAGCTCGCGTCCTCGCGCGCGAGCTGCAGGTCCGTTGCGGCCCCGATTCCCTGAATCGGCCGCTCTCGTCCCGTTCTGGTCGATTACAGCCCGCAGAAGGCACCAAATGGTATACGGTTCCATTTATGGTGCCGGCCCCGCATCCCTCCTGGACGACCCTCGTCGCGTGCCTCGGGCTGACGCTCGGCGTCGCGGCGGGCGGCGCCGAGGCGGCGGGCGGCGTCGAGGCAGAGGGCGGCGCCGGCGCGGAGCGTGCGCCCGCGGCGGAGCGACCCGTCTACGTGACGCTCGGAACCGGCTTCGATTTCAGTCGCGGCGACTTCGGCCTCGAGCGGGACTCCACCCTGTACTACGTGCCCTTCGACGTGACCGTCGACGTGGCTTCCTGGCGCCTCGTCTTGCGCGTGCCCTTTCTCCATTCCGACGGCGTGGTCGGTCTCGCGGTCGGCGGGCCGACCGGACTCGAGTCCGATCGGGTGTCCGGTCTCGGCGACTCGATCACGTCGGTCGCCTATCTCTTCGCGCCCCCGAACGCCGTCCTGCCCTGGGTCGAGGTGACCGGGCAGATCTCCTGGCCGACGCGCACCCGGGAGCCTCTCGGTCAGGGCGGCTTCGCGTTCGCGGCCCAGCTCGACGCCTTCCAGCGCTACGGCGACTGGACGCCCTTCGCGCGGGTCGGCCGCAATTTCTACACGGTGGGCTCCCTCGACGATCGCTTCTACACGGCGATCGGCGTCAGCCACGCGTGGACCGCTTCCTTCGCGACGGGACTCAGCTACGACTGGCTCGAGTCCGTCGCGCCCGGCTTGAAGGACGGGCACGAGCTGGTGCCCTTCGCCTCGTTCGACCTCGAAGGCGGTTGGAACTTCGATCCGTACGCGGTGATCGGGCTGTCGTCCGGTTCGCCCGACTATGGGATCGGATTCGCCGTGCGCTTCGAACGATGACGTGTCCGCGAGAGAACCCGGTTGGCGTGACGGGAGCTTCGGCATGAACGAGACAGGACAGGCAGACGCCGCGGGAGCGGTCGTGCGGATGTTGCGGCGAATGCTCCGGCCGCTCGTACGGCTGCTCGTCTCGCAGCAGATCCCGTATCCGCTGCTCGCGCAGCTGGTGAAGCGACTCTACGTCGAGGTGGCGACGGAGGACTTCGCGCTCGAGGGCAAGCGCGTGACCGTGAGCCGACTCAGCCTGTTGACGGGGATCCATCGCCGCGAAGTGAAGCGGATCCAGGAGGACGCACCGGTCGAAGAGGACG
>JBCCZJ010000420.1:0-5057 GCA_039187915.1 Myxococcota bacterium
GGCAGCACGGGCGGCCGGCTCGGCATGGGCGCCGGCGGCGCCGTGAACCTCCGGGTGCGCACGCTCGCCGGCCGCGGCACGATCGAGGCCGATGGCGGGACGCGCAACGGTTCGGACAACGCGGGCGGCGGCGGCGGTCGCATCGCCGTGCGCACGCTGGACCGCGACACCTTCGATCCGGCCGGGATCACCGCGCGCGGCGGCGACGGGTTCTACGCCGACGGCGCCGAGGGCACCGTCTTCCTGCTCGGCGAGGGCGAGTCGGTCGGCGCGCTCGTCATCAACGGCAACGGACCGGGCTCGCCCGAAACGAACCTGCTGATTCCGCCGGGCGCGACCTTCGACTCGTTGGTCCTCCAGAACGGCGCGAACGTCCAGGCCGAGGGCCTGATCTCGCTCGCCGGCGCGTTGACCCTGCGCGACGGCTCGCGGCTCACCCACCCGGCTGCGGACGAATCCTGCCTCGTGCTGCAGGTCCGCGAGATCGAGATCGACGCGACGAGCGAGATCGACGTCTCCGGCCGCGGCTATCCGGGCGGCGCAGCGGCGCAGCCCGGCATCACCTTCGAGAACCAGCCCGGCTCCGACTTGCGCGACGGCGGTAGCCACGGCGGCGTGGGGAGCGACGACACGACGTTCGTGGGTCGGCCGGCGGGCGTCTACGGCGACCTCCGTCAGCCGACGACGCTCGGCGGCGGCGGCGGCGGTCCGACCAGCGGTGGCTCCGTCGGCGGCGCGGGCGGCGGCTGCGTGCGGATCATCGCAGCGAGCTTCGTCGACGTCGACGGTGCGATCCGCGCCAACGGCGACCCCGCCTCGACGGGCGGGCGGGTCGGCATGGGCGCCGGCGGCTCGATCTGGATCGACACCTCTCGCGTCGGCGGCGAGGGCGTGATCCAGGCGAACGGCGGGACCCGCGCCGGCGCCGACAACGCGGGCGGCGGCGGCGGACGCGTGGCGCTCTACTACGACTTCGTCGATCCCCTCGCCGATCTCGCGGGCCTCCGCAACGTGACGGCCTACGGCGGCGACGGTTTCTACGCGGACGGCGCGCCGGGTTCGGTCTATCTCCAGTCTTCGACGCAGGACGGCGGGACCTGGATCGCGGACGCCGGGCGGGCGACGGGCACGTGGGCGCCGGAGGCGACCCTGCTCGAGATCGGTCCGGGCCAGGCCGTCGCCGTCACGGCGAACAGCCTGACGGGGGACGGGGGACGGGTCTTCGTGCCCGGCACCCTCGTCGGTCGCCGGCTGAATCCGGACACCACCCAGGCCGAGAACTTCCTGGTGCTCGCGAACGACGCGGCCACGCTGACCGTCGCGACGCCGAACGAGAATGGCGTGGATTTCGCGGCGGTGGCTTCGGTCGGCGCGACCTACGCCGGGCCGTGGGCGTTCGACGAGGTCGTCCTCCGGGGCGGGGTGATCCAGCAGGTCGCCGACCCGCTCACGGTCGCGGGCACGCTGCTCGTCTCCGAACGATCCGTCCTGACCCATCCCCAGACGCTCGCGACGCCGTCCTACGAAGCGGCCCTCGACGTCTTCGCCACGCGGATCGAGGTCACGAGTGACAGCGCCATCGACGTCGACGCGCGCGGCTACGAAGGCGGCTTCGCCGGCCTGACCGGCTTCACGGTCGGCAACGTCCGCGCGATCGCCGGCCTGCGGGACGGCGGCAGCCACGGCGGCGTCGGCGGCGACGATCCGACGACCTCGGCGACGGCCGAAGCGCTCTACGGCAGCCCGACGGATCCGCGCGATCTCGGCGCCGGCGGCAACGGCGCGACGTCCGGCGGCCAGTTCGGCGGCGACGGTGGCGGGCGCGTCTTCCTCGTGGCGACCGACCTCCAGATCGACGGACGCCTGTCCGCGGAAGGCGGGCTGCCGAGCTCGAACGGGCGGATCGGGATGGGCGCTGGCGGCACGCTGAACCTCGACGTCGGTCGACTGGACGGGACGGGCGAGATCTCCGCGGACGGCGGCGATCTCGCCGGTTCGAACAACGCCGGCGGCGGCGGCGGTCGGATCGCCATCCGCATCTCGCAGGGCACGGACTTCGACGAGGGGGCGATCCACGCCTTCGGCGGCGACGGCTTCTACGCCGATGGCGGACACGGCTCGATCTACCTGCTGCGACCGGGCCAGAGCTTCGGCGACTTCATCCTCGACGGCGGCGGTCTCGTGAACCCGGAGGACTCGAGCGAGATCCCGACCGGCGTGACCTTCGACAACGTCTATGTCCGCGCGGGCGTGCGCGTCGTGAACGCGGGCGGGCTGGTCGTCGACGGGGCGCTCCGGCTCGAGGACGACGCGGTCCTCACGCACGCGTCCGCGGACGAGGCCTGCCTGGTGATCGACGCGACGGATTTCTCGATCGACGCGACCAGCGCGATCGACGTGACCGGGCGCGGTTACCCGGGCGGCACGAGCGGCCAGCGCGGTACCACCCTCGGCGGGCTGCCGGGCGCCGCGCTGCGCTACGGCGGCAGCCACGGCGGCCTCGGCGGCATCGAGGGCTCGCAGGCCGGGGGCCCCGGGCCGGTCTACGGCGATCCGCGACGGCCCTCGGCGCTCGGCTCGGGCGGTGGCGGACTGACGAGCGGCGGCACCTTGGCCGGCGCCGGCGGCGGCTGTGTGCGCGTCCGCGTGACGAATACGCTGCGGGTCGACGGCGCCATTCGCGCGAACGGCTCGACGGCCGGGGGCGGCGGCCGCATCGGCATGGGCAGCGGTGGCTCGATCTGGCTCGAGTCGAGCCTGCTGGGCGGCGACGGTCGCGTCGAAGCGAACGGCGGCACCCTCGGCGGGAGCAACAACACCGGCGGCGGGGGCGGGCGCGTCGCGCTCTACTACGACGCGCTCGATCCGCTGTCGGATCTGGGCGGCCTGCGGGACGTGACCGCCTATGGCGGGGACGGCTTCTACGGCGACGGCGCCCAGGGTACGGTCTATGTGCGTCAGACGGGCGCGCCCTTCGGCGAGCTCGTGAGCGACGCCGGCCGGACGACGGACACCTGGACCCCGGAAGGCAGCCTGCCGCAGGTCGGTCCGGGCATCGCCGGTGCGACCACGACGGACACCCTCACCCTCGACGGGGGCCGCGAAGTCGTGCCGGGCGGACTGGTCGGCGTGCGCCTCAACCCGGACGTCGCGCAGGGCGAGTCCTTCGTGATCGCCGCGAACGACGAGACGAGCGTGACGGTCGTGACGCCGAACGAGAACGGGGCGTCCTTTGCGACGATCGCCACGCCGGGCGCGACCTACGCGGCGGACTGGCGCTTCGACGCGGTGACCCTGCGCGGGGGCGCGACGCTCCAGCTGGCGGATCCGCTGGGCGTGACCGGCGAGCTCGCGCTCTCGGAACGCTCCGTCCTGACCCATCCCTTCACGACGGCGACGCCTTCCTATGAAGCCGACCTCTCGCTCGACGTCGGTGCCCTGTCGATCGACGTCGACAGCGCGATCGACGTGACCGGGCGCGGCTACCCGGGCGGCGGAAGTGGGAGCGCCGGCTTCGGCCTCGGCAACGTGCCGTCCGGCGCGGGCCTCCGCGACGGTGGCAGCCACGGCGGCCTCGGCGGGGACGACCCGAGCCGGCCCGGCGCCCCGGGCCCGGTGTACGGTGACGCCGTGCGGCCGAGGACGCTGGGCGGGGGCGGCAGTGGCCCGACGAGCGGGGGGGCGATCGCGGGCGCCGGCGGCGGCCGGATCCGGGTCGTGGCGAGCGGGGACGTGACGATCGATGGCGTCGTGCGCGCGGACGGCGGGCTGCCCAGCAGCTTCGGACAGATCGGCATGGGCGCGGGCGGCAGCGTCACCGTCGAGACGGACCGTCTCCTCGGGAACGGCTCGATCTCGGCCGACGGGGGCGACGTGAACGGCGCCAACAATGCCGGCGGCGGCGGCGGTCGGGTCGGCCTCGACATCGGCTCGGCCAACGCGCTCCCGGCGGCGAACGTGACCGCGACCGGCGGCGACGGCTTCTACGCCGATGGCGCCGACGGCACGGTGGTGATCTCGGGGCCGTAGACGCGCCCGTCGCGTCGTTCGATCGAGCGGACGAGCCCGGTTTCTGGGCTAGGCTCCGGGCGCGCACCCCCCGTACGGCGCGGGTGCGTCCATCCCTCGGGGCCTGACGCGACGCCGCGAGCCCCGCCGCCGATCCCCGTCCTGCCCGTCGCGCTTCGCCGCGCCGACGCCGCCTCCGGCGGGGGTCGAACGATGGCCCCCACAGGAGACACGATGAGCGCGAACGACGACGAGATGCCGGACCCGATCGAGGGACTGATCCAGGGCATGCTCAAGGAGCTCGGCGAAGACCCCGGCCGCGACGGCCTGCTCAAGACGCCGAGTCGGGTCGCGAAGGCGATGCGCTTCTTCACGCAGGGCTACGAGCAGGATCCGTCCGAGATCCTGACCGGCGCGCTCTTCGACGTCGACTACGACGAGATGGTCCTCGTCCGCGACATCGACTTCTACAGCCAGTGCGAACACCACATGGTGCCCTTCTTCGGTCGCGCGCACGTGGCCTACATCCCGAACGGCAAGGTCGTCGGCCTGTCGAAGGTCCCGCGCACCGTCGAGATCTTCGCGCGTCGGCTGCAGGTGCAGGAGCGCCTCACGATGCAGATCGCGGAGACCCTCGAGCAGGTGCTCAAGCCGAAGGGCGTCGGTGTCGTGGTCGAGGCGAAGCATCTCTGCATGATGATGCGCGGCGTGCAGAAGCAGAACAGCTACACCGTCACGAGCTCGATGCGCGGGAGCTTCGAGTCGGACTCGAAGACGCGCAGCGAGTTCATGGCGCTGATCCGCCAGGCGAAGGAATCGTTCGCTTGAGCTGCGGCTTCGGGCGTCTTGCCGCGCGCGGGGCGCCTGGCCGCTGAGGCGACGCCGATCGCGCACGGGGCGCTTCGCTGCCGAACAGAAACCAATGATCAGCGAAATGCGCATACCGTAGAAAATGCCCGAGAGCAGATCCCGCCCCTGGTCGTCGGTTCCCAGGAGGAAACGCGGGTCCGAGTATTCCTGCCAGATTGGCGGAACCCGGGCATCGAGGA
>JBCCZJ010000421.1:0-5022 GCA_039187915.1 Myxococcota bacterium
CGCCATCCAGGCCTTCGACCTGTTCCCACAGACCCCGCACGTCGAAACCCTGACGACCCTCGAACGCATCCCGTCCCAGCCCTGAGCGCAAAGACGCAGCCCTGAGCGCAAGAGGCAGCCCTGAGCGCAAGAGGCAGTCCTGAGCGCAAGAGGCAGCCCTGAGCGCAAGAGGCAGCCCTGCAGGCGGCGTCGAGAGGCGCCCCGCGCCGACCCTCAAGTCAAGGCTCGATCAGCCCGTGCTTCAACGCATAACGCACCAGCTCGGTCGCCTTCTTCACGCCGAGCTTGCGCATGAGGCTGGTGCGATGGGCCTCGACGGTCTTCGTGGAGATCGAGAGCTCGGTGGCGACTTCCTTCGCCGACAGGCCTTCGGCGATCAGCTGGAGGACCTCGCGCTCGCGGGTGGAGAGGAGCGTGAAGGGATCCGGCGAGCTCGTCCGGGGCGAGCGGACCTGTTCGACGATCTCGCGGGCGACCGCCGGCGAGAAATAGCTGCCGCCCTTCACCACTTCGCGGATCGCGGTCACGATCTCGGCGGCGCGCCCGTTCTTCAGGACGTAGCCGTCTGCGCGGAGGCCGATCGCGCTCTGGATGAACGGTGGATCGTTGTGCACGGAGAGCAGGATCACCTTGGCGTCCTGATTCTCGCTGCGCAGTCTTTCCAGGGTCTCGAGCCCGCCCATGCGCGGCATCGTGATGTCGAGGACGACGATGTCCGGGCGGTTGCGCTCGACCTCGGTGAGCACCTCGCGTCCGTCCTCGGCTTCGGCGACGACCTTGAGGTCCGGCTCGGCTTCGAGAAGGCGACGAAGGCCTTCTCGCACGATGCCATGGTCATCGGCGACGACGATCGAGATCATGGAAGCAGCATACCCATGGCGTCCGACGGCTTCAATCGCCCGAGTGGGAGCGTCGAGGCGCAGCGGGCGGCGTGGCCGGGCGTTCGGCCTTCGAGCGATGACTTCCCGCCCGCGACGCTCTACGTTCGCGGGCGATGCCGCTAGGGGGATTCGGCATGGGTCGCGAATCCCGCCGGAAGGGATGGGGCGAACCCGTGCGCCGCAATCGTCGCGATCGGAAGGTCGACTCGGAAGCCCTCCGGGCGAGCGCGGGCCGTGGTGGCAAGTCGCCGACCGGTACGGTGACCGCTTCCGATCGGAATCGGCGTCGTTCGCCGACGCGAACGAATGGTGCGGGGCGAGGCGCGCACACCGGTCGTCCGCGCGGTGGCGGAGCGCGACGCGCGCGGGGCGACGACCGCTTCGTGCTCTACGTCGAGGGACCGCGGGATCGCGAGATTCTCGAAACCTGGGCGAAGCGCGTGGAGCCGGCCATCGCGCGTCTGATCGAAGAGCGCACGGTGATCCTCGGCGGCCGCCGGCCGGCGCGCGCGCTCGAGGACTTCCGCAAGCGCGGCGGCGAGGCCTCGGGCTGGCGCGGGCTGGTCGTGCTCGATCGCGATCACCACGACGAGGCGGAGGGCGGCGATTCGGCGCCCGAGGACCTGGCAGCGGAGCCGGGGCTCGAGCTCTTCGTCTGGGGCCTGCGCCACATCGAGAGCTACCTGCTGGTTCCGAGCGCGATCCGGCGCCTCACGGCCGGGCTCGAGGGCGCCGAGCAGGCGGACGCCCTGCTCGCGAGGGAGCTGGCCGGCGACCGGCCCCTGCACGCCAAGCGTTTCCTGGGTGCGGGCGGCTCGCTGTCCGAAGCGCTCGGGATGGACCTGCGGGCGGGCGAGATCGCTCGCGCGATGCGCGCCGAGGAACTGCATGCCGACGTGCGCGCGCTGCTGTCGCGGATCGGCGTGCTCTCGGGCGTCTCGATGCCGCAGCCCGAGGTCGTGATCCGGCGCAGCTAGGTCGGGCGCGCTTCGCGCCGCCGACGCGCTTCGCTCAGCGGTCCATCGCGTCGCGCAGGATCGGAGCCTGGACGGAGGAGACGTGCCCCCGCGTCTTCCTCAGGTCCGAGAGCAGGGCCATCGCGCGGTTCAGGAAGAGCACGCCGATCAGCACGTGCATCACCAGGAAGATCACGTTGGTCCAGAGCGCGAAGGCGTAGAGCGACGCTTCGTCCGCATAGCCGTGGAACATGTTCGCCCAGACGATCTCGCGGGTGCCGAAGTTTCCGAACGACGGGACGAGCATCCAGAAGTAGAGCGTCGGGATCCCGGCGAAGAGCGCGGTCCAGTCGATCGGGTTGCCGAAGGCGCGACTGGCCATGCCCTGGATGAAGACGTCGGCGGTCGCGAACGCGGCGAAGACCCAGAAGTAGGGAAGCAGGTCCTTCAGGTTCACGCGGCCGTCCAGGAAGTCGAGCCGGAGCAGGGCCCACAGTCGGTCGACGACGCCGAGCGCGCGCGCGATCACGAAGGCCGCGACGAGTACCCAGCCGAAGACGACGACGCCCACGACGACCCCGAACTGCACCTGTTCGCGGTCGACGAACAGCATCGCAAGGCTGCCCTGCAGGAGCAGCACGAAGAAGTGCGCGACGAAGGGCAGCGTGGCGACCGCGACGACCGACTGGAGCGGCGCGCGACAGAGCTGCCACACGCCGAGGAAGAACGTCGCATCGGACACCGAATTGTTCAGCGCGCGCACGAGCTCCGCCCCGCCCTTCACGGCGATGATCTGGCGGCGCGGGACCGGCGCCAGGAAGCGGCGCACCATCGAGGCCTGGACGAGGGCCCAGACGAGGAAGAACACGACCTTGTCCGCGATCGTGATCGCCACGAAGAGAGGCATGTTGGCGCGATCCGTCGCCTTCGGGATCGCTTGCCAATCGATCGCATAGCCGAACACGTAGACCATGGCGGCCGCGGAGATCACCAGGGGCAGGACGTGGCGGGTGAGGACGGTCTTCGCGCGGGACACCCGCGCAGCATAGCCGTTCGAGCGCGCCGGCCCGCCGCGCGGTTGGCCCCAGCCGGGGGCCAACCTATCCTCCCGACCATGGACCTCGGCTTTCGCATGCACGCGGAACGAACGCCCAACCCGAACAGCATCAAGTGGGTGCTGGGCCAGACCGTGGTCGAGGGCGTCGCCTCCGCTTCGTTCCAGGACGCCGTCGCGCCGGACGTCTCGCCGCTGGCCTCGCCGATCCTGGCGATCGAGGGCGTCGAGGGCGTCACGCTGGGCCCGACCTTCGTCACGGTTTCGAAGCGTGACGGCCTCGAGTGGACGGACCTGGCCGCGCCGATCGTGGCCGAGATCAAGGCCTGGGCCGGCCGCGACGAGCCTGCGCTCGGGCCCGCCTTCGAACCCCCGCAGGCGGCCGAGGACGACGAGGTCGTGACGCGCATCAAGCAGGTCCTCGAGCGCGACGTCCGTCCCTACGTCGAGTCGGACGGGGGGCAGGTGAACTTCGCCGGCTACCGCGAGGGGGTGGTCGAGGTGGTCCTCGAGGGCGCCTGCGCCGGCTGCCCGAGCTCTTCGATCACGCTCAAGATGGGGATCGAGGCGCGGCTGAAGGAAGAGATCCCCGAAGTCGAGTCGGTCGTTGCGATCTGATCCGAGCCCGGCCGGTCCCGCGGTGCTCGCCCTGGTCTTCTTCCTCTTCGGTCGCCGCCGGCGCCTTCGGGGCGGCGGGCTGTCGCGGGGCGGGCGCGCGTTCTCCTTCCGCCGGGGCAACCGCCGGCGCGGCGGGCCGCGACTGACCGGATTCGGGCGGCTCGCCCTGGTGGCGGGGCTCGCCCTCGCCTTCGCGCTCGTTTGGGGGGCGCAAGCGGCCTTTCGATCCTTTCGCGCGGGCGATTCGTCCACGCCACCGGCCGTCTCCGCACCGCCGCCGCGAGCGGAGCTCGACGTCGATCGCCTGACCGATCTGCCACGCACCCGCGAGCGCTTCGAATCCGCGCGGGCCCACGCCAGCGAGTTCGATCCCCACGCGAATCCGCGCCTCGTCGAGTGGCTCGGAGCCGACGACGCCGTGCCCCACGCGGAGCTCGCGGGCTGGCCGTCGAACGCCCTGCGGGTCGAGTACAGCCTCGACGAGACGCTGACCGAGGACGTCTTCGAGGTCCTGCGCAAGGGGCGCGTCGAGCGCGGGCACGCGATCGTGATCGATCCCCGCACGGGCCGGCTGCTCGCCTACGTCTCGACGGATCCCGAGTCCTTTCCCGCGGAGCGGGCCTATCCCGCGGCCTCGATCGTGAAGGTGCTCTCCGCGGCGGCGCTGCTCGAAGAGGAGGCGCGCGGCGCGGACACGTCGTGCGTCTATCGCGGCAACAAGTACCGGTTGAACCGCCGACGCCTCGATCGACCTCGCACGGGTCGCGAGTCGGGCCTCGAGGACGCGCTCGCGACGTCGAACAACCAGTGCTTCTCGCAGTGGGCGGTGCACACGCTCGGCGAGGAGCGACTGCGGTCGACCTTCGAGCGCTTCGGCTGGCTCGCGCCGCCGGCGCCCGGGCACGAGGCGGGGCGCATCGAGATGGTGGAGACCCGGCTCGATCTCGGGCGCCTCGGTAGCGGCCTCGATGGTCTGCGTGTGACGCCACTCCATGTCGCCGCGCTCACCACGATCCTGACGGACGGATCCTTGCGCGAACCCTGGTGGGTCGATCGCGTCGTCGATCCCGCGGGTCGTTCGGTCGCGTTGCCCGACCGCGCGGCGCCGCGATCGGTGCTCTCGCCCGCACAGGCCGACGACCTGCGGGAGATGTTGGTCGCGACGACGACGCGCGGCACGGCCAAGGGTGCGTTTCGCACCCGGCGGGGGCGCAAGCTGCTGGGAGACGTTCGTGTCGCCGGGAAGACGGGCAACCTGACCGGTCGCGATCCCTTCGGCCGCTACGAGTGGTTCGTCGGTCTCGCCCCCGCGGAAGATCCGAAGATCGGGGTCGTCGTGCTCCAGCTCCAGTCGAATCTCTGGTGGAAGAAGTCGAGCGAGCTCGCGGCGAACATCCTGCGCGAAGTCTTCTGCGATCGGAAGACGTGTGAGGCGGCGCATGCCGATCGCTTCACCGGGGATCTCGGACCGGTCGCCGACCCGCGCCGCGTCTCGGAGCTGGGTGAGCCGATC
>JBCCZJ010000422.1:0-5011 GCA_039187915.1 Myxococcota bacterium
GCCTCGCGGATCGCCGTCTCGAGCGGGGTCGCGTCGGCCTGGTCCGCACGGCCGCCCGGGAAGACCCAGTGGCCGGGGTAGGAGATGCCGTGGTGGCGCTGGGTGAGGATCAGCGTCGGCGCAGGCTCACGCAGCACGATCGCGAGCAGGACCGAGGCGGGCCGCGCCTTCTCGCGCGCCTCGGGCGTGACCCGGGGCTCGACGTGGGGGTTCTCGAGCGGGCGCTGCTCGCGGCCGACGGGGCCCGCGAAGTGGGCCCGGAGGCTCGCCTCGCTCGGTCGGAGTGCCGGCCGCGCCAGCGCCGACGCGTGGATCCGGATCTTCTCCGCGGCCTCGAATCGACGACGCTGCTCCTCGTTGATGGTCGGGTTCGACATTCGGTGCGTGGCGAGCCGCTTCCGCGAAGGGGCTAGTTCCCGCCCTCCGCGAGCGCCTTGCCGCGCCAAGCCTGCTGGATGACGTAGGCGCGGATCGCCGCGCTCTCTTCGGCATCGATCTGCTCGCCGAAGGAGGCCATGCCGTTCGCCCGCAGCGCGCCGTCGCGCACCACGGTGTCCCAGGCGGCCTGGTCGTGGATGAAGCCCGAGCCTCGGAGGTCCGGGATCAGCATGCCCGAGACGGCGTTCAGCCCGTGACAGCCGAGGCAGACGTCCTGATAGACCGCGTACCCCTTGCGGATCGTCTCGGCGGAGGCGGTCTGCGGCGGCGGCTGGAACTCGACCTGCTTCTGCCACTCGACCTCGGGCAGCGAACCGTCCGCGCCGAGTTTGAAGGTCAGCACCCGGCTCACGTTCGGCATGCTCTCCGCCCGCACGTACTCGCCGAAGACGAGAGCGAACGCGCCCCCCCAGCCGACGTTGACGGAGACGTACTGCTCTCCGTCGAGCGCGTACGTCATGGCCGGGGCGACGATGCCGGTCTGCGCGGGGAAGGACCAGAGGCGCTCCCCGTCGTCGGCCCGGAAGGCCACGAATTCGCCGTTCGACGTGCCCTGGAAGACGAGATTGCCGCCGGTCGAGAGCGTGCCGCCGTTCCAGGTGCCCGGATGCTCCACACGCCAGGCTTCCTCCTGCGCGACGGGATCCCAGGCGAGCAGGCGTCCCTTGACCAGCGCGCCGAGCGCGTCGCGCTCCGCCTGGTCGTCGGGGAGGGAGCCCGTGATGCCGTCGATGCCGAGGTTGGCGACGCCCGGTCGGTACTCGAAGCCGAATTCCTCGGGCTTCGCGTAGTTCGCCGGGAAGTCGAGCACGGGGATGTAGACCAGTCCGGTCTCCGGATTGAAGGACATCGGGTGCCAGTTGTGGCCACCCAGATAGGAGGGCCAGGTCAGCTGCGGTCCGTCGGCGTAGCGCGCGTTCTCGGTCTCCACTGGCCGGCCCGTCTCCATGTCGACGTGCGAAGCCCAGGTCGCGCCCATGAACTTCTCGGCCGAGAGGAGCTCGCCCGTCTCGCGGTCGATCACGTAGAAGAAGCCGTTCTTCGGCGCCTGCATCAGGACCTTGCGCGTCCGGCCCTCGATCTCGAGCTCCGCGAGGATGATGTGCTGGGTCGCGGTGTAGTCCCAGGTCTCTCCGGGCGTGGTCTGGTAGTGCCAGACGTACTCGCCGGTGTCGGGACGAAGCGCGACGATCGAAGAGAGGAAGAGGTTGTCGCCACCGCCCGGGGACCGGATCTCCTGGTTCCACGGCGTGCCGTTGCCGACGCCGATGTAGAGCAGGTCGAGCTCGGGGTCGTGCGCCATCGAGTCCCAGACCGTGCCGCCGCCCCCGCCGAGGGCCCACCACTCGCCGTTCCAGGTCTTCGCCGCCATCTGCATGGCCTCGTTCTCGAAGCCGAGCTCGGGGTTGCCGGGCACCGTGTAGAACTTCCAGACCTGCTCGCCCGTCAGCGCATCGTAGGCCGCGATGAATCCGCGCACGCCGTACTCCGCACCGCCGTTCCCGATCAGGACCTTGTCGCGGATGATGCGCGGCGCGCCGGTGATCGTGTACGGCAGCTTCGGATCGACGGTCGCCACGGACCATTCGACCTCGCCGGTCGCGGCGTCGAGCGCGATCAGGCGTCCGTCGAGCGCGCCGAAGTAGACCCGCCCCTTCCAGACGGCGACGCCGCGGTTGACCACGTCGCAGCACGCGTGCTTGGACTTGTCCTTCGCGACCTCTGGGTCGTAGGTCCACAGCTTCTCGCCCGTGCGCGCGTCGAGGGCGTGGACGATCGACCAGGCGGAGGTCGCGTACATCACGCCGTCCACGACGATCGAGGTGGCTTCGACGCCGCGTTCGGTCTCGAGGTCGAAGGACCATGCGAGGCCGAGCCCGTCCACGTTCCCCGTGTCGATCGCATCGAGGGGGCTGAAGCGCTGCTCGGAATAGGTCCGGCCGTAGCTCATCCAGCTGCCGGGTTCGCGGTCCGCGTCGACGAGGCGCTCGGATCCGACGGCGGCGACCGACTTCGAGACGGGCTCGCTGCCGTCGCCCGGACCGAAGGGCGTGCAGGCGAGGGCGAGGGCGGCGGCGAGCGCCGGGAAGCAGAGGAGGCGGGGCGCGGACACGGGCATCGGGATCTCCATGGGTCGCGCCGGGGCGCGGTGCCCGGGAAATCTAGCGCGCAGGCCGTCCGCGTGGCGACGCGAGGGGTCGTCCGCGAGGCTACTCGGCGAGCCTGCCGCCGGCCTCGATCCAGGACTTCATCACCGCCTGACCCTCGCGCGGGTTGTACAGGTCCTCCTGGTACGAAAAGAGCCCGTCGCCCGCGTACTCGAGGATCGTCACGCAGCTGAAGCGGTAGACCGCGTCACCGCCCTTCGGATCCGGCATCACCTGCCAGGGGTAGTAGACGACGCGGTTGCCCTCGATCACGAACCACTCGACCGGGAAGACCATCATGGGCACGGGCCGCATGACGTCGACGATCGCCTTCCGGATCGCTTCGCGTCCGCGGAAGGTGCCCAGGTGGTGCTCGACCCAGACGCCGTCCTCGCTGTGGAGGTCGGCCCAGGCGCTCCAGTCGCCGGCGTCGCCGACCTCGACGAAGTGGTGGTACGCGGCTTCGACTTCCTTGCGATCGAATGAGGGCATGAGGCGATGTCTCTCCCGATCCTGACGGATCGATCCGGTCCCGGGCGGTGGGGTCAGCGATCGAAGGTGAGTCCTTCGAATCCACCGGCTTCCCGCCACTCCGCGAGTCGCGCGAAGAACTCGGTCGAGCCGCCGCCGTAGGGCGAGTTCTGCTGGGCCTGCGGGTTGTCCTGGCCCTCGTTGTTGTAGTAGCCGGGCGTGCAGTCGGGGCTGCCGATCACGCCCGTCGCGACCATCGACTTGTCGACGATCTCACCGATCCAGGCTGCCTCGGCCTCGCGCGTCGTCTCGACGCGGGTGTGGCCCTCGTCTCGCGCGTGGCGGATCAGGTGGGCGATGTGGGTCGAGAGCTCCTCGAGCATGTGCGGGAAGTTGGCGGTGAAGCCGCCCTGGGTCTGGCTCAGGATGAAGCAGTTCGGAAAGCCGTGGGCGTAGAGGCCGTGGAAGGTGCGCGCCCCATCCTTCCAGTGCTCGGTCAGCGTGCGGCCCTCGCGTCCGATCGTCTCGTAGCCTGCGCGGCGGCTGTACTCGGTGCCGACCTCGAAGCCGGTCGCGAAGATGATGCAGTCGACCTCGTACTCGTCGCCGGCGACCACGAGACCCTTCGACGTGATCCGCTCGACGCCCTTGCCGTCCGTGTCGACGAGTTCGACGTTCGGCCGATTGAAGGTCGGCAGGTAGTCGTCGTTGAAACAGGGCCGCTTGCAGAACATCTTGTAATAGGGCTTCAGCTTCTCGGCCGTCTCCGGGTCGTCGACGAAGGCGTCCACGCGCGCGCGGATCTCCTCCATCTTCTCGAAGTTCGCGGTCTCGAGGAGGGTCGGCAGGTCGACCTCGCCGCCGTCTCCGGCCTCGGAGGCGCGGACCGCGAGGTTCATCGTCTTCCCGATCAGGTCCGTCCAGCCGTCGTTCACGAGGTCTTCGGGCTGCGGGATGCCGGAAAGCAGGTTGTTGAAGTTCTCCATGCGGTGCTTGTGCCAGCCCGACTCGAGCGACTTCGCCCAGTTCGCGTCGGTCGGCGCGTTGCCGCGCACGTCGACGGTCGACGGCGTTCGCTGGAACACGTAGAGCTGCTTCGCTGCGGCGCCGACGTGGGGGACGCACTGGATGCCGGTGGCCCCCGTCCCGATCACGGCCACACGCTTGTCGGCGAGGCCTTCGAGGTTCCCTTCGGCGGTGCCGCCCGTGTAGGCGTAGTCCCATCGGCTCGTATGGAACGTGTGGCCCGCGAAGTCCTCGATCCCGGGAATCCCCGGCAGCTTCGGCCGGTTGAGCGGACCCGTCGACATCGTGACGAAGCGCGCGCGGAGTCGGTCGCCGCGGCTCGTCGAGACGATCCAGCGCTCGCTCTCGTCGTCCCACCGAAGCTCGTCGACCTTGGTCTGGAAGAGGGTTCGCTCGTAGAGGCCGAAGTGGCGGCCGATCGCGGAAGCGTGGGCGAGGATCTCCTTCGCGTAGGCGTACTTCTCGGTCGGGACGTAGTCGAGGTCTTCGAGCAGCGGCAGGTAAATGTAGGACTCGACGTCGCACTGGGCGCCGGGGTACCGGTTCCAGTACCAGGTGCCGCCGAAGTCGCCGCCCGCCTCGATGATCCGGAGGTCTTCGATTCCGGCCTGGACGAGGCGCGCGGCCGTCTGGAGTCCGCCGAAGCCGCCGCCGATCACGACGACCTCGACCTCGTCGGTGACGACGTCGCGTTCCTCCGGCTCGCCGACGTAGGGGTCGTCGAGGTAGTGCGCGAACTTGCCCTCGACGTTGACGTACTGGTCGTTGCCTTCCGGCCGGATCCGCTTGTCGCGCTCCGCCAGGTAGCGCGCGCGCATCGCCTCGGCGTCGAAGTCGTCGGGGAGGGGGGTCGGGTTCGATTCGTCAGCAGAGCTCATTCGGATCTTCTCTCCCGGGACCGTCGGCGAGGCGTGCCGAGGATCCCGCGC
>JBCCZJ010000423.1:0-4974 GCA_039187915.1 Myxococcota bacterium
GGAGCGTCTCGCGCGCGGCGAAGGAGGCCCCGTTGGCGAGCGCGACCCTGACCGAGCGAGAGCTGCAGTCCTACTGGCTGAACGGCTACGTGTTGAAGCGCGGACTGGTCGATCCGGAAACGGTCCAGACGCTGCGCGACCGATTCCAGGCGGTGACCCACGGCACCATTCCGCCGGCCAAGGGCATGCTCGTGATGCGCGACGTGCTGGTCGCGAAGGGCAAGGTCGCGCCCGCGACGCCGGAGGAGGCGATCGCGAAGATCCAGGACTTCGCCGAAGATCCGGTCTTCTTCGGATACGTGAAGGACGAGCGGATCCTCGACATCGTCGAGCAGATCATCGGCCCCGACATCCAGACGCTCCACACGATGCTCATCAACAAGCCTCCGAACGTCGACGGTCGCCATCCGCTCCACCAGGATCTCGTCTACTTCGGGTTCCGCCCGGCGGACAAGATCGTCGCCGCCCAGACGGCGCTCGAGCCGATGACCCGGGAGAACGGCTGCCTGTCCGTCGTACCGGGATCGCACGATCGCGGGCTGATCGATCACGAGACGCTGCCCTGGGAGGGGGCGAACGCCGGCTACTGGGGCGCCAAGGGCGTCGGCGCCCATCCCGATCGCGTAAATATCGAGCTCGACCCGGGCGACACGCTCTTCTTCCATCCGATCCTGCTCCATGGCTCCGGGCGCAATCGCAGCGACGGCTTCCGTCGAGCGATCTCCGGCCACTACGTGTCGACGCACTGCGTGCGGACCTGGGCCACGCCCGACGAGAAGACCCGCCAGTTCACCCTGGTCCGAGGCCGGGCCTACGACCACGCGCCGCCGCCGCCCGAGGCGATCCCGCCGGCGACACCGATCGACGCGGAGACCTACAAGGCGCTCCGCGACCGCACGACCCGTCGAGGGTGAGAGACGCCGGGCGGACGGCGCACCGCTTGCGGGTCGGCGCCCTCGCCGTGCTGGTCGCGATCGGGCTGCTCGCGGCGGCGGGCTGGCTCGGCTCGGGGTTCGTCCTCCACCCGCCTTGGTACGTGGGCGTCTCGCCGGACGGGACCCTGCCGCGCGTGGAGAACGAGTCGTGGCACGGGATCGACTCGGATCCCTTCACCGCCTTCCGGATCCCCTACGAGGACGTCACGTTTTCCGCCGAAGACGGACAGACCCTGCGCGGTTGGTTCGTGCCGGGGAGGCTGCCGCGCCGCGCCGCGCAGGCCGCGATCCTCCTGGTGCACGGCGGGGGCGGAGACCGCCGCGACTATCTGCGCCACGTCCCGCTCTACCACGACGCCGGCTGGCCCGTCCTGCTCTTCGACTGCCGCGAGCACGGTGGATCGGATGGCCGCGGCGTCGGCGTCTCGTTCGGCGTGCGCGAACACCGGGACGTCTCGTCCGCCGTCGCCTGGCTCCGGCGCGCGCGCGGCTTCGCACGGGTCGGCGTCGTCGGCACGTCCCAGGGCGGGGCCAGCGTGATCCTCGCCGCCGCGCGTGATCCCGACATCGACGCCGTCGTCGCCGAGAACCCCTTTGCCTCGATCGAAGCGCTGATCGACTTCGGCGCGCGCCAGGTCCCGCAGCCCTTCCGCTGGGCGCTCGTCCGGGCGACGGCATGGCGGACCTTCGGGACGAGCGGTACGCCCGCGCCCATCGACGTCGTGGGTCGGATCGCGCCGCGTCCGCTGCTGATCCTTCATGGCGATGCGGATTCCGTGATCGACGCTCCCCAGTCCGAGCGGCTCTTCGCCGCCGCCGGCGCGCCGAAGGATCTGTGGATCGCGCCCGGCGCCGACCACACGCAGGTCTACGACGTCCATCCCGAGGAGTACGCGCGGCGCGTCCTCGCGTTCTTCGCGCCGCTCCGCGCAGGTAGCGCGGGAAGCGAACGAGGAGCCTCGCTTCGTCGGGGCGTTGCGGGAAGCGAACGATGAGCTGCGCTCCGTCGGGCTGGATCGGATCGCCGGCGGTTCGGGGCGCGCCCGTCGGGGCGAGGGGGGCTTCGCTTCAGGACCGGGCGCGTGCGTTGCGCTTCCGCACCCGCGCCACGTAGAAGAGGACGAGCGGGAGGGTGATCGGGAACGCGAGCCACATCGTGGCGGCTCCCAGCCAGAAGGCGAGTCGTTCGGTGGCCGTCGTCGTCTTCGGCGCGGGAAGCTCCGGCGCGTAGTCACGAGCGCTGTAGAGATGGGCGTAGTCGCCGAAGCGAACCTGCATCTCGCCCACCCAGACGCGCAGCCTCTCGAGCTTCGGGTCCTGCTGCAGGGCGAGCCGTTCGGGTACGGGGATCGACGAGCACATCTGGACCAGGCCGAAGAGCTGGTAGTCCGCCGTGTCGGGCGCGTCCCCGCCGAGGAAGCGCCCCCGCTCGGGCAGCCGGTCCTGCAGCGCGATCAGCGCGTCCCGCCCCGCGTCCGCGGCCGCAGGGCGGATCCGCGAGCCCAAGACCTTGATCAGCGAGTAGAAGTAGAAGATCGAGAAAGCGCGCCAGAAGTGGTTCCAATGGCACCGGAGCGCGTTCGGATGGCCATCGCGGGCGCGGCTGAAGTTGGACCAGAAGCGCCAGGTCGAGTCGGCTCTTCGCGACGCCGCGCTCCGGAAGAGGCGCATCAGCTCCCGCGCGTCGGCGTCCGCCACTTCGGTGCAGCCGATCGCGCCGAGGATCTCGGCGGAGTCGTGGCGCCACGGACCGTCGTCGATCCTGGCCGCCGGCATCAGGACGCCCGCGTCGAGGAAGACGCGCAGCGGCGGCACGGTGACCAGGGTGAAGGGGATGCCTCGCTCGTGCAGGCCGAGCAGGACGGCCTGGACCCACGGCGAGTGATCGTTGCCGTAGACGGTGACGTGATCGGGCGACATGCGGGCGCGCCTACTGCTTGCGGAAAACGCGACGGACGAGGAGCGCGTCGCCCTCCGCCTCGATCGCGTTCCGGATCTCGATGGTGTCGCCGGCGAGCTGCCAGGTGCTGGTGACCTCGACCACCGCGTCCGACGCCACGTGATTCCAGTTGCGAACGACGAGCTCGCCGGTGTCGTTCCAGGTGGCGCTGCGGACGACCTTCCGGTCGAGCGGATCGAGACGATCGCGCTTCACGCCGTCGACGAAGATCTCCTGGTCCGTGGTCTGGATCGGATTCTCGTTGATGACGCGGAGCCCGCCGTGCGCGAGCGCGGTGATCCGCATCGTCGGCGTCATGACGGCCGCGGCCTTGCGCGCGATCCAGGGTGCTCGCATCACCTCGAGCATCGGCTCGACCGAGTCGGAAGCGTCCGCGTCGAGGCGCCATACGCCGGACCACGCCGCCGCCGGGAGGGCGTCGGGGGAAGCGGCATCGGGCTCCTCCGCCATGCCTGGCAGCGAGCAGAGGAGGAGGACGATGAGCGTGATGCGCAGCAAGCGGTCGACTCCCGGGGCGGATCTCGTCGGGCAGGGTAGCGTGCGCCGCGCGTGTCCCCGTCTAGTCGCCGGGCTCGGACAAACGAGGTCCGTCCGCATGATCGATCGTGGCGATCTCGTCGACTCCGTTCCGCTTGAGCTTCGTCAGCTGCTTGACAGGACGCCCGATCGGCAGCAGCGCCGCCGGGACCATGTAGTCGGCCATTCCGAAGATCGCCTGGACCTCCGCGTCGGCGCCGCCGACGAACGTCGTGAGCGTGCCCCCGAGTCCCTCGTTCCGCGCGGCGAGCAGGACGTTCCAGACGAAGGGATAGATCGAGGCGCCGGAGATCACGCCGACGCGATCCTGCTCCGAATCGAAGGACGCGATCACGCGAAGGTCCGCGAAGACGACGAGGACGGCGGGGGCCGACACGATCGAGGCGAGGTAGCCCGCCGGGTCGGGCCCGTTCGCGATCTCCTCGGGCGTGAGCTTCGTCGGCTCGATCGTGTTCCAGGGGTTCTCCCCGGCGACGACCTGGGCCATGTAGCGCCGAAAGGTCGGCTCGGCGGCTTCGGCCGCGCGCTTCCGTTTCTCCGCGTCCTTCACGACCACGACCTTCCAGGGCTGTCGGTTGCCGCCGCTCGGCGCGAAGCGCGCCTGGTCGAGGATCCGGAACAGGGTGGCGTCGTCGACGGGCTCGTCGGTGAACTCGCGCGCCGCGAACGTCGTCTTCATCACTTCGGTCAGGTCCATCCGTCGCGGGCTCCACTCGTCGGGGGACCGACGACTTCGAGGTCGCCGTCCGGGGGCGGGGGCTCGAAGGCCGTGAGCACCCCCGAGATCATCTGGTAGAACCCGACGAGCGTGACGACCTCGACGAGGCCGCGCTCGCCGAGCGCGTCGCGGGCCCGCTCGAGGGTCGCGTCGTCGACGCGGCGACGGTGGACGAGCTCGACGGCGACGTCGTGCGCGGCAGCGACCGCCGGATCATCGAACTCCGGTCGACGTCCGTGGCCGATCGCGTCGATCTCGGCCGCCGAGATGCCCTCCCGCTTCGCGAGCATCGTATGGGCCCACCACTCGAACTCCGCGCCCCAGGCCTGTCCGACCACCAGGATCGTGACTTCCCGCGCGGCGCCCGAGATCACGACGTCCTGGCGCATCGCCATGCCGAGGCGCTCGAGCAGGAAGCCGGGCGTCGGGATCCGCAGGAATGCGTCGAAGGGACCACAAAGCGAGCCGTCGTCGCGCACCATCATGGGCCGCAGGGGTCGCTGGCCGCGCGGGCTCTCGACGATCGCGTCGTAGAGCGCGCGCTGGTCCGCGTCGAGGGCTTCGGGCCGGAGCGGCATGAGTCGCGGCGCGCTCACCCCTTCGCGCTCATCATCTCGGCGCTCTCGGAGACGTCACCCCGATACGTGAAGGCGAAGATCTCCTCCGGCGAGGCGCCCGCGCGATGACGCTTCCAGACCTCTTCCGCGTCGAACGTGTGGCCGAAGACGTTCTTCGCGAAGTGCCCCTCGTCGAACCAGGCGTTCATCTCGTCCCGGGTCTGGAAGTTGTCGCAGCCGATCTCGACTTCGTTGTCGTCGGGATCC
>JBCCZJ010000424.1:0-4966 GCA_039187915.1 Myxococcota bacterium
AGAGATGTCTTCCAAAGCACAGGCTGTAGCGTCGTGTCGTTCAAGCACGCGCCTAGCGCAAGTTTTGAACCTTCGCCACCGGAAACCAGCGATCCAACATCTCCGCCAAAGCGTCGCGCGTGATTGGCTTGGCGATGTGGTCATCCATGCCTGCGTCGAGGCAGCGCCGCCGATCCTCTACGGTGGTGGCGGCGGTCAGCGCGATGATCGGCGTTCGGCGCGCCCCCTCCGCCGCCCGCATCCGGCGCACCCTCGGCCGCCTCGTCGAGCGGTCCGGGCTACACCCGGTACGTCCTGGGCATGGTCCTCCTGACCATGATCCTGAACAACGTCGACCGGACGATGATCTCGATCGTCGCGGAGCAGGTGAAGGCCGAGTTCGCGCTGAGCGACACCGAATGGGGCACCCTGATGGGCTTCGCGTTCACGTCGGTCTACATGCTGCTCGTGCTTCCGCTCGGTCGTTATGCCGACACCGTCGGCGTTCGCCGCGACATCATCGCGGGCAGTCTCGCCCTCTGGAGCCTCTTCACCCTCGCGACCGGCTGGGTGACCTCCTACGTACAGCTCTTCCTCATGCGGATGGGCGTCGGCGTCGGCGAAGCGGGCGCGACGGCGCCGTCCATCTCGATGCTCTCCGACTACCTGCGGCCCGAACGCCGGGCGCGGGGGCTCTCCGTCGTGTCGATGGGTGCCGTGATCGGGATGGGCTTCGGCATGATGGTCGGCGGCTGGATTTCGGAGAACCTGAGCTGGCGGACGGCTTTCGTCGCGGCCGGCGCGCCCGGGGTCGCGCTCGCCGTGGTCTTCCGGCTCACGGTCCGCGAGCCGGCGCGCGGCGGGAGCGAGGGGCGGCGGAGCGGCGAGGCCGGCGCGTTCCTCCCGAGCCTGAAAGCACTGCTCGCGACGCGCACCTATCTGATCATCCTCTCCGCCAACGCGTTCACGCTCTTCGCTTCGATGGGCCGCAACCTCTGGGAGCCGGCCTTCCTGATGCGGACCTACGAGATGGGCGAGTTCCGCGCCGCGACGTGGTACTTCCTGACGAGTCCGTTGCCCTCGATGCTGGGGATCTTCCTCGGCGGCCTCCTCGCGGACCGTCTGGGACAGCGGGACCGGCGCTGGTTCCTGTGGGTGCCCGCCTTCGGATTGATCGCGAGCCCGCCGATCCTGGTGGCCTTTCTGCTGTGGCCGAAGGGCGACGTGATCGTCATGCCCGCTGCGCTCTCGGGGACCCTGTTCGATGCGATGCCGGTGGCGCTCGTGTGGAGCGTGGCGGGCTCGGTGATCGGTGGATTCTTCACGGCGCCCTTCATGTCCACCACCCAGGGCGTGGTCCCGCTGCGGATGCGGGCGTTCGCGGCGGCGATCTCGACGCTGCTGAGCGCGATCATCGGGCTCGGGCTCGGCCCCTTGATCGTCGGCCTGCTCTCGGACGCGCTCGCTCCGACCTACGGCGTCGACGCGCTGCGCTACGCGCTGCTCGCGCCGACGATGCTGCCGATCCTGAGCGGCGTGATCTGCCTCGCGGGCGCGAGCCGGGTTGCCCGGGACCTCGAGCGATCGCACGCGCTCGACGCCTGACGCGCGAAACGCGCCCGTCGCCGCGCGCGGCCCGACCGATCCGGATCGGGCGTCGTCAGGGCGGGCACCGCCCGATGCGCGCGGAGCCTGCGAGGCTCAGCGCCGGCGGAGCGCGCTCAGACCCGCGAGGCCCAGGCAAAGCAGGAGCGCGCTGCCGGGCTCCGGGACGGCCTGGACGCCGAATGCATGGACCTCGCCGATCTCGGTCGCGGAGAGCGCTTCGTCCCACAGGCCGAAGTCGTCGATTCGCCCCCCGCCCCAATACGACGCGAAGGAGAGGGCGCCGATCTCGAAGTTCCGGATGTCGCCCCAGGCGAGCTGGGCCTCGACGGCCCGGGTGCCGGACGTGAGCAGCGCGCCGTCGCGGTAGATGGCCATCGCGCCGCTTCCGCCGTCGAAGGTGAAGGCGTAGTGGTGAAGCGTGTCGGCGACGGTGCCGCCCACGGTCTGGAGACGCTGGTTCGAGCCGTCGCCCCAGTCGGCATCCCAGTAGATCCGCCCGTTCGTCCACTCGATGTGGGACTGGAAGATCCGGTTGCCCGAGCTCGTGTTGGAGTCGCTCACCCAGAAGGGCGAGGAGCCCTGGCTCTCGGCGTTCGGTCGGGCCCAGAACGTGATCGTGACGGCGTCGGAGGTGAGCGCGTTCAGGTGGTCGATCGTCGCGTTGTGAACCGTGCCCGTGCGCGCGAGGACCGATCCGTTCGCGCCCAGATCGAGCGCGCCGCCGAAGGCCCCGCCGGCGCTCCAGGCGTTCCCCGATCCCTGGAACGCCAGATGATTGCCGTTGCCGCTGGCGTCGAACACGGTCGTGCCCGCGCCCTCGTCGAAGGTCCAGTGGGCGACGAGGGCCGCGGCGGCACTCTCGGCCCAGAAGCCGAGGGCGAGGGCGGTCGCGGCGATCACGACGCGCGGCGAGACGGAGAAGCGCGGGGTTCGGGCAGGGGCCATCCGGGAGGAGAACGGTCACCTCGGCGTTCCACCTGAGGCGGAATCCTTGCTTCCTCGGAGGGCCGCGGGCGTTTGCCGAGGGCCTGCGTCTCGCGCGCGGCCCGACTGCGACCCGCGCGCGTCGGCGTCGCGTCCGGGGAAGCGACTAGCGGGAGCGAGGCGTCTCGGGCCAGAGACGTCGGGCGGTCCCGGACAGGCACGCTTCGGCCTGCGCAGCCGGGAGCGTTTCGAACGCGCGGCGGCCGAGCGCGACGAGCGCGCCGTACGACCGGTCGTGCGTCTGGCAGAAATCCGAGCCCCAGCTCAGGCGTTCGGCACCGAAGGCGTCGACGAGCTCGCGGACGAGCGCCGCCGCGCCCGGCCCGCGCTCGGCTTCGTCCAGGTTGTGCGTCGAGATCTTCAGATGGAGCCCCTCGAAGCGGGCCAGCGCGAAGAGCGCCGCCTTCGCCGCCGGCTCGCCCAGGGCGAAGGCGCAGTGGTCGAGCGAGATCGGCGCGGACGGCTCGCGGGCGAGGACCCGTTCGAGCTCTTCGAGCTGGTGGGGGAGCAGCGTCACGATCACGTGCGCGCCCCGGGCGCGGGCGATCTCGAAGAGGGGAACCGTTTCCGGCTCCGCGAGCCAGGACGAGCCCTGCCGCGTCAGGGCGAAGAGCCGCAGACCCCGCATGCCGCGCTCGTCGAGCCAGTAGGTCAGCGTCTCGGGCGCGTCCTTCGCCTGGGCATCGATCGCGCAGGCGGAGGCGAAGCGCGCGGGCGCGGCGACCGCCGCGTCCGCGGCATAGTCGTTCTTCCAGCCGTAGGCGCCGACGCCCTGCACGAGGATCGCCCGGTCGACGCCGTGCTCGTCCATCGCGACGAGCAGGTCCTCGGCGCTCGCCGGCGCCTCCCGGTACCACGCGCCGGACAGGTCTCGCGGATCCAGGGGGTAGCGGCGAAGGTCCGGCGAGACGACGTGGGTATGGCAGTCGACGATCGAGGCGTCCATCGCGGCCCGATCAGAGCTCGGTCGTCGCTTCGCCGAGCCGGATCGTCAGGAACTCCATCCCATCGGGTCCGCAGGTGAATCCGTACCGGTTCTTCGCGGGGATCACGATCGTATCGTCGGCCCTCGCCTCGCCGAAGTCGTCGTCGAAGGTGCAGCCGCCGGCGAGGACGATCAGCATCTCGTCGTGGTTGTGGTGGTGGGGCGGGACGCGGTAGCCGGCGGGCAGCTGCGAGCGGTTCATGTAGAAGCCGGCCTCGCCGCGCACGATCTTCTTGCGCCGCGCGCCCACCTTCTTCGCCTGCTCGACGAGCGCTTTCGGGGGCGCGGTGCCGGGGGCCGAGCTCTCGAGCGGCTTGTCCCAGTCGATCTCGCGGTAGGTCAGGATCTTCGCCGGCGCGGGGGCTCGTTCACTCAATTCCTCGTGTCCTCCAGCCAGTCGGGCAGTTCGATCGGTGGGTTCGGCAGGCGTCGAGCCTTCTTCTCCTGGAGGAGCGCTTCGAAGCCCTCGGTGTCGGCCGGGAACGAGCGCGGATCGCCCATCATGACCTCGAAGAGCTCGACGCCCTCCGGGCCCGCGACGAAGGGACCGAAGGCCGCGCCCTGTTCGAGCGTGATGTGCATGCCCGGCGTGCACTCGACGTCGCCGCAGGTCATGGAGCCCGAGATCACGTAGACGATGTGCTCGCTGTTGTGTCCGTGCTTGTGGATCATCATGCCGGGGTCCCACTTCGCGTAGAGGGAGAGACACCGGTCGCTGAACTCGAGCCATTTCTCGCGGACGTAGGCGGGGCCGGTCGGCAGCTCGATCGCGCGGACCTTCTGCCACTTCTCCTCGTCGAGGTGGCGGAATTTCACGCGCGGTTCGGGGGTCTCGTCGGCCATGGGGTGGCTCCTCTTCGGGCTGCGCTCGAGCGGCTCGAGCTGAATTCCATGTCGCTCGCACGCGACTAGACGACCTTCTCTCCGGCGATCGTCACGCGATGCATCACGCGGCGGGTGTGATAGTCGGGTACGGCGAAGTGCTGCGCGCTTCGATTGTCCCAGAACGCGACCGAGTTCGTGTCCCAGGCGAAACGGCACTGGAAGGCCGGCGAGCGGACGTGGTCGACCAGCATCGGCAGCAGCGCCTCGCTCTCCCGCTCCGTGAGCCCGACCAGGTGGGTGGTCGAGTTGCGATTCACGAAGAGCGCCTTCCGGCCCGTGACCGGATGTGTGCGCACGACGGGATGCTCGACGGGCGGCCACTTCGCCTGGATCTCCGCGAGATCGACGTCGGCGTGTCCGGCGGCGATTCCTTTGAGGAGCGGCTTGGTGATGTCATGGACGGCGGTCAGGCCTTCGACGAGACGCTGGATCGCGGGGGAGAGCGCTTCGAAGGCGGCGACGGCGCTCGCGAAGCACGTGTCGCCGCCGACCTCGGGGATCTGGACCGCGCGGAGGATCGAGCCC
>JBCCZJ010000425.1:0-4961 GCA_039187915.1 Myxococcota bacterium
GATCCAGCCCGACCGCTTCGTGATCGAGACCTCGGGCGTCGCCCTCCCCTACGACACCCAGCTGAATTTCTGGCGCGAGCCGGCCTGCGATTTCATCGGCGACGACATGGCGGTCGTCGTCGTGAACGCCGACCAGCTCGCCGAGGGACGCGACCTCGAGGGCACCTTCGAGGACCAGGTCCAGTCCGCCGACCTGCTCGTCCTGAACAAGGTCGACCTCGTGCCCGAATCGGAATGGCCCGCGCTCGAAGCGCGGCTGCGCGAGATCGAGCCCGAAGCGCCGCTCGTCCGGGCGATCCGGGGCGACGTCGAGCTCGACCTGCTCTTCCCGCCCGACGCGGGCGAGTTGGATCGCCGCGGCGAGGCTCCCGCGCCCCGCCCCCACAGCCACGAACACTTCGAGACCGCCGAGTGGAACCCGGCGCCGGGCCTCTCCGAAGAGGCGATCGAGGCCCACCTCGCCGGAGCCGGCCTGCTGCGCGCCAAGGGCTTCATCGAGACCGACGCAGGGATCCGCCTCGTGCAGGTCGTGGGACGGCGCGTCGAGATCACCGAGCCGCCGGAGCCGGCCCCCGAGGCGATCCTCGGACGGGTCGTCCTGATCCGGCGGTCCGAGGGCGAGCATCGACACGACTGAGCGCGTGCGCCGCGACCGACGCGCGGCGCTCACCTCATCGGCGCTCGTCCTTCGGTCGCGTCTTCGCCGCCTTCTTCGCAGCGCGCCCGGCCGATGTCCCCGCCGCGTTCTTGCGCGCCGCACGCTTCGCGGCCTTCTTCCTGGCCGGGCGCTTCGCCGCCCTCTCGTTCGCCGCGCCCGGTTTCGCCGCCACCGCCGCCCGCGACCGCGGCCCCCCGCCGCCGACCTTCGCCTCTTCGGCCATGCGCTTCTTCGAGGCGGCCCAGCCGCAGATCGGGCAGGTCGCGAGGTCGTGCCCGCGCGCGGGGCAGTATTCGCGCCCGAAGAAGATCATCGAAAGATGCAGACGCGCCCACGCATCACGCGGGAACACCGCCTTCAGGTCCCGCTCCGTCTTGTCCACGTTCTTCCCGTCGGACAACCCCCAACGCGCCGCGAGTCGGTGGATGTGGGTGTCCACGGGGAACGCCGGCACGCCGAAGGCCTGGATCAGCACGACGCTCGCGGTCTTGTGACCGACGCCGGGAAGCGCCTCGAGTGCCTCCATGTCGGCCGGGACCTCGCCTCCGTGTTCGCGGACGAGGATCTCGGACATCGCCTTCAGGTTCCGGGCCTTGCCTGGCGCGAGCCCACAGGAGCGGATCTCGGCGAGGATCTGCTTCTCGGAGAGCTTCGCCATCGCCGCGGGGGTTCGCGCCTTCGCGAAGAGCCCCGGCGTGACCAGGTTGACGCGTTCGTCCGTCGTCTGCGCCGACAGGGCGACGGCGACGAGCAGCGTGAAGGCGTCGTCGTGATCGAGGGGAACCGGCGGGTCCGGATAGAGCTCGTCGAGCAGGGAAAGGATCCGCTCGGCCTTCTCGGCGCGCTTCATGGGGGACCTCGGGAGGGGAAAACGGGCTCGCAGAATAGGCGAATGCGCTGCCCTCGGCGTGGGGAGCGAGTAAGCTAGGTCCCGGCCCGAATCCGAACCGCGAACCCATGGATCCCTCTTGGCGAACGACGACGACGCCATCGGCACCCGAGACGACGAGCAGAGCGAGTTCCCGGCGCCCGTCTGGAGCCGCGGGGAACCGAACGTCGCGGGCGAGACCCACGTCGGGGTCGTCCGCAACGTGAACCAGGACGCGTTCGGCCGCTTCGACGATCCCGACCGCGCCGAGATCCTGCTCGTGGTCGCGGACGGGCTCGGCGGCCACCGGGGCGGCGAGGTCGCGAGCCGGATGGCGGTCGACCGTCTCGGCGAGTTCGTTCTCGCGGGCGAGGGAGACGGTCCGACCCGCCTCGAGCGCGCCATCGCCCGAGCGAACGACGTCATCCTCACGGCGAGCCGCAAGGACCACACGCTCGACGGCATGGGAACCACCGTCGTCTGCCTGCTGCTGGCGGAGGACGGACCGTCGACGGTCGCGCACGTCGGAGACTCGCGTCTCTATCGCCTTCGCGGGGGCGCGATCGACCAGTTGACCGAGGATCACTCGCTGGTCGCAACGCTCGTCCGGGAAGGCGTGCTCGCGCCGGAAGACGCCCGCGACGATCCGAGGCGCAACCAGATCCTCCGCGCCCTCGGTGTACGCGAAGACGTCGAGATCGACCTCGCCCCCGTCGAGCTCCGCCCCGGCGATCACTACCTCCTCTGCTCCGACGGGCTCCACGGCATGATCGAGGACGATGCGATCGCCGAGCTCGTGCACGCCGTCGCCCGACCGGAGACCGCGGTGAACGACCTGATCGACGCCGCCAACGCCGCGGGCGGGACCGACAACGTGACGTGCGTCCTGGCCAAGGTGCCGGAGCCGATCGGGGAGCCGGGCCTCCTCGACAAGGCGAACGCGCTGCTCGAGTCGACGCGGGCCGTCTTCGGGCGGCGATCGAACGAAGATCCCGACGACGCGTGATGGCCGAGGCGCGCCCGCTGATCGACTGGGTACCCGAGGGCGGCCTCGGCGACCCGGACGCGATCCTCGATCGCTTCGCGCGATGGGCCGAGGATCGCGAGCTCGAGCTCTACGACGCCCAGGAAGAGGCGCTGCTCGAGCTGATGACGAACCGGCACGTCGTACTCAGCACGCCGACCGGCTCCGGCAAGTCCCTCGTCGCCGCCGGGCTCCACTTCAAGGCGATGTGCGAGGGAAAGCGCTCCTTCTACACGGCGCCGATCAAGGCGCTGGTCAGCGAGAAGTTCTTCGACCTCTGCGAGACCTTCGGCGCCGAGAACGTCGGGATGTTGACCGGCGATGCGGCGATCAACTGGGCCGCGCCGATCCTCTGCTGCACGGCGGAGGTCCTGGCGAACATGGCGCTCCGACAGGGACGCGAGACCGATGCGCCCTACGTCGTGATGGACGAGTTCCACTACTTCGCGGATCGCGACCGCGGGTGGGCCTGGCAGGTGCCGCTCCTCGTCCTCGAGCAGAGTCGCTTCCTCCTGATGTCGGCGACCCTCGGCAACACCGCGCCGATCGAAGAGCGGATCGAAGCGATCACGGGGCGCGACGTCGCCCACGTCCACAGCGACGAACGACCGGTCCCGCTCGACTGGAGCTATCGCGAGACGCCGCTGCTCGAGACCGTCGAAGGTCTCCTCGAAGGCGACCGCCAGCCGATCTACATCGTCCACTTCACCCAGCGCGAAGCCTCGGAGCAGGCGCAGGGACTCACGTCGGGGAAGATCACCGACAAGGAGGAGAAGCGCGCGCTCGCGCGGGCGATCGGCGACTTCCGCTTCGACACGCCCTACGGCAAGGACGTGAAGCGCTTCCTGCAGTTCGGCATCGGTCTCCATCATGCCGGCCTGCTCCCCAAGTACCGCCTGCTGGTCGAGCAGCTCGCCCAGCGTGGGCTCCTCAAGGTCATCTGCGGCACCGACACGCTGGGCGTCGGCGTGAACGTCCCGATCCGCACCGTCCTCTTCACCGGCCTCTCGAAGTTCGACGGCGAGAAGGTCGGTCTGCTCTCCGTGCGGGACTTCAAGCAGATCGCCGGCCGCGCCGGCCGGCGCGGCTTCGACACCCAGGGCAGCGTCGTGTGCCAGGCGCCGGAGCACGTGATCGAGAACCTGCGAGCGGCGGCGAAGGCCGCGGCCAAGGGAGGGAGCAAGAAGAAGAAGGACAAGAAGAAGCCGCCGCCGAAGGGCTTCGTGTCGTGGTCGCGGGAGACCTTCGAAGCGCTGGCGGAGAAGCCGCCGGAGACGCTGCGCTCCCGCTTCAAGCTCTCCCACGCGATCCTCGTCGCCCTGCTCCAGCGCGGCGAGGACCAGGCGCTGCCCGGCTCGGGCTACCGGGAGCTCGTCGCGCTGATCGACGCGAGCTTCGAATCCCCCGTCCGCAAGAAACGACTCCGCCGGGAGGCGGCCGTCCTGTTCCGCTCCCTGCGGCAGGCGGAGGTGGTCCGCATCGAAGGCGGCCGGGCCCGGGTCGATGCCGACCTCCAGCGCGACTTCAACCTTCATCATACGCTCTCGCTCTACCTGGTGGACGCCGTCGCCGCCCTCGACCCGGCGCACGAGGACTACGCCGTCGACGTCCTCAGCTGCATCGAAGCGATCCTCGAGAACCCGCGCGCCCTGCTCCAGGCTCAGGTCCGCAAGCGCAAGTCCGAGCTGATCGCCGCGCTCAAGGCCGAGCGCGTCCCCTACGAGGAGCGGATGGAGAAGCTCGAAGGCGTGAGCTGGGATCGACCGAACGCCGAGTTCCTCTACCAGACCTTCGACGTGTTCCGGGAGCACCACCCCTGGGTCGGAGACGAAGCGCTCTCTCCGAAATCGATCGCCCGAGAGATGTGGGAGGATTTTCTCTCGTTCGAGGACTACGTGAAGCGCTACGGCATCGCGCGGATGGAGGGCGTCCTGCTCCGCTACGTCTCCCAGGTCCACTCGACCCTCGCCCGCAATCTGCCGGAGAGCGCGCGCAACGACGAAGTCGACGAGATCATCGCCTACCTGCGCGCGATGCTCGCGCGGATCGACTCCAGCCTCGTCGAGGAGTGGGAGAGCCTGGTCCGACCCGGCGAAGCCAAGCCCTCCGAGAAAGAGGGGCTCGCCGATCGCGCGCCGCGACGCCTCGATCGCAAGGCCTTCTCGGCGCGCGTCCGCGCGGAGCTCCACCAGGTGGTGCAGGCGCTCGCGCGAAGCGACTACGAGGGCGCAGCCGCGTGCCTCGCGCCGAGCGAGGACGCATGGACGGCGACGGACTTCGAGCGGGCTCTCGCGCCGGTCCTCGAGACGCTCGGCGCGATCCGCGTCGACGCGGAGGCGAGGCGCGGCCACTGGACGCGGATCGAAGCCGAATCGGACCATGCCTTCGTGATCGCGCAGACGCTGATCGAC
>JBCCZJ010000426.1:0-4960 GCA_039187915.1 Myxococcota bacterium
AACCGCCCCTGGCGGCGGGCGCGCGCCTGCTGGTCGGCCTGCACGTCCTGGTCCCGCTGGCCGGGGCGCCCGTCGGCGCCGGTCAGGCAGAGCGGGTCGAGATCGAGACCGGGACGGCCGGGTCGGCGGTGGCCCTTCGGCGCGCCGTGGCAGGCGGTGCGCGCCTCGACTGCGCCGCGCTCTTCGGCGCCGGCGACGATGCGCTGGCCCAGACGCGGAGCGCCTTCGAGCGAGCGGAGGCGCTCCTCGAGGCGGCGGGGATGACGTTCGGCGACGTCGTCCGGACCTGGATCCACCTGCGCGACATCGATCGGGACTACGACGCCTTGAACGCCGGGCGGCGCGCGTTCTTCACGTCCCGGGGGCTCGCGTCGCCGCCGGCGAGCACCGGGATCGGCGGCGGTCCGTCCGCGCCGGATCGTGCGCTCTGCCTGGGCTTCGAGGCCGTCCGTCGGCCCGGGACGCCCCGGCCCCTCGTCCTGCACGCGCCGACGCTGAACGAGGCGCCCGAGTATGGTGCGGACTTCGTGCGTGGCCTTCGGGTCGAGGCGGGCAACGTGTCGACGCTCCACGTCTCGGGGACCGCGAGCGTCGACGAAGCGGGCCGGACCGCCCATCCGGGCGACTTCGACGCCCAGGCCGAGCGGATGCTGCGCAATGTCCGTGCCCTCCTCGAGGGACAGGGCGCGGACTTCGGTGACGTCGTCTCCGCGATCACGTATCTGAAGCACCGCGCCGACGCGGATCGCCTCCGCGCCGCCCTCGCGGCGGCCGGCTTCGAGGGCTTCCCCCACGCGCTGGTCGAGGCTCCGGTCTGTCGCCCGGACCTGCTCTGCGAGACCGAGGCGATCGCGCACGGCGCGCCGCGCCCGAGCTAGCGCCGCCGGCGCGCCACGACCGGTTCGGCCGCCGCGCCCGGTTCGCCCGCCGCGCATGCGCGGCGGCCAGCGTGGTCAGCCTCGGCCGAGGTAGGGCTGCGACAGCGGCAGGATGATCGACGAGAGCACGTTCGTGCCCGGCGCCATCGTGACCATCGAGAGGGCGGCCTGCCCGATGTCCTCGAGCGGGACCATGCCCTCGGCGTCGCGCATCTGGTCGACGAAGTCGCCCCAGATGTTGGTCGGGACGTTGCCCGGGTGGAGGGCGCTCACGGCGATGCCATGTTCGCGCGCGTCGAGGGCCAGCGATCGGGTCATGCCGTCGAGGGCGAACTTGCTCGTCGTGTAGGCCACGGAATGGGGGCGAGACATCTGGCCGGAGATGCTGCCGATGTTCAGGATCCTTCCGGACTTGCGCGGGATCATCTGCTGGAGCGCTCGGCGCGCGCAGAGGAAGCAGCCGGTGACGTTCACGCCGATCACCTGCCGGAAGTCGTCGGGCGGGAGCTCGTGGGTCGGGCACGGCTTCGCCATGCCGGCGTTGTTCACGAGGATGTCGACCGGGCCGAACTCGTTCGCCACGCGGTCGAAGAGCGCGTCGACCTGCGCGTCCTCGAGTACGTCGGTCGGGATCGCGACGGCGTTCGGGATCTCCTTGGCCGCGGCCTCGAGGCGTTCGACGCCGCGCGCCGCGAGGATGCAGATCGCGCCCTCCGCGGCGAAGGCCTCGGCGATCGCGCGGCCGATGCCGCTGCCCCCGCCCGTGATCACGGAGATCTTCCCGTCCAGCTGTCCCATGGCGTGCTTCCTCTCTCGACCCGAATTCGTTCCGGGCGCGCGGGAAGTCTATTGCGCGCGAGTGGGGTTCGGCCACCATCGATCGACGACGTCGAGTCCCCGGAAAGGAAGATCCATGAGCGCCCTCGAGACCGCGAGCCGCAAGAAGCTGCACGAACTCCTCGACCTGATCCGCGAGGTCGACGAGCGACGCTACGGCCCCGAGTGGGGGATCGAGAGCCAGGGCGACGTGGCCGACGGCCATCGCAACCTGATGCACCTGCTCGAAGGCGGGCTCTTCTCCCACTTCGATGCAGATCCCGAGCGCCCCGTGTTCCGCCGGATCGTGTCGCCGACCCGTAAGTTTCGCGGCGACAACGGCGACGCGATCTACTTCGACGCGGCGATCCGCCCGGATCGCGAGTACGTCGTGCGGGGCAACATGGCGGGCGCGGTCTACGTGTCGATCACGATCGAGGAGGGGCCGGGGGAGGGCGCATACGCGACCGGGACGGCGGCCGGGATCCACGACGCGGAGTTCGACGTCGATGCGGACGGAAACTTCGAGATCGTGTTGTCCGCGAGGGCGCAAGACCGCAACGCGCTCCGGCTCACGCCCACCGCGAGTCGGATCACCACGCGCCACTATTTCGAAGAGGAGCGCTGCGTCGCGGCCGATCCGTCGCGCCACGTGCCCCTCTCGATCGAGCCCCTCGTCGATCCCGGCCCGCCGCCTCCGTGGACGCCGGAGGGCCAGGACGAACGCGTCGCCGCGAGCCTCCAGCGCGTGATCAACTTCGTCCGCGGCGACACCCTCGACCAGCCGCCGCGCAAGCCGGAGGAGCAGCCGAGCTGGGTCTCGACCACGCCGAACGTGTTCAACCCTCCGGAGAAGCCCGGGGACATGGCCTTCTCCGCCATGGACATCGCCTACACGATGGCGCCGTACGTGATCGGGCCGGATCAGGCGCTCGTGATCACCGGGCGCTTCCCCGCGTGCCGCTTCGCCAACGTCTGCCTCTGGAACCGGTACATCCAGAGCTACGACTTCAACAACCGCCGGATCTCGCTGAATCGGAAACAGACGGTCCTCGAGCCGGACGGCTCCTTCCGGATGGTGATCGCCCACCGGGACCCGGAGGTGCCCAACTGGCTCGACACCGAGGGTCGTCCCTTCGGCATGGTCTACTGGCGCTTCCTGCTGCCCGAGGGCGAGGTCGAGACGCCGCGGGCGGAGGTGGTGGACTTCTCGTCGCTGTGAGCCCGGTCTCCGCGCGGCCTTCAGGTCCGCCCGACGCCGTAGCCGCAGGTCATGCCACCGTCGATCACGAGCTCCGCGCCCGTGATGTAGGCGGCCTCGTCGCTCGCCAGGAAGAGCGACGTGGGCGCGATGTCCTCGGAGGTTCCGACGCGGGGCACGGGAAGATGGGCGTGGCCCGCGTCGAGCATCTCGCGGGTGATCTCGACACCCGGTGCCGCGTCCCCGAGCAGCGGCGTGTCGACGCCGCCGGGATGGATCGAGTTCACCCGGACGCCGAACGCACCGAGTTCGAGGGCAGCCGTCTTCGTCAGTCCGCGCAGGCCGAACTTGCTCGCGGTGTAGCCGGGCATGCCCGCGCGTCCGACGATTCCCTGGACCGAAGAGACGTTCACGATCGCGCCGCCCTCGGTCTCGCCCATCACCGGCGCGGCGACCTTCATGCCGAGGAAGGGGCCGACCAGGTTGACGTCGAGGACGCCGCGGAACGCCTCGACGGAGCAATCGACGATCGGCGTGCTCTGCATGATGCCCGCGTTGTTGATCAGCACGTCGAGCCGTCCGAACCGCTCGACGGCGAGCGCGACGACGCGCTGCCAGTCCGGTTCGCTCGTCACGTCGTGGCGCGCGAAGCACGCGGCGTCGCCGAGCGATCTCGCGACGCGCTCGCCTTCGTCCTCGAGCAGGTCCGTGAGGACGACCCTCGCGCCTTCCGAAACGAAGAGGCGTGCCGTTGCCTCGCCCTGTCCCCGGGCCGCACCCGTCACGATCGCGACCTTGCCGTCGAGTCGACCCATGTCGTTCCCTTTCCGGGCGCGCGGCGTCAGGCCGTGCGCTTTCCGGTCTCGAAGGACGAGAGATCGTCCTTGTCGACGCGTTCCTTGTAGACCGCGAAGCCGTGGGGCCACTGGGTGACGATCCGGCCGTCCGCCGCGCGGTAGTAGTCGTTCGCGCCCGACTGCCAGACGACGACCTGCTCGAGCTCGGACTGGAGCGTCTCGTTGTACGCATCCATGACGTCGCTTCGGACGTCGAGCCAGTCGACGCCGGCCTGCTCCGCCTCCGCGATCATGCGGAGGGTGTACTCGACCTGGAACTCGAGCATCAGGAGGATCGAGTTGCCGCCGTTGGTGTTCGGGCCGTAGAGCTGGAAGAGGTTCGGAAAACCGCTCGTCGTGACGCCGAAATAGGCCTCGGGTCCGTTGCGCCAGGCCTCCTGCAGCGTGCGCCCGTCGCGGCCTTCGATGGCGATGGCGCTCGCGTATTTCTGGGTGTCGAAGCCGGTCGCGAAGATGATCGTGTCGACCTCGCGCTCGGTGCCGTCGGCGCTCCGGACGCCCTTCGCGGTGATCTCCGCGACGCCGTCGGTCACGAGCTCGACGTGGGCCTGGTTGAAGGTCTGCAGATATTTGTTCGACGCGAGGGGACGTTTCGCGCCGAAGGGATGGTCGGGCGTCAGCTTCGCGCGAGTTTCCGGATCCTCCACGACTTCGAGCGCGTCGCGGCCCATCTGCTCGGCCGCCTCGAAGAAGCCCGGCTCCAGGTACGTGAGCGACTGCTCGACCACGTTGAAGAGGTTCTGCCGTCCCTCTTCCAGGAGTTCGGGCTGCGCGCGGAACGCAGCTTTCTGCGCTTCCGAGTAGGGTTCGTTCTGCTTGGGCAGCACCCAGTTCGGCGTGCGCTGGAAGACGTGGAGGCGGGACAGGTCGGGCGCGATCTCCGGGACGAACTGCACCGCGCTGGCGGCGCTGCCGATCACCGCCACCCGCTCCCCCGCGAGATCGTGTTCGTGGTTCCAGGCGCCGGAGTGGAAGGTCGTGCCCTCGAAACGGTCGAGTCCCGGGAGGTCGGGCCAGGCGAGCGGGCCGAACATGCCGACCGCGCTGATCACGTACTGGGACACGACCTCGCTGCCGTCGCCGAAGTGGACGTGCCAGCGCGCCGCCGCCTCGTCCCAGCGCGCCGAGACGGCGCCGACGCCGAGGCGGAGGTGGGGCTCGAGGCCGTGCGCGTGCGCGACGCCTTCGATGTATTCGCGGATCTCCGG
>JBCCZJ010000427.1:0-4951 GCA_039187915.1 Myxococcota bacterium
CCCCGCCGAGGGAAGTTAGCATGCTACCCGGCTGTCTCTCCGGGAGCGCTTCGGTCCGGGTCCGATCCCGATCCGCGTGCGCGGATCCGGACGGGGCCCGAAGGCGAAGTCGAGGGGCGCCTGAAAACTGACGAAGTCCGCACGGCCTGCGGTGGAGCCGTTCCCTGCCGGAATTCGTGTCCGCCCTGCGTCTTGTCGCTCCCGGTTCGAAGGCCGGCCGAACAAGCCGACGGTGCCTCGAACCGCCTATCCCACCTCCTTGCGTACTGCGGAGACTGTCTCACAGGAACGCCGCCACGCACCAGTCGAAAAACCGCGGCTGATGAAACTAACGACCCGTTAGATAACGACTTTTTGGTCATTCCCGTCACACCCTGGCAGGCGTGTTCCGGTTCGCGCACGGGCGGGCCCCGTTCTCGTCAGCGAAGCGGGGAGCGCGGCCCTCGCCGAGCCGAACACCGCGCCGGCCATGACAGGACCGAGTGGATTCGGGAACATGCGCCGCCTATGGGACTCACCTGCGGCATCGTCGGCCTCCCCAACGTCGGTAAGAGCACGATCTTCAACGCGCTGACCGCCGCCGGGATCCAGGCCGAGAACTACCCCTTCTGCACCATCGAGCCGAATACCGGCGTCGTGACCGTGCCTGACGGCCGACTCCAGCAGCTCGACGACCTGATCCACTCGAAGAGCGTCGTGCCCACGACCGTCGAGTTCGTGGACATCGCCGGCCTCGTGAAGGGCGCGGCCCAGGGCGAAGGACTCGGCAACCAGTTCCTCGGCAACATTCGCGAGACGAACGCGATCATCCACGTCGTGCGCTGCTTCGACGACGAGAACGTGGTCCACGTCGACGGATCGACCGATCCGGTCCGCGACGTCGAGACGATCGAGCTCGAGCTGGGGCTGGCCGATCTCGAGACCGTCGAGAAGCGCATCGACCGATTGAAGCGCGTCGCGCGCTCCGGTGACAAGCAGGCCAAGGCGGACCTCGAGATGTTCGAGCAGCTCCGGGACCACCTCTCCGGCGACCAGCCGGCGCGGACCTTCGAGGTCGCGGACGTCGTTCGACGATCGTTCGACGAAGCCTGCCTGTTGACCGCCAAGCCCATCCTCTACGTCGCCAACGTCGACGAGGACGGACTCGCGAACGGAAACGATTACAGCGCCGCCCTCGAGACCTTCGCCTCGGGCGCCGGCGCCGAGGTCGTGCGCATCTGCGGCAAGGTCGAAGCCGAGCTGTCGGAGCTCGACGACGAGGAGAAGGGCGAGTTCCTGGCCGACCTCGGGATCGAGGAGCCGGGACTGAATCGCCTGATCCGCGCGGCGTACGCCCTGCTCGAGCTGGTCACCTTCTTCACGGCCGGGCCGAACGAGATCCGCGCCTGGACGATCCGCCAGGGCACCGCCGCGCCGCAGGCGGCCGGCGAGATCCACTCGGACTTCGAGAAGCACTTCATTCGCGCCGAGGTCATCCCCTTCGACACCTATCTCGAGTGCGAGGGCGAGGCCGGCGCGAAGGCGAAGGGCGTGATGCAGGTCGAGGGCAAGGACTACATCGTCCTGGACGGCGACGTCGTTTATTTCAGGACGAGCGCGTAGCGCTCGTCGATCGCGTCGCGATCGACCGCTCAGGGCTGTTTCAGGACGAGCGCGGAGCGCTCGTCGATCGCGTCGCGACCGACCGCTCAGGGCTGTTTCGGGACGAGCGCGGAGCGCTCTGGGAGCAGCGCCGGGGGGGGGACCGCGCGCTCGCCGGGGGGGCGCTTTGGGCCTAGCCTCTGGCTCCTACGCCGGCGACGATGCCGGAGAGGAGCCCCCCAGATGAGCGAAGAGAAGCCCCACGGCCTCGGCACGATGGCGGTCCATGCGGGCCAGCAGCCGGATCCGGCGACGAACGCCCGCGCCGTCCCGATCTACGCGACGACGTCCTACGTCTTCAACGATCCGGAGCATGCCGCGAACCTCTTCGCGCTCTCCGAGTTCGGGAACATCTACAGCCGGCTGATGAACCCGACCAACGACGTCCTCGAGCAGCGCCTCTGTGCGATGGACGGGGGCGCCGCGGCGCTCAGCCTCGCCTCGGGCCAGGCGGCGATCACGGCGGCGATCCTCACGATCTGCCACGCGGGCCAGAACTTCGTCTCCGCGACGAGCCTCTACGGCGGGACCTGGACGCTCTTCACGCAGACCTTCAAGCAGATGGGGATCGAGGTCCGCTTCTTCGACCCGGATCACCCCGAGCAGATCGACGAACTCGTCGACGAGAACACGCGCTGCGTCTATTTCGAGAGCCTCGGCAACCCGAAGAACGACGTTCCGGACTTCGAGAAGATCACGGAGACCGCGCACGCGCACGGCCTCCCGACCCTCTGCGACAACACGGTCATGACGCCCGCGCTGCTGCGTCCGATCGAGCACGGCGTCGACGTCGTGATCTACTCGACGACCAAGTTCATCGGCGGCCACGGCGTCCACATCGGCGGCGCGATCATCGACAGCGGCCGCTTCCCGTGGGCCGACGATGCGGAGAAGTGGCCGGAGTTCTGCGCGCCCTCGCCGTCCTACCACGGCGCCGTCTTCGAGGAAGCGCTTCGGCCGGTCGGCAACATCGCCTACGTGATGCACATCCGGACCCACTGGCTGCGCGACACCGGAGCGGCCATGAGTCCCTTCGCGGCCTTCCTCACGCTCCAGGGCCTCGAGACGCTTCATCTCCGGATGCCGCGCCACTGCGAGAACGCCCTCGCCGTCGCGAACTTCCTCGAGGGCCACGAGCTCGTCGAGTGGGTGAACTACCCGGGCCTGCCGAGCCACTCGCACAACGGCATGGCGAAGCAGTACCTGACGGCGGGCGCCGGCGCGATCCTCGGCTTCGGCATCAAGGGTGGCGAGGCTGCGGGCAAGAAGTTCATCGAGAACGTGAAGCTCGCGAGCCATCTCGCGAACATCGGCGATGCCAAGACGCTGGTCATCCACCCGGCGTCGACGACGCACTCGCAGCTCACGCCCGAGGAGCAGGCGTCGACCGGCGTTTCGCCGGAGTACGTCCGGGTCTCCGTCGGCATCGAGGATGCCGACGACATCATCGCCGACCTCGACCAGGCCCTGCGCGCGAGCGCGTAGACCGGGTCCCCGCGTGGCGAGCAGGAGCACGGCATGAGCGCCGATGGGTCCCGACACGTCCGACTCATCGGCGCGCCCCTGCCCCACGTCCGGTTCTGGCAGAGCGACGAGGCGCTGCGCCTCGAGGGCGGAGACGTGCTGCCTCGGCTGCAGGTCGCGTACGAGACCTGGGGCGCCCTCGACGCCGACGCGGGCAACGCCGTGCTCGTCTGTCATGCGCTGTCGGGCGACTCCCACGCGGCGCGCCACGACGCGGACGACGACCCCGGCTGGTGGGAGCTCCTGATCGGCCCGGGCAAGGCCCTCGACACCGACCGCTTCTTCGTGATCTGCTCGAACGTGCTCGGCGGCTGCCGCGGGACCACCGGGCCCGACTTCCTCCACCCGGACGGAGGACGGCGCTACGGCGCCGCGTTCCCGACCGTGACGGTCCGCGACATGGTCGAGGTCCAGCGACGCCTGCTCGACCATCTCGGCGTCGACCGCCTGGCGGCCGTGGTCGGCGGATCCCTGGGCGGACTGCAGGCGCTCCAGTGGGGGATCGACCATCCTTCGCGGGTCGGGGCCGCCGTGGTGATCGCCGCCGCGCCGCGGCTCTCGAGTCAGGGCATCGCGTTCGACGTCGTCGGTCGGAACGCGATCCGGCACGATGCCCACTTCGCCGAGGGGCAGTACTACGACGGCGAATCACCCGAGGCGGGACTCGCCCTCGCGCGGATGCTCGCGCACATCACCTACCTCTCCGACGAATCGATGCGGGCGAAGTTCGACCCGACGCGGCTCCAGCCCCGCGCGGTCGAGACCGGCTTCGAGAGCGTCTTCTCCGTCGGCTCCTATCTCGCCTACCAGGGCTCGAAGTTCGTCGAGCGCTTCGACGCCAACAGCTACGTCACGCTCACGACGGCGATGGACCTCTTCGATCTCGGCGAGACCCCCGAAGCGATTCGGGAGGCGCTGGCGAAGAGCACCTGCAGCTGGCTCTTCCTGAGCTTCACGAGCGACTGGCTCTATCCCGTCGAGGCGTCGCGTCAGCTCGTCGACGCCTTGATCGCGGAAGGACGGCCGGTCAGCAGCTGCGTCATCGAGAGCCCGGCGGGCCACGACTCCTTCCTGATCGAAGACGCGATGGGCCTCGGGCAGCAGATCGTGGGCGCGTTCCTCACGGCCCAGATCGGGGAGCGCGGCCCGATCCGCGTGCCCGACGAACCCGCGAGCGAAGAGCCGACCAGCATCTTCTATTCCCACCGCCTGGACTACGGACTGATCCTGCGACTGCTGCCGGAGACGGGCAGCGTCGTCGATCTCGGCTGCGGCAACGGCGAGCTCCTCTCGATCCTGCGCGACCGGGGCCATGCGCCGCTGCTCGGCATCGAGCGCGACGCCGCCTCCGTCGCCGAGAGCATCGATCGCGGCATCGTCACCGTCCACGCCGACGTCGACCGCGGCCTCGCCGCCATTCCCGACGACACCTACGACGTGGCGCTCCTCTCGCAGACCCTCCAGTCGATCCTCGACGTGGTCGGCGTGCTGCGCGAGATCGTGCGGATCGCGAAGCTCGGAATCGTGAGCTTCCCGAACTTCGCCCACGGACCGCTCCGTGAGATGTTCCGGCGCGACGGGCGGCTCCCGAAGGAGGAAGGCCTCTACGCGTACGAGTGGTACGAGACGCCGAACCGGCGCTTCCCGTCGATCCTCGACTTCCAGGAGCTCTGCGCGACGCTCGGCATCGAGATCGAGGACGCGATCTACATCGACTCGGCGCGCGAAGTCGAGGTGACCGACGACCCGAACTATCACGCGGATCTCGCGGTCGTCGCGATCCGGC
>JBCCZJ010000428.1:0-4943 GCA_039187915.1 Myxococcota bacterium
CCGCCCGCAGGCCCTGCTCGTCCGCCAGCGACGCCGCGAACGGGCCCTCGCCGAAGCGGAGGCCCTGCCGGAGAAGCTCGTCGTGCCCCTGCTCGTGGGCTTCCTGCCGGGTCTGCTCGTGTGGACCCTCGGCCCGGCCTTCTTCCAGCTCTTCGAGATGATCGACGCCGCTTTCTGACGCGCGGCCGCCGCTTTCGGCGCACACACCGGCCGCTTCCTCGCCGAGGACGGACGCTTCGTCCCCGACTCGGATCCCGAGGCGCTGATTCGAAGGCCTGGCCCCGGGCGTATGTCTCGGGCCGTCTCGCGCAGCGCCCCGGCGCGATTCGGCCGTGGTAGGCTCGCACGATGAACCCGACCTCCCATCGCGTCACCGGCCCCCACGACAACGCCCTCCACGTCCTCGAATGGAGTCGGGAGGGCGTGCCGATGGTCCTCCTGCACGGACACGGGAACGAAGCCCATCTCTGGGACGACTTCGTTCCGGCGGTCGCCGACCATTACCGCGTGCTCGCCGTCGACCAGCGCGGCCACGGCGACTCCGACTGGGATCCCGAAGGCCGCTACGACGCCGATGCCATGTGCGACGATCTCGAGCGGATCCTCGACCACTTCGAGATCGATCGTTTCGTCCTGATCGGCTTCTCGATGGGCGGCCGCGTCTCGACGGTCTTCGCCGAACGCCACCCGGAACGCCTGGCCGGCCTCGTCCTCGTCGACATCGGCCCCGAGCTCGACGCGCGCGGCACCTCCCGCATCACCCAGGAAGTGTCGAGCCAGCGCGCCCCGGTCTTCACGAGCATCGACGAGTATGCGCGCATGCTCTCGCTCAACTACCCCGCCGGCCAACCCGCTGCGCTCCAGCGCATGGCGAAGTACGCGCTCAGCCAGCGCGACGACGACCTCTGGGTGCTGAAGATGGACCCGAAGCTGCGCGCGGATCGGCCGGACGACGAAGAAGCAAAGCAGGCCGAGGCGGTCTTCGCCCAGCGTCAATGGGACGCGCTCGCGAAGGTCCCCTGTCCGACCCTGGTCGTGCGCGGCGCGGCATCGGACATCCTCTCACCGGACGTCGCCGACAAGATGGTCGACGAAGTGCTCCAGAACGGGATGCTCGAAGTCGTTCCTCAGGCTGCGCACTCGGTCGCGACGGACAACCCGGAAGGGTTCGAGCGCGCGGTCTGCGGTTTCGTGCTCGGATAGTCGACACCGGACCCGCCTGCGCACCCGACCCGCGGCGTCCTGCCCCACGACGCGTGGGTCGCGGACCGCGACCTAACGTCGACCCCGCCCCGCATGACCGGAAGCGCAAGGTCCGCAGAGCGCCGTCTCCGTCAGGCCGCCGGCCGTCATGCCCAGAAACGCGCTCTCGCCGGCACGCAGCCCGAGCGCGCAACGGCCACACGCCGTGTCTCGATTGAGGACGAGCGGCTGCCAACCGAGCACGTCGGGAAAGAGCTCGGAGGCAGCCGCAAGCGAGGGCGCTTCGGCGGTCTCGGCGGGCGTGTCTGCGTCGGCGCGCGCTCCGGACGCGGAGGGCGAGTCTGCGTCGGCGCGCGTTCCGGACGCGGAGGGCGAGTCTGCGTCGGCGCGCGTTCCGGACGCGGAGGGCGAGTCTGCGTCGGCGCGCGCTCCGGACGCGGCGCGGGCATCGGAAGGACTCGCTCCCGATTCGTCGCCGTGGGCCTGCGAGGCCTCCGCTTCTTCGTCGCGCCGGAACTCCGCTTCCGCGTCCCGGGCCCGGCGGGCGCGCGCGCGTCGACGCTGCTGCCGCCCGACGCGATCGCGCATGCCTTCGGCCTCGGCGGCGAGATCGTCCATCAGGTCGCCGACGTCGTCCTGGAGCGAGTCGGCGACGGTGAAGACCTCGTCGAGCACGTTGCGCACGAGGTTCGAGGCGGGCTCGCGGACCTCTTCGGCGAAGCGGCGGATGTCCTCCGCGAGCTGCTCGGAGATCCGGGTGTGGAGCACCTTCTCCTTTTCCTTTCGCTCGCGCCCGGCGCCGCGAGACCGCCTCCGGCGGCGCCGCCGGGCGTCGTCGGCGTGTTCGCCGCGCCAGCTGCGTCGCCGGGAGTGTGTGCCACAGGGTCCATCGCGTCGGTCGTCGGATTCGATCGTCATGGATCACAACGTGATCCATCGTGATCCGACGTCCAGTGCCATTCTTTTCTGGCAGCCCGAGAGGGCGCTAGCCTCAGGGAGAGCCGTCCTCAGGGGGAGCCCATGGCCGATCACGACTTCGAGGCGCGCTTCGGCCCCGGCCAGATCGTCCGGCATCTCCGCTTCGACTACCGCGGCGTGGTCGTCGACGTGGATCCCGTCTTCTCCGGAACGAACGCCTGGTACGAGCAGGTCGCGCGCTCGCGTCCGCCCAGGGACAAGCCGTGGTACCACGTGCTCGTCGACGGCGCGGAGCACGCGACCTACGTCGCCGAGCGCCATCTGGAAGTCGATCCCGAGCCCGCCCCCATCCGCCACCCGCTCCTCGAGCACTTCTTCGACCGCTTCGAGGACGGCGTCTACGGGAAAGACCGGAGCCTGAACTAGGGCCCCGGCCCGCTTGTCTCCCGAGTCGATCAAGCCCCATCGTCGCCGTTCCGAAGGAAGCGGAATGCTTCACGGGGGGCATCGCCGCGTCCCGTCGTCTGGGGGATGGATGCATGCGATACGACCTGCTCGTGATCGGAGCGGGCCCGGCCGGATGGTCGGCCGCACTTCAGGGCTCGAAGCTCGGGCTGAAGGTCGCCGTCGTCGAAAAGGGGCTGATGCTCGGCGGCGCCTGTGTGCGAACCGGCACGCTGCCCTCGAAGGCGCTCCGGCACACGGTCCTCGAGCTCGTGAACAGCCGCCGCGCCGCGACTCTCGGCGTCCACGCCACGCGCCTTCGCCCCCTCGCGATCCAGGACCTGCGAGGCCCGCGCGATCATCTGATCGCGAACCACCAGCAGACGATCCGCTCCTTCTTCGAGCGCAACAAGATCCGCGTATTCACCGGCTCCGCGTCCTTCGTGGCGCCCGACCGCGTGCGCGTCGCCGACCGCCACGGCGAGGAGATCCTCGAAGCGAATACCGTGATCATCGCGACCGGCAGCCGACCCCGTCGCCCGGACTCGATGCCGATCGACGATCGCGTGATCGTGGACAGCGACTCGCTCCTCGAGCTCGACCGGATCCCGAAGAGCCTCGCCGTCCTCGGCAGCGGCGTGATCGGCTGCGAATACGCGACGATGTTCGCCGCTCTCGGCACGAAGGTCACGGTCGTCGATCGTCGCGAACGCGTGCTCCGCTTCCTCGACGGCGACATCCTCGACTCGCTCTGTCACTCCATGCGGGGCAGCGGCATCCGTCTGATGCACTCGGAAAAGATCAGCGGCGTCCGGATCGAGACCCAGAAGCACGAAGACGAGGGCGTGGTCTACCTGGAGAGCGGTCGCACGATCCGCGCAGAGCGCGTGCTCGTGGCCGCCGGCCGCGAATCGAACGTCGAATCCCTCGACCTCGACAAGATCGGCGTGAGCGTCGGCAACACGGGCCTGATCAAGGTGAACGACACCTACCAGACCGCTCGTGAGAACGTCTATGCGATCGGCGACGTGATCGGCTTCCCCGCGCTCGCTTCGACGAGCATGCACCAGGGCCGGCTCTGCGTCCTGCACGCCGCGGGAAAGCCGATGCCGAAGGAAGCCGTCCTCCCCATGGCGATCTTCACGATCCCGGAGATCTCCTCGGTCGGCCTGACCGAGGAGGAGTGCCGCGATCAAGGCCTCCCCTACGAAGTCGGCATCGCCCGGACGAAGGAGACGCCGCGCGGCCAGATCGTGCGCGACGAAGGCATGCTCAAGTTGATCTTCCGCCGCGACACGAAGCAGATCCTCGGCGTCCACATGATCGGCGTCGCCGCGAGCGAGCTGATCCACATCGGCATGATGCTCGTCCACACCGGCGCGACGGTCGACCACATCACGAGCGCGGTCTTCAACTACCCGACGCTCTCCGAGGCCTACCGCATCGCGGCGCTGGACGGCGTCAATCGGCTATAGCGCGACGGAGCCGCCGTCTCCGGGCGGGCCTAGAGGAACGCTCGCCAGTGGTCGTAGCGGGCGTCCTTGCCGGTCACGATGTCGAAGAAGGCCGTCTGGAGCTCTTCGGTGATCGGGCCGCGCTTGCCTTCGCCGATCGTGCGGTAGTCGACCTCGCGGATCGGGGTGACCTCCGCGGCCGTTCCCGTCAGGAAGATCTCGTCGGCCACGTAGAGATCGTCGCGGGTGATCGGCGACTCTTCGATCTCGTAGCCGCAGGCCCGGGCCACCTGCAGCATCGAGTCCCGAGTGATCCCGTCGAGCACGCTGTAGAGCGGGGGCGTGCGGATCTTGCCGTTCCGGACGACGAAGATGTTCTCGCCCGTGCACTCGGAGACGAGGCCCTGCGTGTCGAGCATGATCGCTTCGTCGAAGCCGTCGAGAAGCGCTTCTCGCTTCGCGAGGATCGAGTTCACGTAGTCTCCGCACGTCTTTCCGTTGGTCATCTTCGCGTTGACGTGATGGCGCGCGAAGGTCGAGATCTTGGCGCGGATGCCGTTCGCCATCCCGTCGTCGCCGAGATAGGCCCCCCAGGCCCAGGCGATGACCGCGACGCGGACCTTGTTCGTGCCGGGGTGAAGGCCCATGGCGCCGTCGCCGATGAAGGCGAGCGGTCGGATGTAGCCCTCCGGCAGATCGTTGCGTCGGAGCGACTCGAGCGTCACCTCGGCGAGCTCCGCCTGGGAGAAAGGGATCTCCATCAGGTTGTTATTCGGGGGCCGACGGTCGATCGGCGATCTTCCGGCTCCCCGAGCACATCAAGCGCCTCTACGACTCGGCGAAGATCAACCTGATGGAGATCCCTTTCTCCCAGGCGGAGCTCGCCGAGGTGACGCTCGAGTCGCTCCGACGCAACGATCTGCC
>JBCCZJ010000429.1:0-4929 GCA_039187915.1 Myxococcota bacterium
GCCGAAGGCGAGCTTGTCGAGCAGGAACCACGCGAGCACGTCGTGGATCAGGCCGTTGCTCACGACCTTCTGGTTCGCGCGGGCCGGCTTGAAGCGCTCGATCACGGCGACCACGGCCATCAACATCCAGAGCCACGGCGTCAGGACCAGGCCGACGATGCCGCGCAGCGCTTTGCGCATCCAGTCGGGCAGGATCGACTTGCCGATCGCGCGGGCGCCTTCGACGCAGCCCTGCTCGGACGTGCACGCTTCGAAGCCGACGTAGACCGCGGCGATCAGCCCGAGGGCCGCCAGGATCGGGATCACGATCCCGAGTCGGAGGGGAAGCCCCGGACGGGTCGGGTCGTTGGTGTTCATCGGGTTGCCCCCGGTCGAGAACGTCTCTTCAGCCATCTTCGGATTCCTGTCCATCGCGTAGAATCGCGGCAACGCGCGCCGTGATCGCATCCCAGGTCGAGTTCTCCACGCTCGCGCGCCTTCCCCGGACCGGCTCGACGCCTTGCTCCGCGAGCGCACGGTCGAGGCCGGCGAGGAACTCCGCGTGGGAGTTCGCCGGATAGACCAGCGCCCGGTAGGGCTCGAGCTCCGGGAAATCCATCGTGACGATGGGGAAACCCAATGCCAGGTATTCTCGCAGCTTGATCGGGTTGCTGCTCTCGATCCATTCGTTCTGGAGCCACGGCATCAGTGCGACGTCGAACGTGGCCGCGTGGCGCGGGATCTCCTCGTACGGGATCTGTCCCAGATAATGCACGTTCGGCTCGGCCTCGATCTCCGACGTGTCCATCGCCCGCGGGCCGATCACGAGCACCGTCCCCTGCGGGACATGCCGGGCCGTCTCGATCAGCAGCGTCTTGTCGACGCAGTAATCGTCCAGGGCGCCGTAGAAGCCGACGATGGGTCGGGGGAGGTGCTGCAGGGCTTCGGGCAGCGCACTCGGACCGGTCTCGGGCCGGGCGGCGCTGAAGGTCGCGAAGTCGACGCCGTGTCCGAGGTACGCGACGGCGCGGCACTGCTCCGCTTCGCGCTTCATCAGGCCGTGGCTCGTGTAGAGCACGTGGTCCGCCACGGCGAGCATCCGGCGCTCGAGGCCCGCGATGAAGGCGCCGTCCGCTTCCGGGAAACGGGAGAACTCGTCCGAGCGGTTGAAGACGATGCGGTCCCAGCGCATGCGCTCGACGGCCTCGATCGCGGTCGGGGGCGTGACCCAGGCCGCGGGGTTCTTCAGACCGAGGAAGAGGCGGAGGAGCGTGATCTGGAAGGCGAGCAGCCAGCCGTTCAGCTTGAGCCAGCCGGTCGTGTAGCGCGGGACGAAGATCGGGCTGTAGATCCACATGCCCGTGTCGGGATCGCGCCGCAGGCCTTTCAGCGTGCTCTTGATCTTGCGGACGTAGCGCGAGACCGGGAGTTCCGTCTTGCCGGGCGCGGGCGCACGCATGCCGATGCTGTTGATCCACAGCACCGTCTCTTCCCGCGCGAGGCGCGTCAGGATCTGGCACTCGCTGTGGCCCCGGTTGTGGTACCACCAGTCGATCCCGCCGAAGGCGACGATGCCGTCCCGTCCTCGGGCGTCGCGGGCCGCGCTCATCGGACGAACTCCTGGAAGTGCTTCTCGAGGCGAGAGACCTCGGTCGGGAGCGCGTGGGCGACGCGGGCCGCGTCCTGACCGGCGCGGCCCATCTCGTCGAGGCGGGCGACCGGTGTCTCCATCACGGCCCGGAGCGCCTGGGTCAGCGCGTCGACGCTGCCGGCGGGCACGAGCCAGCCGTTCTCCTCGTGGACGACGAGCTCCGGGATTCCCGCGATGTAGGTCGAGAGCACGGGTCGCGCGAGCGCGAAGGCCTCCATGATCACCACCGGCAGGCCTTCCGCGAAGCTCGGCAGGACCATCGCGCGGGCACCCTGGAGGCGTCGCGCCACTTCCGCGGCATCGATCCAGCCCGTGATCTCCACGTGTTCGTCGAGCTGGAAGGCGCGGATTCGCGCCTCCACCTCGTCGCGCATCTCGCCGTCGCCGGCGAGCACCAGCCGGAGCGGAATGCCCTCTTCGACCAACCGGCGCACCGCGTCGAGCAGGAGCAGCTGGCCCTTCTGCGGCGTCAGGCGGCCGACGCAGACCAGCGTACGCGTCTCGGGATCGATCGGCTCCGCCTCGTCGAAGAGCGGCTCCGGGACCGCGCAATGCACGACGCGGATCTTGTCCCAGTGCTCCGGGCCCACCCATCGCCGCAGCTGCGCGCCGCAGTAGTCCGTGATCGCCACGACGAACTCGGCGTCCTCGATCTTGGCGCCGAGCGAGAAGCCGATCGCCGAGTCGAGCTCGGCGGGGCCATGGATCGTCATGCTGAAGTTCGGACCCCCGAGCGCCTTCACGAGGCGCGCCGTCGCGGCGGCGTTCGTGCCGAAGTGGACGTGGACGTGCTGCACGTCCCGGGCCTCGAGATGCTTCGCGATCGTGAGCGCCTCGGCCAGATAGGCCAGATTCACGAGCAGGCTGCGATGGCTCACGCGCGCCATCTCGAGCGTCATGAGAAGCGCCCGGAAGAGCTTGCGCGGATCGACCAGGAGCGCGGCGGGCAGCTCTTTCAGCAGGCGCGGCAGGCAGTAGTAGGTGTGCGCGACCTCGGCGAGGTCGTCCGGATCGACGAGCGTGCTGTGCGGCGCGCGGATCGAGAGGCGCTCGACGGAATGGCCCAGCTTCTCGAGCTCGAGGATCTCGCGACGGATGAAGGTGTGGCTCACCTCCGGATAGCTGGTCGTGAGATACGCGAGGCGCATGGGGATTCCTGTCGGTGGGGATGCGGGGTCGTGGGCGAAGGGGGAGGGAGCGACGGCCGGAGGCCGGGTCTCAGGCGTCGTCGAGGGACGCGAGCAGGGCCTTGCGATCGACCTTGCCGTTCGAGTTCAGCGGGAACGTGTCGACGTGGCGGACTTCGCGCGGCGCCATGTAGGCGGGCAGGCGGCCCTTGGCCTCGCGCGTGAGGGCCTCGAGGTCGGCCGCCGCGTCGGACACGAAGACGACGACGGAATCCGCACCGGCGGCGGTGACCGGCCAGCCGACCGCGATCGCGACGTCGACGCCGGCGACCTCCCGCATCAGCGCTTCGATCTCGCCCAGCTCGACGCGATAGCCCTGGATCTTGATCTGGTTGTCCATCCGGCCGAGGTAGACCATCGGGGACTTGCCCTGGCCGCTCCGCACCCGGTCGCCGGTCCGGTAGAAGACGCGGTCGTCGCCCGGGACGTGGATGAAGGCCGCCGCGGTCTTCTCCTCGTCCTGCCAGTAGCCGGGCGTCAGCTGCGGGCCGGTCATCAGCAGCTCGCCCGTCTCGCCCGCCGCCACCGGCTGGAGGTCCTCGTCGACCACGCGCACTTCCATGTCCGGATAGGGGTCGCCGATCGGGACCAGGCCGAGCTCGCAGTCCTCCTTCGAGCGGGCAGGGTCCCAGCGGTAGAGGGTGCAGGCGATCGTCAGTTCGGTCGGCCCGTAGAGATTCTCGATCGTCGAGTTCGGCGCCGCGTCGACCCACTGCTCGACGATCTCCGCCGGCAGGGCCTCGCCGCAGAACAGGCTCCAGCGCAGCTTCGGGTACGCGTCGGGCTTCAGCATGCGGAGCTTGTTCATCAGGACCGCCGTGGAGGGCACGGAGAACCAGACCGTGATGCCCGCGTCGACCACGTACTTGGCGGGCAGCATCTTCTGCGCCTGCGTCGGGATGCAGACCCGCGCTCCGGCGTACCAGGCCAGGAACAGGTCGAAGACCGAGAGATCGAAGGTCAGCTCGAAGGTCTGGGAGAAGCGATCCTCGGGCAGGATCCCGTAGCGGTCGGCCATCGCGACGAGGAAGGCGTCGACGTTGCGATGGGCGACCTTCACGCCCTTCGGGATCCCCGTGCTTCCGGAGGTGAAGAGCAGGTACGCGATCGCGTCCGGGTCGACGGGCGAGGGCGTCCAGTCCGCCGGCGCCGCGAGGTCGGCTCGGCCGAGCACGCGATGGGGCGCGAGGTCCGCGGCGAGGGCGACGACGTCGTCCTGCTCGGGGAAGATCAGCAAGAGCGGCGTCGCGATCCCCTCGACGACCTCGCGAATCTGCTTCTCGCCGTGCTCGTCGAGCACGATGGCGCGGCAACCGGAGCGCTCGAGCATGCTGCGCGTACGCGCGACGGGAAAGGTCGGATTGAGCGGGACGTAGCCGTCGCCCCGGAACAGCGCGCCGAGCAGGCCGGTGACGACCGCGCTGGACCGCTGCCCGAAGACGGCGGTCAGCCGCGGGGCGTGCTCCGCACGGGGATCCGCGCCATCGAGCGTCGCCGCGAGGGCCGCCGCCCGGTCCCGCAGGTCGCCATAGGCGATCGCTTCGCCCGCGACCTCAACGGCGATGGCTCCGGGGTCGCGTTCGGCCGAGCGCAGGAAGCCCGACCGGAGCGACCGATCGGAACCGGTCTGCTCGAGGTCGGCCCGCGTCATGCGCCCGGCTCGCTCGCCGACGGCGCGTCGGGGAAGAAGGCTTCGACGAGGGCATCGATGTGGTTGAAGACCTCGGGCTCGATCGCTTCGATGTCGACTTCCTCCTCGCGGATCTCCTCGATGAAGAGGATGAACTCCACGATGTCGAGCGACGACAGCAGCCCGTCGTCGAGGATCGGCTGGTCGTCCGAAGAGAGCCGGTCCGGCGTCGCCCCCGAGCGGGCCAGGATCCAGCCGCGGAGCTCTTCGCGAATGCTCTTCTCGTCCATCATGACGTCGGCCGCTCGCTCGGTCGGTCGGAGCGCATCGAGGCGTGGGCGACCTCCGCGGAAGCGGGGCGACGGAACCGCGGGCGCGCGTCGAGCGCCGGGGCCGTGGTGCGCACCGCGCAGCCGTCCTTCGGGCCCGCGTCGGAGCAGGCCGAAGGGTTCGAGGAATCGGTCCATGAAGAGATCCAGTAC
>JBCCZJ010000430.1:0-4922 GCA_039187915.1 Myxococcota bacterium
CGCCGACGCGCCCAGCTGCGATTCGATCCGCAGCAGCTGGTTGTACTTCGCGATCCGGTCCGACCGACAGAGCGAGCCCGTCTTGATCTGGCCCGTCGCCGCCCCGACGGCGAGGTCGGCGATCGTCGTGTCCTCGGTCTCGCCCGAGCGATGGGAAGAGATCGAACCGAAGCCCGCGGCGTCCGCCATGCGGATCGCTTCGAGGGTCTCCGTCAGCGTCCCGATCTGGTTGACCTTGATCAGGATCGCGTTCGCGCTCCGCTCTTCGATGCCCCGCTTCAGGATCTTCGGATTCGTCACGAAGAGATCGTCGCCGACGAGCTGGCACTGGTTCCCGAGCTTCGCGGTGAGCGCTGCCCAGCCGTCCCAGTCGTCCTCCGCGAGGCCGTCCTCGATCGAGACGATCGGGTAGCGGGCGACCCAGTCGGCCCAGAACCCGACCATCTCGGCGCTGTCGAGCTTCCGGTTCTCGCTGGCGAGATGATAGGTCCCGTCCTCGTAGAACTCGCTCGATGCCGGATCGAGGGCGATCGAGATGTCCTTGCCCGCCGCGTAGCCGGCCTGGTCGATCGCCTGCAGGATCAGCTCGAGGGCCTCTTCGTTGCTCTTCAGGTCGGGCGCGAAGCCGCCCTCGTCGCCGACCGCCGTGGAATAGCCCTTCTCGAGCAGCACCTTCTTCAACGTGTGGAAGACCTCGGCGCCCCAGCGAAGCGCTTCGGAGAAGCTCGGCGCACCGAGCGGGTAGAGCATGAACTCTTGCACGTCGACGGAGTTGTCCGCGTGCTCGCCACCGTTCAGCACGTTCATCATGGGCGCGGGCAGCAGATTCGCCGCGTCACCGCCGATGAAACGGTAGAGCGGGATCCCACCGGCGTGGGCCGCCGCGTGGGCCGCCGCGAGCGAGACACCGAGCAGCGCGTTCGCGCCGCAGCGCGACTTGGTGTCGGTTCCGTCGATGTCGATCAGCTTCGCGTCGAGCGCCGCCTGCTCGTCGAGGCCGCCGAGCGCCATGCCCTTCACGGCGGCGGCGAGCTCGCCGTTCACGAAGTCCACGGCCTGCGTCACGCCCTTGCCGAGGTAGCGCCCCTTGTCGCCGTCGCGCAGCTCGAGCGCTTCGCGCGCGCCGGTCGAGGCGCCGGACGGCACCGCCGCGCGCCCCAGCACGCCGTCGCTCGTCACGACCTCGACTTCGACCGTGGGGTTGCCGCGCGAATCCAGGATCTCCCTGCCCGCGACCTGCTCGACGCTCGTCTGCGCCATCGCCGTCCTCTCCTCTGGAGCCGCCCGGCGATCTCGCGCGGGCGCATGTGCGTGTGCGTTCGGCCCGGGCGCGGGTGCCACGCGGACCGGACCGCGGGGGCGAATTCGCTTCGGGCGCGCCGGAGCGCGAGTCGAGGCCTTGGGGCCCCGGGACCCCGGGCGCGCGCAGTCTAGCAGGCCGAGCCGGCGGACCCGGATCGGATTCACTCCCGCGCGGTCGGAATCCGCGGCACGACGACGCGCTGACCGTCCGGCGCCGGAAAGCTCTCGGCCTCGATGTCGAAGGCCCGCCGGAGCGGACCGGGGAGCAGGACTTCGTCCGGCGTCCCGACCGCCACCATCCCTCCTTCGCCCAACAACACGACCCGGTCGCAGGTCCGCGCGGCCAGACTGAGATCGTGGGACACGACGAGGGCGGCGCGACCGCGCGCGGCGAAGGCGCGGACCTCGGCCAGGACCTCGACCCGGTGCTTGAGGTCGAGAAAGGCCGTGGGCTCATCGAGCAGCAGCACCTCGGGATCCTGCACGAGGGCGCGGGCGAAGAGGGTCAGCTGCCGCTCGCCCCCGGAGAGGCTCGTGATCTCGCGATCCGCCAGGTCCGCGATCCCGAGCCGGCCGAGCGCCTCGAGGGCGCTCGCCACGTCGGCTTCGCTCTCGAGGCCGAGCAAGGGCTGGTGTGGCGCGCGCCCCATCAGCACGAGCTCGCCCACGCGGAAGGGGAAGGGGACGTGCAGGTCCTGGGGCACGAGCGCGAGCCGCCGCGCCAGGGCACGACGCGCCATCCGCGCCACCTCTTCCTCGCCGAGCAGGACGCGGCCCTCGGCCGGCGCGAGCGCGGCGGAGGCGATCCGCAGGAGCGTGGTCTTGCCGACGCCGTTGCGGCCGACGAGACCCACGACCTCGCCAGGCCGGACCGTGAAGTCGAGCCCGGTGAGCAGGGTCCGCCCGCCCACGTCCGCGCGCACGCCGTCGAAGTGGAGGGCGGCGCTCATGCGAGGGGCCCTCGGGCCTGCGCGCGGCGCAGCAGGTAGATGAAGAGCGGACCGCCGACGATCGCGGTCACCGCGCCGACGGGGAGCTCGCGCCCGTCGAGCGCGGTCCGCGCGAGCGTGTCCGACAACACGAGAAAGCCCGCGCCGGTCAGCGCCGTGGCGGGCAGCAGCAACCGGTGGTCGCTGCCGATCACGAGGCGGAGACCGTGGGGCACGATCAGGCCGACGAATCCGATCAGGCCCGAAACGGCGACCGCCGCGCCGACCATCAGCGAGGTCGCCAGCAGGAGCCAGCGGCGATGGGTCTCGACCGGGACGCCGAGATGCAGGGCCGACGCGTCTCCCAGGGCGAGCAGGTTCAGGCTGCGCGAGAGCAGGAACGCCGTGATCAACCCGAGCGCGACGCTCGCCGCGACGACGCCGACCGCGTCGATCTCGACGGCGGAGAGATGACCGATCAGCCAGAGAAAGATCCGGGAGCCCTCGAAGAAACCGGCGACGGACGCGAGAAAGACGATGCCCGCCGACGCGAAGGCATTGAAGACGACGCCGGTCAGCAGGAGCCCGGTCGGGGAGCTGCGGCCGCGGCCGCCGGACACCCAATAGAGAAGGGCCGTCGCGAGCAGCCCGCCGCCGAAGGCCGCCATCGGCACGGAGGAGGTCGGCAGGACGAATCGCGCACCGAGCGCGAGGACGGAGATCCCCGCGAGCGCCGCGCCCCCGGAGACGCCCAACACGTAGGGATCGGCGAGCGGGTTGCGGAGCAGCGCCTGGAAGACGGCGCCGGCGGTCGCCAGCGCGGCGCCGACCAGCAGGCCGAGCACGACGCGTGGCGCGCGCACCCGGAGCACGATGTCGCGGGTCGCTGCGTCCACCTCGGCGGCGTCGCCGAACACGATCCGCGCCACGTCCGCGGCGCCGACGCTCGAAGGGCCGGTCCCGAGCGCGACGAGCGTGATCGCGAGGACCGCCGCGAAGAGCAGGCCGAGCACGAGGACGAGCCGCGACAGCGAGAGACGCGTCATGGCGTCGACGCCGCCAGCGCCGCGTCGATCGCGGCCTCGATCGAATCCCCGTGGACCAGGATCGCCAGCGTGCGGATCGACGCGTCGAGGTCGGGCCCGGGCAGGCTGATGCGGCCGGGCGGGACGGCCACGACGCGGCCCTGCGCGACTGCGGGCAGGCTCGGCCAACGCCCCCAGAACGTGGACGCGTCCGTCGCGCCCGGCGTCATGTCGAGGATCAGCTCCGGACGCGCGGCGATCAACCACTCGAACGAGCCCCGCGGATAGCCCGGCGCGAGCGACCGGACGAGGTTCTTCGCGCCCACGTCCTCGAGCATCTCGTCGAGGAAGGTCCCGCCTCCGACCAGGTAGAGCGGGGATCGGTCGACGACGGCGATCACCGTCGGCCGCGTTCGATCGACGGTCGCGACCGCCACCGCCTCCTGCATCGCGCGGATCGACCGCACGCGCGCCGCCGCCTCCCCTTCGCGTCCGACCAGCCGACCGAGGCGATCGATGTTCTCGAAGACCTGGCCGAGCGTGTCGTTCTCGAAGACCTCGACTTCGACTCCCGCGCGCGCGAGCCGCGCCGCGTGCCCCTCCTGATCCACGCCGGCGACGAGCAGCACGCGATCCGGCGCGAGCGCGACGACCGCCTCGAGGCTCGGGTCGAAGAGCCCGCCGACGAGCGGCCGGTCCGCGACCTCGGGGACGACCCGGGCCGAGTAGTCGTCGACGCCGACGAGCGCCGACGCGGCGCCGAGGCGCACGAGGATCGAGGTCAGCGAAGGGTTCAGCGAGATCAACCGCGGTGCCGCCTCGGGCGTGCCCGTCGCAGGTTCGGACGCGAGCCCGACCGACGCGAACAGCAGGCCCGCCGCCCATCCCAGGACGAGCGCGAGCCCCGCACGGACCGCCGGGCGGACGCGCAGACTTCGCGACGGGTTCGGGCGGGACGACAGCAAGCGGGCCTCGGCGCGGCGCCCCCCAGGCGCGCAGGGCGGCCGGGGCGGGCGATCGGGAGCGGCGGGGCTCGACGCACGGCGCGCGGGGCCCCGCCGCCGGAGCCGGCTCTTCATAGTCGGCGGGCCTCGGCGCGGCATTTGCCGCACGCGAACGCCCGCGGCCGACCCGACGGCGCCGGACGGCGCCCCGCGACGGCGCGAGACCCGGCGCGAGGGGTCGCCGGAGCGCGCGGCTCCGGCGACCCGGGATCACTTGGTCGCGACCCGGCGCGCCTGGCGGCCGCGGGGCGGCCCGACCTTCACCTGCCCGCGCAGCTTCCCGAGCAGTGCCGGTCCGATGCCGCGCACGCTCTCGAGCTCGTCGACGGAGCGGAAGCCACCGCGCTCCGCGCGCACCGCGAGGATCGCCGCCGCCTTGACCTCGCCGATGCCCGGCAGCGCCTCGAGCTGCTCGGCCGTCGCCACGTTCAAGTCGAGGGGCGCCTTCGGCTCGGCGGCCCGTGCGTTCGCGCTGCCGAAGCCCAGAAAGAGGGCCACGAGCAGCAATGCGAACGCGTTCCGGAATCCACCGGACGAGCGCCCGAGACGCGGCCCCGTGACGCGGCCGCCCGAAACCGAGGCGCGACCCGCCTGAGAATAGAAGGACATGGAATCGATCTCCCCGGGACCTGGGGCGAATGGATTCACGGAGCGAGCGAGCG
>JBCCZJ010000431.1:0-4917 GCA_039187915.1 Myxococcota bacterium
AAGGCGTCGTCGCTGCAGTCCTGCTCCTGGCCGGCGGGCTGGCCGCGCTTCAAGCCGCCGCGATCAACACAGGGCTGCCGTTCTGCGTGATCCTGCTGGCAGTGTGTGCAGGCCTGGGGAGAGCGCTTTGGCGCGAAGGCGCGCGGAATCGATAGGCCTCTCGCCCCCAGCAACCGTTCACCGTACTCGTGCCGCTGCGCTCGGCTCCGCAGAAAGCGCCGTGCACTTCAGCGGATCGGAGGCCTCGATTTCGCCGACAGCCTCTCTGACAACGAACGGACCTGGAGGTGCGAACGGGTCGGTGACGGATGCCAACCGCGCGAATTCGCGCGGTTTTCCGAATTCGGCGGCGGGAATCTGACCTGCCGCAACTAAGCCCCTAACTATTCAATTCTACTACGAAATGGTGGAGGCGGCGGGAATCGAACCCGCGTCCGCATGGCGTCTTCCGGACGCGTCTACGTGCGTAGTCTCCGCTTGATTTCGGGGTTCGGCAGGCGAAGAGACGAGCCGACCGATCCCTAGCTCGACGTGGTTCTCGTCCCCGGGTACGGCCGAGCAGCGCTCGGGGACCAGCCTTCGTATCGCACCCGCGACCCGCTAGTAGGCATCACGGACGGGTGTCGCTTAGAACCTAAGGGTTAGTTAGGCAGCGAGAGCGTAGTTGTCATCGGCAGTTATTAGCTACCAGACTGCAGCTGTTTAACGAGGTGGCTACGACCTCGACACGCAACGCCCGGCCTCGACCACCCGTCGAAGCCAGATCGCCCCCACCGGGGCCGGCGCGGAACCGCGCCGCGTCTGGAAAGTACCGCCCGGGCGGTCGCGCGGCCAACTTCGCCGAAGATCCCCCTCCTCTCCCCTTACTCGGCGACCCGGTCTCGTGCGTGGCGTTCGGCTTATTCGATCGTATAATCAAGCGATCGATCGGATGCGCCTCGCTCCGGGGCCGAGCGACGATCGAGAGGATCGACCATGCGCGTTCCCTCCGAGCGGGTCACGACCGAGGAAGTGAAGTCGTGGTCGGGACTCCACCTCCTCCACTTCCAGAGCTCGACCTGCTCGCAGAAGGTCCGGATCCTGCTGCGCGAGAAGGGCCTCGCCTGGACCTCGCATCCGGTCGACCTGCCTCGCAACGCCCACGTGACGCCGTGGTTCCTCGGGATCAACGCGCGCGGCGTCGTCCCCGTCCTCGTCCACGACGGCGCGGTCCACGTCGAGAGCAACGACATCCTGGCCCACCTCGATGCCCTGCCCTCGAACGCCCCGCCCTTCTTCCCGAAAGACCCGGCTGCGCTCGCGGACGTGAACGCCGAGCTCGCGCGCGAGGACGCGATGCACATGGATCTGCGGAACCTGACGATGGGGTTCCTCATGCCGCACGCGCTCGCGAAGAAGCCCGAGCAGACACTCCAGCGCTGGGAGGTCGAGGGACGGAAGGATCCGAGGCGCGCGAAGGAGGTCGCGTGGTGGCGCGACTACGCGCGTCAGGGGATTCCCGACGACGTCGCCCAGGCCTCGGTCGAGCGCCATCGGGAGGTCTTCGCCGACCTCGACGGCCGCCTCGCCACGGCGCCGTTCCTGGGCGGGGAGACGCCCTCGGTGCTCGACCTGACCTGGTTCATCACGGCCCTGCGGCTCTCGAAGGCCGGCTATCCGCTCACGCGCCACCCGCGTCTCGCGGAGTGGTTCGCGCGGGTCTCGGCGCGTCCCGCGTTCGCCGAAGAGTCATGCGACCCGCTCGCGCTTCGCCTCGCGCTCCCCGTCTACGGGCTCTACCGCAAGCTCACGCGGACCACGCTCACGGATCGCACGCGCTAGCCCGCCTGCGTCGGCCGCTTCCGGACCAGCACGGAGATCTTGTAGCTCGCGATCAGCGATGTGTCGGCGCGCACGACCTGATTGTCCATCGTGACGATCCCGCACTCCGGCCGGCTGCCCGACGCGCGCTTCGACGCGACCCGAGAACGAACGCGAACATGATCCCCCGCGAAGAGCGGTGAAACCAGCCGGACCTTGTCCCAGCCGAGCCCCGACAGCACGGCCATCTCGTCGGTCTCGTTCCCCATGCCCTCGTGGGCGAGCTGGGAGCCGATCGCCAGGACGTGCACGCTCGAAGCGCAGAGACGCCCGAGGATCGACGCCTTCGCGGCCGCTTCGTCGACGTGGAAGGGCATCGGATCGAACTCCCGCGCGAAGCGCTTGATCTCGTCGGCGGTCACGACGCGGCCCGGACCGTGGTAGGCGAACTCGCCGGGCTCGACGTCTTCGAAGTAGCGGATGCGCGAGGAATCGGATTCGGTCAAGGCAGGGTTCTCTCGCGATGCGCCCAACGCGATGCGGGGCGACGCCCGGACCAGATGCGAAAGGGCTCGAGCAGCACGCGGACGAGGCCGGCGTTCCCGGGCAGCGCTTCCGCGCCGGTCGGCGGGAACTCGCCCTTCGCGGGGGCGCTGAACGAGCCGAAGAGCCGGTCGAGGAAAGGGAAGTACTGGGCGAAGTTGCGGTCCCGGTGACCCGGCAGGCGCGAGTGGTGGAGGCGATGGACCTGCGGGCCGATCACCCAGCCCGAGAGCGGCCCGAGCGAGAGCCGGAGATTCGCGTGGGAGAAGACCAGGAAGAAGATCGAGCAGGCCATCACGCTCGTCGCGTGGCGGATCCCGAGACCCCCGAAGACGGCGACGGTCGGCAGCGCGACGAGCATGGCCTGGACCGGCATCTCGAGCCAGTAGGTCCGGTAGCTCGACGTGGCGTTCAGCTCCTCGTCGGCGTGATGGAGCTCATGGATCGCCCAAAGGAGGGGGAACCGGTGCTGCGCGCGGTGATAGAAGTAGTAGACGAGATCGATCAGCACGAGATTCGCCACGACGAGCACCACGCTGGCGACGGGGCCGGGCTCGAAGCGAGGCGGATCGACCTTCGGAGCGACCAGGAACCAGGCCGCGAGGGCGGCGGTCCCGAAGAGCTTGAACTGGACGAGCAGGAGCAGGTTGCGCCCGCGGCCGAGCCAGCCCTGTCCCGGCTCCGCCGGCTCCGCGAGCTCGAAGAGCGTGAGCAGCGCGATGAAGCCGAGACCCCAGCTCGTCGCTTCGAGGTCGCTCTTCAGGACCTGCTCCCAGATCGCGAGCCAGCGCTCCATCGTCTCCTCTCTCTCGCGTCCGCGAACTTCGCGGCGCCATCCGAGGCTACCCCAGGACGACCGTCAGTGTCCGATCGCGCAGAAGGCGTGTGATACCGTGCGCGCTCGCGCGCGTCCTCGCGCGCGCCGGAGGGGTCCCATGTCGCGCATCCTCGCTCTCGTGACCGTCGCACTCGTGACCGTCCTCTACTTCTGGTTCGACTACGTGGGCAACGGCGGACTCGGCGAACACGAGGTCCCGGGACGCGTGGCCCCGATCGAACGCCCGGCGGAGGTCGTGGCGGCGACCTCTGCGGCCGTCGCCTCTGCCGCGGACGAGCTGCTCGTCTCGCGCCCGAAGCAGATCCTCTTCGGCGACCTCCACGTCCATACGACCTTCTCTTTCGACGCGTTCATGATGAGCCTGCCGCTCCAGGGCGGAGAAGGCGCCCATCCGCCCGCGGACGCGTGCGACTTCGCGCGCTTCTGCTCGGCGCTCGACTTCTGGTCGATCAACGATCACGCCGAGAGCATCACCCCGACCCACTGGAACGAGACGATCGACACGATCCGCGCCTGCAACGACGTCGCGGGCGATCCGGCGAATCCGGACACGGTCGCCTTCCTCGGCTGGGAATGGACCCAGGTCGGACAGACGCCCGAGACCCATTTCGGCCACAAGAACGTGGTGATCCGCGGCCTGGCGGACGACGAGATCCCGACTCGCCCGATCGGCGCGACGGGTACCCGGACCGTGATGATCGACTCGAATCCGTTCGGCGGCCCCGTCGCCGGCGCGTTCCTGCACGGCATGGGCGACGAGCGGCTGCACGATCTCGCCAACTTCTTCATGGAGCGCGCGCCCCTCGAGCTCTGCCCCCTCGATGCGCCGGTGCGAAGCATGCCGGAGGGCTGCATCGAGATGGTCGACTCGCCCGACCTGCTCTTCGCGAAGCTCGACGACTGGGGCTTCGATTCCATGGTGATCCCGCATGGGACCACCTGGGGCTTCTACACGCCGCCGGGATCGGACTGGGCGAAACAGCTCGAAGGGCCGATGCACGACGAGGCGCGGCAGATCCTGCTCGAGGTCTACTCGGGCCACGGCAACAGCGAGGAGTGGAGCGACTTCGACGACGTCCTCTTCGCGGGGGACGGGACCGCCGCCTGCCCGGAGCCGCGCAACGGCTACACGCCGACGTGCTGGCGGGCCGGCGAGATCATCGAAGAGCGATGCCTGGCCGAGGGCGCCGACGCCGAGACCTGCGCGGAGCGCGCCGCCCGCGCACGCGGCTGGTCGGCGAAGGCCGGCCCCCAGGCCCACCTCGTCGTGCGCGGTGCCGACGCCGAGGACTGGCTCGACGCCGGACAGTGCCCGGACTGCGCGCAGCCTGCCTTCAACTATCGACGGCTGGGCTCGGCCCAGTACATCAGCGCGCTCGGCAACTTCGACGACGACCCGAACGAGCCGCGCCGCTTCCGCTTCGGTTTCATGGCCTCGAGCGACATCCACTTCGGCCGCCCCGGCACGGGCTACAAGGAGACGATCCGCACGGGCTTCACCGAGTCGCGCAACGCCCTCGCCCGGATCGACGGCGTCCTCGCCTCGGTCGTCGCCCCACCCGACGAAGCGTCCTCCTCCGAGCCCCGCGAGTTCGACCGCGAGAACACCGACCTCGTCGGCTTCGCACTCATGGAAATGGAGCGCCAGGCTTCGTTCTTCCAGACCGGCGGCCTCATCGCGACCCACGCGACCGGACGCGACCGCGACGCGATCTGGGACGCGTTCCAGCGCCGGG
>JBCCZJ010000432.1:0-4849 GCA_039187915.1 Myxococcota bacterium
ACATGGCGGACCCCGGCGACGACCCGGGCCCGCTCTATCTCTTGCGCGGCCTCGTCGGCGGCTACCTCGGCCGATTCGGGATCTCGCCTTATTACGAGAAGACCCGCTTCTACGGAGACTGGCAGGACCGCGACATCTGGGAGTATCCCCTCGCGCTCGACGCCGCGGAAGTCGATCGCCTCCTGCTCCACGTCTGGGAGCTCGAACGCGTCGAACTCCCGTACGTCTTCTTCACGCGCAACTGTTCGGAGTACCTGCTCGACGTCCTCGAAACCGTCTGGCCCGGCCTCGACCGCGCCGGCGGTTTCCCCCCCGCCGTCACGCCGATCGACACCCTCCGCGCGATGGAAGCGAGGGCACCGGGCTCCGTCGGCGCCCCGACGTTCCGCGCCTCTCCCGCGACGAGACTGCAGGCAGCGCTGGCCGGGCTAGACGACGCCGACAGCGCGCTCGTCGAAGACCTCGCCGCGGGGCGCGTCGCACTCGACGCACCCACCGTCCTCGCTCGCCCGCCGGCGCGACGGAGCCGGATTCTCACCCTCGCCTACGACCTCGTCTACCACCGCGCTGTCGCACGCACGACGCCTTCGCCCGAAGAACGCGAACGGCTCGCAGCGCTTCTTCGTACGCGCGCCCGACTCGGCGCCGTCGACGACACGCCCGCCGAGATCGATGGCTCCGACCGCGTGAACCCGCTGAACGGACACGGGACCGCGCGCGCAACGCTCTCAGGCGGCGTGGACGAGGGCGAAGCCTTCGTCGAGTGGCGATTACAGCCTTCGTTTCACGAGGCCATCGACCGACCCGACGGGTTCGCGGAGGGGGGAGAAATCCGTTTCCTCGATACGCGCCTTCGGTACTACCCCGAGCACGGACGCGTGCGCTTGCAGGAATTCACCGTCGTCGACGTCGCGACCGCCAGCCCGTGGCGCGCGCCCTTCCGTCCGCTCGCGTGGCATGCCGGCCTCGGTCTCCAGACCCGCCGCCTCTCCGACGACGACGGGAGCGGACTCGAACCCGAGAGTCTGTTCCGCGCCCAGGGTGGGCTCGGCGCCGCCGTCTCCCCCTTCCCGCGCTTCCACCTCTTCGCCTTCGCGGAGGTCGCCGTCGAAGCCGGACGTGGAATCGAGGGCGACGCCGCCGCGGGGCCGCTGGCCCGCGTCGGCGGCTCGTGGTCGTCGCGCGGAGGCGCGACCACGTTGCGCTTCGATGCGGTCGCCGGCGGACTCTTCGGCGCCGACGCGAGCGAATGGCTCCGGCTCGAGCTCGAGCAGCGGGTCACGCTGACCGAGAAATGGTCCTTCACCGCCGGCGGCCACTTCGACCGCGCCTACGGCGTCGGCGCCTTCGAAGGGCGTGCCTCGTTGATCCGCTACTTCTGAGACGCGACCTCGGGCAAGGGCCGGTCGGGGCGCGGTCTCGACCGGACTAGAAGTGCCAGGGGAACTTGGAGAAGTCCCGGTCGCGCTTCTCGAGGAAGGCGTCGCGTCCCTCTTCCGCTTCGTCCGTCATGTAGGCGAGTCGGGTCGCCTCGCCCGCGAAGACCTGCTGGCCGACCAAGCCGTCGTCCACGAGATTCATCGCGAACTTCGCCATCCGCTGGGCCGTGGGGCTCTTGGTGTTGATCTCGGCGGCCCATTCGAGCGCGACGTGCTCGAGCTCCGCGTGGGGCACGACGGCGTTGACCATGCCCATGTGGTGGGCCTCTTCGGCGCTGTAGCTCTTGCCGAGGAAGAAGATCTCGCGCGCGAACTTCTGGCCGATCTGCTTGGCCAGGTAGGCCGAGCCATACCCGCCGTCGAAGCTCGCGACGTCCGTGTCCGTCTGCTTGAAGACCGCGTGCTCTGCCGAGGCCAGGGTCAGGTCGCAGGTCACGTGGAGGCTGTGACCGCCGCCGACCGCGAAGCCCGGGACGACCGCGATCACGACCTTCGGCATGAAGCGGATCAGCCGCTGCACCTCGAGGATGTGGAGCCGCCCCGCCCGACCCGCGTCGATCGTGTCGGCGGTCTCGCCCTCCGCATACTTGTACCCGTCGCGTCCGCGGATCCGCTGGTCGCCGCCACTGCAGAACGCCCAGCCGCCGTCCTTGGGCGACGGACCGTTGCCGGTCAGCAGGATGACGCCCACGTCCGTGGTCATGCGGGCGTGATCGAGGGCGCGATAGAGCTCGTCGACGGTCTTCGGACGGAAGGCGTTGCGGATCTCCGGGCGATGGAAGGCGATCCGGACCGTGCCCTGATCCTTCGCGCGGTGGTAGGTGATGTCCTCGAAGTCGAAGCCGGGCACCTCGTCCCAGCGCGCAGGATCGAAGGTCTCGGAGATCGTTTCGCTCGCCATGGCAGGTCCTCCTGGTCGCCGTTCGCGCGTCCGCGACGCAGCGGGCGCCGGAGGATAGCGGCCGGGAGCCCGGCTGCGCGTTGCTATGGTCGACGTCCAGGACCCACAGGAGCGCGCTTCGCATGGCAGGAGCAATCGACATCGAGACCCTCGGCGAGGATGTTCCGCTCCTCGAAGGCCTTCGGACCGCCCGCGCGATCCGGCGTCTGAGGCCCGACGCGGTGCCGCGCGCGCTCGTCCGGAAGGTCTGCGAGGCCGGCACCTTCGCGCCCTCCGGCGGAAACCGGCAGCCCTGGGTCTTCGTTCCCGTCGACGACAAGGAGAAGATCCAGTGGGTGGCCGATCGCTACCGACCGGTCTTCCAGGACTACATCGGCCCGGCAATCGAGCGCGCCGAGCGGGACGATTTCCCCGACCGGCTCAAGCGCAACATGAAGGCCGCGCTCCACCTCGCGGAGCATCTCCACGAAGCCCCTGTCCTCCTCTTCGTGGCCGGCTTCACGCGACGCGGCGAGCCCCAGCTCCAGGCGCTCTTCCCCTGCGCGCAGAACGTGCTGCTCGCGTGCCGCGCCGTCGGTCTCGGCGCCTCGTTCACGACGCTGCATCGCGCCTTCGGCGACGAGTGCGACCGGATGCTCGGCCTGCCCGAGAACGTTCCGAGCGCGGTGATGATCCCGATCGGCTGGCCCGCCGGAAAGCACGGCCGCCCGCCGCGCAAGTCCGTCGACGAGAAGCTCCACTGGAACCGCTTCGACGCGACGTCGCTCGCGTCGGAACGCCCGATTGACTAGTCGGCGCCCCGCAGCGGGCCTCGTCCTCGCGCTCGCGATCTTCGCCGCCGCGTCCGCCCCGGCGGCGGAGACGCAGGCGGGAGCGCCCGCACGACCGAACGTCCTGTTGCTGGTTGCCGAGGATCTTTCGCCGCGGATCGGCGCCTTCGGCGACCCGGTCGCCCGCACGCCCCATCTCGACCGCCTCGCCGCCGAGGGCACGCGCTTCACGAACGTCTTCACGACGGCCGGGGTCTGCGCACCGAGCCGTGCCGCGCTGATCCTGGGACGTCACCAGATCTCGACGGGCGGCCAGCACATGCGGAGCTCGGGCGGCGGCTACCTGGCGGTGCCCCCTGCCGACGCGCGCGCCTTCCCCGAGCTGCTGCGCGCGGCCGGCTACTTCACCTACCAGAACGGCAAGCGCGACTACCAATTCGACTCCGTCTGGGCGGGCTCCGATCCGAGTCCGCTCTGGGACGTCGAAGACGAGGAGGAAGCGTGGTCGATGCGCGACCCCGGGCAGCCCTTCTTCGGGATGACGAACGACCGCGCCACCCACGAGAGCGGCGTCATGCCGCCGCTCGGGCGTTGGCCCCACAGCGCCATCCACTTCGCGATGCAGCTGATGCAGTGGTTCGATCGGCGGGGCTTCACCGATGCGATCGTCCCGACGCCGCCCGAACGCGTCACGCTCCCGCCCTACTACGCCGATCTGCCGGAAGTCCGCCGGGACCTGGCCCGCCACTACGACAACGTCCAGATCATGGACGCGCGCGTCGGACGCGTGCTCGAGCGGCTCGAACGCGACGGGCTGGCTGACGAGACGATCGTCGTCTGGACGACGGACCACGGCGACGGGCTCCCTCGCGCGAAGCGCGACCTCTACGACAGCGGGCTGAAGGTGCCGATGATCATCCGCTGGCCCGAGCGCTTTCGACCGGACGGACGCCCGCCCGGAGGGATCGATGCGCAGCTCGTCAGCTTCGTCGATCTGACCGTGACGCTCCTCGCGATGGCCGGCGTCGAAGCGCCTCCGGGCATGCACGGCCGGAACTTCCTCGATCCGACGAGTCCGCCACGGACGTACGTGTTCGCTTCCCGGGACCGGATCGACGAAGTGGAGGATCGCCAGCGCGCGGTGCGCGACGTTCGATTCAAATACATCTGGAGCGGCTTTCCCGAGCGGGCGGAAGGCTTTCCCCTCGCCTTCCGCGACAATCTCGACGGCGTGCGCGCGCTGCGACGCGCATTCGAAGCAGGCCGACTCGATCCGGCCCAACGACGTTGGTTCGAAGCGCCCGGCGAGGAGCGGCTCTTCGATCTCGCGGCCGACCCCCACGAGCTCGCCGACGTCTCGAAGGACCCCGCCTACGCCGAGACGCTGGCGCGGATGCGGGCCGCCTACGCCGCCTTCCGCGCGCGCGTCCCCGATCTCTCCGACGAACCGGAAGAGACGATGGCGGCGCGCTTCTGGCCGGAGGGCGAGCAGCCCGTCACCGCGGCGCCCACCTTCCGGGTCGAAGGAGGGCGCGTGCACGTCGCCTCTGCGACGCCGGGCGCCGCCATCGAGATCGCCCGGGACGGCGGCCCCTGGCGGCTCTACACGGGGCCCGTCGCCGCGGACATCGTGGCCACGGTGCGGACGGCGGCCGTCAATAAGGGCACGCTCGGCCTGACGGATCTGGCGCTTTACGCGGTCAAGGAGCGCCAGGCGGTTTGCGTTGCCTACCGCGATC
>JBCCZJ010000433.1:0-4845 GCA_039187915.1 Myxococcota bacterium
CGTCTCGGCGATCCACGCCGCGATCGCGTCGAGGCTGTCCGGATCGGCGTCGCTCGGGAGCCAGACGAGCTGCGGCATACGCTCCGCGAAGAAGACCGCGTGCTGCCCGGTCCCGCTCGCGATCTCGAGGACGCGTGCGGCGGCGGGCAGCCAGCGCACGAGCTCCTCGAGGATCGGCTCGCGGTTGCGATGGGTGGCGGGGGCGTCGCGGAGGGCCGGCACCGACGCGGTCGCCGGGGGATCCGGATTCGTCATCGCGCTCCTCGTCGCCGCGCGCCCGCCTCGGGGCGAAGCGCGCCGCCCGCCCGGCTCAGTTCTGGTTCTGGTCCGGGCCCCAGGCGCCGTCGCCTTCGTTCCACGCGCCCTGCTGCGGCAGCTGACGCGCGTTCTCCCAGGTCTCGTCCGCATCGGACTGGCCGATCTGGCCATTCGCGCAGGAGAGGAAGGGGTACTTGATCTGCACCAGTCGCGGGCACTCGCCGGCGCCCGTCGGCTCGAGCGGCTCGTTCAGGTCGATGCCGTCGAGCGCGGTCGCGCTCGACGCGAGCATCGTCGCCGCGGCGGCGAAGGTCAGGATTCTAAGAAGAGAAGCAGCATGATTCAGCATCGGCAGGGTCCTTCACGCCCAACCTCGTCCCCCGACGACAGTGTCGCACGCCGAACGCAGCCTTCTCAACTCCCTGCCGGGGACGATCCGCCGCTCTCGTCCTCCCCGAAGGCATCGAGCCTGGGCGGACGTGCGATTCGCTTCCGCGATCCGACCTTTCGATGGGTGAGCACGAGGAGCGCCGGCGTCACGGTCACGTCGAGCACGAAGGCGAGCGAGATCGCGAAGGCCGTCGTGAGCCCCAGATATCCCAGGTTCGCCATCGACGAGAGCCCGAGCGTCGCGAAGCCTGCCGCCAACACGACGGAGGTGAAGAGCAGCGCGCGGCCCGTCGACGCCATCGTGAGCTCGACGGCGCGCGCGGCGTCCCCCGTCTGCTCGAAGTGACGCCGGAAGCCGCTGATGAAGTGGATGCTGTCGTCGACCGCGAGACCGATCGCGATGCAAGCACCGAGGATCGTGAAGAGGTCGAGCTCGATCCCGACGACGACCATCAGCGCGAGGGAAGCCAGGATCGGGACCAGGTTCGGCACCATGCTCACGAGCCCGGCGCGGAGGCTCCCGATCAGGACGATCATCATCGGCGTGATCAGCAGCAGCGCGAGCGAATAGATCTGCAGCATGGTCTCGGAGCTCGCGGAGGCGGTCCGCGCGATCAGCGCGACGGCGCCGGTGATCGTGACGTCCGCCTCGGGCCCGACGGCCGCGACGATCCGGTCGCGCACGCGATCGATGAAACGCTGCTTCTCGACGCCGTCCTCCCAACCCGTCAGAAGGCTGACTCGTGCCTGGCTGAACTGCCGATCGACGATCTTCTCGAGGTCGTCGGAGCCGCTCTGCTCGAAGAGCAGCAGCTCCTGGGCGACGAGTCGCTCGTCGCGCGGGACGACGTAGTGGGCCGGATCGCCCTGATTGAGCGCCTGATTCGTCTCCTTCAGGATCTGGAGCATCGACCAGGTGCGCGTGACCTTCTCGCCTTCGTCGCGCAGCTCGGCGACGAGCGCGTCCAGCCGCTCGAAGCCGTCGAGGACGGCGACCTCGTGCAGCCCCTCCGGCCGCTGCGTGTCGATCACGACCTCCAGCGACTGCATCCCACCGAGCCGCTCGTCCGTGAAGAAGGTCCCCTCCTTCAGCCAGTGACCGTCCGGGAAGTAGTCCATCGGATTCGCGGAATGATCGAGCCTCGGCAGGAGCGCGATCGAGCCGAGGGCGAGCACGGCCGCGCCCGCACAGAGCTTCTTCGGATGGCGGATCGCGAGGCGCGCGCACGCTTCGAGGAAGGCCGAGCCCCCCGAGAGACCGCCGCGGTTGCGCTTCGCCGAGAGCGGCAGGATGGAGAGCATCGCGGGCACGAAGACCAGCGTGTAGATCGCCACGACCGTCACGCCGATCGCACCCGAGATCCCGAGCTGATACGCCGTCTCCAGATCCGCCGCGAGGAAGGAGACGAGCCCGGCGATCGTCGTCGCCGCCGTCATCAGAATCGGAAGACCCACGTGCCGGAGCGCGTGCTCGAGCGCAGCCCCGCGGTCGCCGAGGCGGCCGAGCGCGCGGAAGAAGATCGTCAACAGATGGACGACGTACCCCACGCCTACCGCGAGCATGAAGGAGGGCAGGATCTGGGTCGGGATGCTGATCGGGAAGCCGAGCAGCTGCACGACCCCGAGGGTCGAGACGAGCGACAGGATCACGACCGTCGCCGAGAGCAGGAGCGGCGAGAGCCGCCGGAAGAGCGCGACGATCATGACGCCGACGAGCAGCAGGGCTCCGCCGAAGATACGGGGCACGTCCTGTGCCATGGAGCGCGTCAAGCCGTAGGCGACGAGCGGCTGGCCCGTCATGTGGATCGTGTAGTCGTCGCGACGGAAGCGGTCGACGGTCTCGATCACGGCGCGGCTGTAGGCGGCGTGCTCTCTCGCGGACAGATTCTCGCGCACGACGTCGGGCGGGGTATCGTCGAATCCACCGAGCTCGTCGCCCTCGGCCTCCGAAGCCGAGTAGGCGTACGAGCGGACCTGCAACGCAGTGACGCTGCCGTCCGCCGAGAGGACGTTGCCGAGATAGCTCTCGGTCGCGAGCGCACGCGACCGGATCGCCTCGACCGTCGCCTGGTCTTCGGGCCACGTCTGGAGCAGGTCGTCCACGACGAGCGTATCGCCCTCGGCGTAGATCGAGCGGACCTTCACGAGGCTCGACACGTCGTCGACGTAGGGCACCTCGTCCTCGAGCGCCTCGTGCAGATCGCGGAGCCAGGCCAGGAAATCGAGATCGAAGACGTCCGGCGGCTCGACGACGACGAAGATGACCTGGTCGCGTCCGAACTGATCGCGGAAGGCGTTGTACGCGATCTTCTCGGGATCTCCGTCGCGGAGGTAGTCGTCGGTGGAGGTCTCGACCTCCATCAAAGGGACGCGGGTCGCGAGTCCCGCGGTCGCGGCGAGGACGAGGATCAGCGCGACCCATCTGTGGCGAACGACCACGTGGGACCACGATCCGAACCCGTCCTCGATCTTTCCGCGTACTCCAGCCACGAGCGGCGCACCTCGTGTCTCATGAAAAGCGAGAGACTGCGAGGTGTAGCAGGCTGGCGAGACCGATGCGCGACGGCGTTGCGCGCGTTAGTTGCGCATCCGAAGCGGCGCGGCGGAGCGGGGCCCATCGGCACCACAGGAACCGGCAACGGGGTCGGTTCTCCGCCGGGCGAGGCGCCTGCGGGGAATCAGCCGGGGATCGGCTCGCCGCCTTCGGCCTGGAGCAGCGGCTCGAAGCGCGCCTTGTCCGTCGCCTTCATGTAGGCATCGTGGGCCGTGACGGTGCCGTCCTTCGCGTAGGCGAAGAGGACGTCGTCCATCAACTGCATGCCCTGGCTCTTCCCGGCCTGGATGATCTGGCTGAGCATGGGCGTATTGCCGTCGCGAATCACGTTGGGAAGGCCCGACGACTTCAGCAGGATCTCGTTCGCGGCGACGCGGCCGCCCGCGGCCTTCGGCAGGAGCAGCTGGGACACGACCGCGGCGAGCGATTCGGAGAGCGAGATCCGCACCATGTTCTGCTCTTCCGCGGGGAAGGCGTCGATGATCCGGTCGATCGTCTTCGCGGCGTTGTTCGTGTGAAGCGTGCCGAAGACGAGCATGCCCATCTCCGCCGCGGTGATCGCCAGGTTGATCGTCTCCATCTCCCGCATTTCGCCGACCAGGATGACGTCGGCATCCTGGCGGATCGCGCTCTTCAGCGCCGGGCCGAAGCCCTGGGTGTGGAGGCCGACCTCGCGGTGGGAGAAGAGCGCGTTGCGGTTCTGGTGAACGAACTCGACCGGGTCCTCGATCGTGACGACGTGTTTGGCGTAGGTCTTGTTGATCTTGTCGATGATTGCCGCGAGGGTCGTCGACTTACCGGAGCCGGTCGGGCCGGTCACGAGAACGAGGCCTTCCTTCAGGTCGGCGAGGTTGCAGATCGCCTCGGGCATGTTCAGCGTCTCGAGAGACAGGATCTCCTCGGGAATGATGCGGAACACGCAGGCAGCGCCGGTCTGCTGGACGAAGTAGTTGGCACGGAAACGGGCCACGCCTTCGAGGCTGAAAGCGAAGTCGAGATCGCTCGTCGTCTCGTACTCGTCCCAGGCACGCGTGCTCGCGATCTCCTGCATCATGTCGCGGAGGGTCTCGTTCGTGAGGACGTCGTGTCCCGGAATGATCTGGATCCTGCCCTTCGCGCGGAATCGCGGGGGCTGGCCGGTAACCAGATGGAGGTCGGAACCGTCGTTCTCCTTCATGTGGACGAGCAGCGAGTCGATGGCGGCCAAATTCGTTCCTTTCCACCCGTGCGTGCACGGCGCGCCCGGAGAGGGCGACGCGCGTGCTAGGCGCCGACGGTGATCAGCTTCTTCTCTTCGGCGAGGTCGAGGGCGGTCTCCCGCGTGATCTTGCCTTCGGCGACGAGATCGTTCAGGGATTGCTCGAGCAGGTACATGCCGTGCGCCTTCCCCGTCTGCATCGACGAACGGATCTGCGTCGTCTTCTCGTCGCGGATCAGATTGCCGATCGCGCGATTGATCACGAGCAGCTCGAGGGCCGGGATCCGGTCCGTCCCGTCCGCCGTGGGCACGAGACGCTGGGACAAGACGGCCCGGAGCGACTCCGAGAGCATGGCGCGGACCTGGTCCTGCTCGTTCGACGGGAAGGCGCCGATCATGCGGTTGACGGTGCGGACCGCGTTGGCGGTGTGCAGCGTCGCGAGCA
>JBCCZJ010000434.1:0-4833 GCA_039187915.1 Myxococcota bacterium
ATCCGGGTAACTCAGCAGCTAACAGACGATAGACATTATGAGCAAAGATAGACATCGTTAAGTCAAAATCAACTTTAATGACCATTGATGAACACACTCGATTGAGATGAAAGAAGTAAATGGCCTGGGTCATCTGGCAGGCGACGAACTGGCGCCAGATCAGGTCGTAGAGCCGTTCCTGGTCGCGCTCGAGCCCGCCGATCGTTCCCGGCTTCACGCCGACGTCCGACGGACGGATCGCCTCGTGGGCTTCCTGCGCGCCTTCCTTGCTCGAGTAGGACTTCGCGGCCTCGGGCAGGTAACGGGGCCCGTAGTCGCCCCCGATCAGCTCGCGGCACGACTCGACCGCCTCGGCGGACAGGTTCGTCGAGTCCGTCCGCATGTAGGTGATGTGGCCGGCTTCGTAGAGGCGCTGCGCCAGCATCATGGTCTTCTTCACGCTGAACCCGAGGCGCGTGCTCGCGGCCTGCTGGAGGGTCGACGTGATGTAGGGCGCGCCCGGCCGCGTCTTGGTGGGCTTGTCCTTGCGCTCGGCGACCTCGAAGTCCGCCGCCTCGAGCAGGGCGAGGGCCGCGTTGGTCTGCGCCTCGGAGGTCGGTCGGAAGTTCTCGCCGTTCTGCTTGGCGACCTCGAGCCGGAGCGCTTCCTTCTTGGCGGTCTTCGTGTCGGCGTGGACCTCCCAGAACTCCTCCGGGATGAAGGCGCGAATCTCCTTCTCGCGCTCGACGATCAGGCGCACCGCCACCGACTGCACGCGCCCCGCGGAGAGACCGCGGGCGAGCTTCGCCCAGAGGAGCGGCGAGAGCATGTAGCCGACCACCCGATCGAGGAAGCGGCGTGCCTGCTGCGCGTTCACCCGCGAGATGTCGAGATCGCCCGGGTCCTCGAACGCCTGCTGGATCGCCGACTTCGTGATCTCGTTGAAGACGACGCGCTTGAAGCGCTTCTCGTCGCCCCCGATCACCTCGCGCAGATGCCAGGCGATCGCTTCGCCCTCGCGATCGAGATCGGTCGCGAGAAAGACCTGGTCGGCGTCCTTCGCGAGCTTCTTCAGCTCGTTGACCACCTTCTCCTTGCCGGGAAGGATCTCGTAGGTCGCGGCCCAGTCCTTCTCGGGATTGATCCCCATGCGCGCGAAGAGCGCCTTCTTGGCCTGCTCCTTCTTGTGCTTCTCACGCTTGGCCGGCGGCATCTTGCGCGTCTTGGCGGCCGCGGCCGCGCGCGCCTTCGGGTCGACCTTCTTGCCGGAACCGCTCGTCGGGAGATCGCGGATGTGCCCGACGCTGGACTTCACCACGTAGTCTCGACCGAGATACTTGTTGATGGTCCGCGCCTTGGCGGGCGACTCGACGATGACGAGCGACTTCCCCATACCGCTGGTCCTGGCTCCTGCTGATGCGGCCCGCGAAGGGCTTCCGAGAGGAATCGGGGGGATCGTCCTCTCCGGCTGTCTCTCCGGCTCCGAGCGGTCCGGCGACCGTTCTGAGCCCGGGATCGGGTTCGGCGCGAAATTTCTTGAGGCGCCAGACCCGACCCGCCCCCCGGCGGCCAACCCTCGTAGCACACCTCCCCCGGCCCCCGGCAAGGGCGGCCTTTCGCGAGCAGTGAGGTAGATCAACCCCGATCCGCCTGAAAAGCGTCGCTGCGACGTTGGGTTGGCGGTCCCGGGAACGCGCCGATCGAGGATTGCCGGCGTCGACCCGAACGGGAACAATCCGGCGGGTCGCCCACCCGAGCCACACCCGCGCGCCCTGCGGGGTCCCGATGCCCACCGAGTCCGACCAACCCCGCTCTCCGGCCGAAGCCCGCCGCCTCGCACGCAATCCCGCGCTGCTCTGCGTCCACCACGCGCTGATGATGTCGCTCTTCCCGATGGCGATCCTGACGATCTTCCAGCGCGACCACCTCGGTCTCTCCTTCCGGGAGATCATGCTCGCCCAGGCGGCCTTCAGCGCCGCGCTCGTGGTCCTCGAATTCCCGTCCGGCTACCTGGCGGATCGCATCGGCTACCGCACGACCCTGGTCGGGGCGTCGGCGCTCTCGATCGTCGGCTGGGCCGTCTACAGCGCAGCGACCGGCTTCGTCTCGGTGATCTCGGGGGAGCTCCTGCTGGGAGCGAGCGTCTCGCTCGTTTCGGGGACGAGCTCCGCGATGCTCTATGAATCCCTCGACGAGCAGGGACGGGCGTCCGAGTTCGCGCGCTGGTTCGGACGCACGCGTTTCTGGGGGCAGTCGAGCGAAGGCAGCGCGGCCCTCCTCGCCGGCGTGCTCTTCGCCTATGGCGAGCGGCTGCCCTTCCAGCTGATGGTCGGTGTCTGGCTCGTGAATCTGGTCGTCGCGCTCGCGCTGGTCGAGCCGCGCTATGCGCGTCACCGGCCCGCACGCGCCGTCGCGCACGTTCTCTCGCTCGTCCGCTTCGTCGCCGGTCACGCACGCCTTCGCGCCCTCTACGCGATCGCCGTCACGGTGGGCGTCGCCACCTTCGTCCCCGTCTGGCTCGTCCAGGCCTACGTGACCGACGCCGGCGTCACCCTCGCCTGGCTCGGACCGATCTGGGCGGCGGCGAACTACGTCGTCGCGATCGGCTCCGCGGCGAGTGACCGCGCTGGACGGGCGTTCGGGATGAACGGCGTGATGCTCGCCTGCGTAGGCCTGATCGCGGTCGGCTACTTCGGGATGGGGCTGACCTACGCGACCTGGGGCTTCGTGTTCTACTTCGCGTTCAACCTGGCGCGCGGCCTCTCCGCGCCGCTCGTCGCGCACGACGAGCAGGCCTCGATCCCGTCCGGCGATCGCGCGAGCCTCGTCTCGATGCGGAGCCTGCTCTTTCGCGCGGCGTTCATCGCGATCGGCCCGGCGGCCGGTGCGGCCATCGACCTCCACGGCCAGCATCCGATCCTGCTGGCGCTCGGCGGGGGGCTGGTGGGCCTCGGGGCGGTCGCCTGGCTCGTCTTCGCGCGAACGCCGGCGCCCCCGGCGACCGCCGCGGCCGCGGCGCGGTCGTAGCCCTGTGTATAGAAGGTCCATGCCTCCACCCTGCGGGCACCGGCGGGCGCGAATCCATATGCTCGCGCCGGATGCCCGAGCCCACCCCGCCGCAGCCCGTCTGGATGCCGACCGCGGCCGTCGCCGCCGGCGGCGCGCTCGGCGCCCTCGCCCGATTCGGCGTCGAGGTCGCGCTCCTTGCGACCGTCGACTCGGTTCTCCTCGCGGCCTCGCTCTCCCTCGGCGCCGTGAACGTCCTGGGCGCCGCGGGCCTCGGCGGCCTGCTCGGCTGGATCGACCGTCACGGCGGCCCCGACGCGCTGCGGCCCCTGGTCGGAATCGGCGGGCTCGGCGCCTTCACGACCTTCTCGGGCTTCGTCGCGCATCTGCGCGTCCTCGAGGCCGAGGCGGGGGCATGGGCGACGGCGCTTTTCTTCATGGGGTCGTGCTGCGCAGCAGGCGTGCTCTTCGACGCAGCGCGGAACGCGCCGGCGGACGGGGCGGGCCCCTCGTGATCCTCGACGTCGTGGCCGTCGCGGCGGGCGGCGCGGTCGGGGCGCTGCTGCGCTTCGCCGCGATCCGCCGGGCGGAGGCGCGAACCGGCGCCGCGGCGCGTCCCTGGGACCGCGTCGCGCGCGCGACGCTCGGCGCGAACGTCGGCGGTTGCCTCCTCCTCGGGGTCTGGGTCGCGGCGGCCGGCGCCGGACGGATTGCGGGCGACTGGCCGCCCGCCGCCGCCAATGCCCTCGACCTCTTCGTCCTCACCGGAGTCTGCGGGGGGTGGACCACCTTTTCGACGATCGTGGCGGACGGCGCGCGCCTTCGCGCCGAGCGGGGACCGGCGAGCGCCCTCGGTTATGCGGCGGCGACGCTGGCTGCGGGCATCCTCGCGCTCTGGCTCGGACTCCGGCTCGGCACCTAGCCCCCCGCAGGATGCTTGCCGACATCGATGTCGCTTGCCCGCCGGCGACCCGTTACACTGCGCCGGCCCGCAGCCGCGGGTCGATGGACTGCGCCCCGGCGGGGCCGTCCCTCCTACGTACGATCCGATTCGAACCCACGCGCCCCCCAGCGACGGTCCGCCGTGCCCGGGAGCGCACCCACGGCGATCGCGGCCTTCCGGTCGGGATCGCGAGCGACCCGACCACGAAATCATGGCCGAACCCCAGTACACGCTCCAGAACCCTCTCCCGGAAGTTGCGGACGATGCGAAGACGGACGCTCCGCTCGCGAACGGCGCCGCGCCCGGCCCCTACGACAAGGCCCTCGACCTCGGAGAGGACCTGAACGAGCGCCCGCTCGTCGGCGGCGGCCCGGCCCGCGTCCGCGTGCAGCACTCGAAGAACCGCATGACCGTCTGGGAGCGGATCAAGGTCCTCTCCGACAAGGAGCCGATGATCCACTATCGGAACTGGGGTCCGGAGCTGGACGGCGCTTCGATCGTGACCGGCGTGCTCGACATCGGCGGCCGCGACGTCGCGGTCTACGGCCACGACTTCACCGTCCGCGCAGGCTCGATGGACGCGACCAACGGCGCGAAGCTCGCGCGCCTGATCCAGATGGCGGGCGAGAAGGGCATTCCGCTGATCGGCATGAACGACTCCGCGGGCGCCTTCGTGCCCGCCGGCGTCGGCGGGCTCGACGGCTACTCCGAGGCCTTCACGGCACTGCGCAAGATCTCGGGCGTCGTGCCCAGCATCTCGCTGATGTTCGGCTACAACGCGGGCGGCGGCGCCTACCTGCCGCGCCAGGGCTCGTTCATGGTCGCCTGCGAGGGCACCTTCACGGGGCTCACCGGGCCGGGCGTCGTGAAGAGCGCGCTCGGCGAGGACGTGACGGCCGAAGAGC
>JBCCZJ010000435.1:0-4829 GCA_039187915.1 Myxococcota bacterium
CACGCGCGTCGGATCCGGGACCGGAAGGTGTCCGTGAAGACGCGGGCACCCGTCGCTCGTCCGATCGCGGCGGCCAGCTCGAGGGCGCGACCGCGCAGGGCCTTCCCGCCCAACAGGAGCACCGGGCGCTCGCTCGACTGGAGGCGCGTGGCGACCTCCTCGATCACGTCGTCGGGCACGCGCGTCGGATCCGGGACCGGAAGGGCCGCGGCGGGCACGCCCGGCGCGCTCCAGCTCGTGTCGGCGGGCAGGATCAGGGTGGCGATCCGGCCCGGATGGGCGCGGGCCGCGGCGACCGCTTCGGCCGCGTCGCGGCCGACGGCGCGGGAAGTCTTCGACGTGCGGATCCAATGCGAGAAGGGCTTCGCGACGCCCTCGACGTCGGACGTGAGCGGCGCGTCGAGGTGGGTGTGGTAGACGGCATGATCGCCGACGACGTTCACGATCGGCGTGTGGGCCCTTCGCGCGTTGTGGAGGTTCGCCAGGCCGTTGGCGAGGCCGGGGCCGAGATGGAGCAGGGTCGACGCCGGCTTGTCGGCCATGCGTGCGTAGCCATCGGCCGCCCCGGTCACGACGTTCTCCTGGAGTCCGAGGATGGCGCGCATGCCCGGGACGCGATCGAGCGCGGCGACGAAGTGCATCTCCGAGGTGCCGGGATTCGTGAAGCAGACCTCGACGCCGCCGGCGACGAGGGAGCGGAGCAGGCTTTCGGCGCCGTTCATGGCGATTCCTCTCGACAGGGGGAGCGCCGAGCTTAGCGACTCGCCTCTGCGTCGTGCGCCGACCGGCGAAGCGCGCTACCGAAGCCGGGAGTCGAACGCGCGCAGTGCGCCGGGGAGGAGAGGCTTGGCCGTGGTCAGTGCCCCGTTCTTGAGCGACCGGGAGCGGGAGATCCTCGAAGCCGTCACCCGCATGGCGACGTCGAACCCCTTCGCGCCGGACCGGATCGATCAGGAGCGCCGCGCGCTCGGGGACGATTTCACCTCCTATACCGCCGTGTGGCACATGGACGGCGACGTCGAGGGGTTGAACCCGAACGTCGTCCGTCTGAAGGAGCTCGCGGAGGGGATGGCGGAGGATCTCCGCCGCCGCCTCGTCGGGGGCGCCCGCCCGAGCCCCGACGAGCTCGCGCTCTACGAGGGCTTCGTTCGCTACCTCCTGTTCTATCGCTACTCGCCAGACCTCACGCGGATCATCCACGACCGCGCGGACGGCAAGCCCGCGACCCGCAAGCTCGGATTCTACGCGCGCTATGCGGCGGACTTCGCCCACTTCTTCGAGATTCCGGGCGTCGCGTTTCCGGCCGAGACCAACGCGCCGCACGTCCTGGCGTGGGGCTTCCAGATCCGCCGCGCGTTCCACCACGTCTTCACGCAGATCTACGGGGGGTCGATGCCGATCGCCGAGCTGCGCGGAAAGGTGTGGCGCGCCGTCTTCACCCACGACGTCGAGCGCTACCGAAGAAGCCTCTACGGTCGGATGGGCGACATCCCGGCCCTCGTCCTGGGCGAGTCCGGGACGGGCAAGGAGCTCGTCGCGCGTGCGATCGGACTCTCGCGCTACATCCCCTTCGACCCGGAGCGCGCCTGCTTCGTCGCGGACTTCGCCGACGGCTACCAGGCCGTCAACCTCGCCGCGCTGTCCTCGTCGTTGATCGAGTCGGAGGTCTTCGGCCATCGCAAAGGCGCGTTCACGGGCGCCGTCGAGGACCGCGCGGGCTGGCTCGAAGGCAGCGGCCCCTTCGGCACCATCTTCCTCGACGAGATCGGAGATCTCGATCCCGGGATCCAGGTGAAGCTCCTGCGCGTCCTCCAGAACCGGACCTTCCAGCGGATCGGCGAGACCACCGAGCGCCGCTTCGAAGGCAAGATCGTCGCGGCGACGAACGCGGACCTCGAAGCGGGGATCGCGGACGGGACCTTCCGCGAGGACCTCTACTACCGACTCTGCGCCAACGTGATCGAGATGCCGACGCTCCGCGCCCAGATCGCGGCGGACGACGGGGCGTTCGAGCAGCTCGTGCAGGTGATCGCCGTCCGGATCGCCGGCAGCGAGGAAGAGGGCGAGGGGCTCGCGAAGGAGGTGCGTGCGTTCGTGCGCAGCGGGCTCCCCGCCGACTACGCCTGGCCCGGCAACGTGCGCGAGCTCGAGCAGTGCGTGCGCAGTGTCCTCGTCCAGGGATCGTACTCCCCGCCGCGAACGGCGGTCCTGCCTGCGTCGCTCGCGGCCGCCGGGATCGCACCGACGCTGCTCGCCGGGGAAGCGAGCGCCGAGGCGCTGCTCCGAGATTACACGACCCGCGTCTACGCGAAGCTCGGCTCCTACGAAGCCGCGGCGCGGGTGCTCGGGCTCGATCGCCGGACCGTGAAAGCGAAGCTCGACCCGGAGCTCCTCGAGGAGCTCCGGGCCGAGGGGTGAACACCGACCAGCCCCGATGCTAGTCGGTGTTCCTCCCGGTCCCGGAGAGACCGATCGTGGCGATCGCCTTGAGGGGGCCGACGCCCGCCAGGCCTGCGCCCCAGAAGGGCAGGAGGTTCGGCAGGATCCGGAGACCCTCTGCGGAAGCGACGCCCTGCGCGCTGATCATCGCGAGGCCGGCGCAGACGAGGGTCGCCGCCGCGACGAGCCTTCGGCGCGAGGTCTCGGCGAGCGCCGCGGCCGGCTTCTCGAAGCGCTGGACCACGAGGGTCAGCGGGAAGAGGAAGAGCGCGAAGGCCAGCAGGTAGACCGGGCGCGTCGTCCACCAGTCCGCCGTGTTCGGCACGAGCTCGAGACCCGTGCCGGCGACGTAGAGGAGCGCGTAGACCGCGAGCATCGCCGTCATGTGCCACAGGTAGACCGTCATGATCAGCCCGTTCACGAGCACGGTCGCGGTCCAGACCCGCACGTCGTCGAGCACGCGGCGGACGAAGGGCTCGGCCGCGAGGACGAGTCCGCTCTGTGCGATGCCCAGCGTGAGCAGGGCGAGGGTCGGCGGCGACGTGTTCGAGACCTCCATGCCGGGGAAGCCGACCATGGCGAGCGGATAGGGGCCGAACGCGACGAGCAGCGCGGTCGCCGCGGCGCCGCCGGCGGCCCAGACGAGCCGCTTCTGGAAGCGGCCCTCGCGCCAGGCGTAGCCGAGCTGATGGATGGCGAGCCAGACGAAGAAGTAGTTCACGAGACCCAGGGATCGGTTGCCTGCACCGAACGACACGACGTCGGTCACGAGCGCGCCGGCGACCAACGCCCAGAAGGAGCGGAAGCCGTGGCGCTGCCAGGCGCGATACGTGATCGGGACGAGCACGCCCACCATCACGTAGACCGCGAGGAACCAGGTCGGGACGAGGGCAGCCTGGGACAGGAGGCCGACGAGGGACGGGTCGGCGCCGGCGAAACCGGCCACGAGGGCGATCGCGACCCACGCCAGCAGGACCGGGATGACCGGTGCGATCAGGCGCTGGAAGCGACCCGCCAGCCAGCGCGGGTAGGGCGTGCCCCGTTCGATCGCCGACGTCCAGGCGACGTGGTTGGCGTAGCCGCCGACCAGGAAGAAGATCGGCATGACCTGCACCGCCAGGGTCAGCCAGCGGGTCCAGGGTGCGAGCTCGAGCATGTTGCCCGCGACGAGGGCGCCCGCGTCGGAGACGTAGGGGGCGGCGACCAGCCAATGGCCGACGATCACGACCAGGATCGAGGCGGCGCGCAGGAAGTCGACGTAGCGGTTGCGCTCGTCGGGGGTGGCGTGGGCCGCGTCGGCGGCGCGATGCCAGAGGTCGGTGGCGAAGGACATGATCGGGGGCTCTCCGTTTCTCGTGGACGAGAATCGATAGAGCAGGGCCCGTGCCAACGACCGAAATGATTTGATTTCAGCGACTTAGGACGTTTCGGAGCGTGCGGAAGATCGGGCTGACTGTACATTAAATGTCCGTCACCAAGCATTGAATGCCCGGCTCATCGCCCCTCGAAGGTGGGCGTCCGCTTCTCCCGGAAGGCCTTGATCGCCTCCTGCGAGTCCTGGCTGCTGCCCGCGATCGCTTGCAGCTCGACCTCGCGATCGAAGGCCGTGGCGTAGTCGCTGGTCGAGGCGGTGCGCAGGGCGTCCTTTGCATAGCGGAGCGCGAGCGGCGCACGCTGGGCGAGTTCCTCGGCCCAGGCGCGGGTCTCCGCGAGGAGCGCGTCGCTCGGGACGACGCGGTTGACGAGCCCCCAGTCGAGGCATTTCCCGGCGGCGACCTTCTCGCCGGTCGCGATGATCTCGTAGGCGCGTTTGCGGCCGAGGGCGTTCGCCAGGAGCCAGGTCGCGCCGCCGTCCGGGATCAGGCCGATGCCCGCGAAGGCCTGGTAGAGGTAGGCGTCGTCGGCCATGACGGAGAGGTCGCAGATCATGCCGTAGGCGCTGCCGACCCCGGCGCAGGCGCCGTTGATCGCGCTGATCCACGGCTTGGGCGCGCGCAGGATCGCCTCGAGGACGGGGCGGTGGTCCTGCTGCAGGTGGTCGCCGACGCCCGTGCCCGTCGCGCCCATCGTGAGGTCCGCGCCGGCGGAGAACGCGCGGCCGGCGCCGGTCAGGATCACGACGCGCACGTCCCGGTCCGCGTTCAGCCGGTTCACCGCGTCCTGCATCTCCTTCAGGATCTCGACGCCGAGCGCGTTCAGCTTCTTCGGCACGTTCATCGTCAGCTGCCCCACGTGGGTCGCGGCGTCGACGTCGACCTCGATCAGCGAGTAGGCGGGGTATTCGATCTTCGGCATGGGATCCTCCGGCGACGGTGCGGGCTCGCCGTCGGCGACCGCGGAGTCGAGGTGAGGCGAGGCGGCTATGCGTCGACCCGGAACGCCGGGATCGG
>JBCCZJ010000436.1:0-4772 GCA_039187915.1 Myxococcota bacterium
CACCAGGCATGCATCATGAGCATGCTCCGCCACCGCCGCGTTGAATCGGCGCGCTCCATCTTCGAGCCGAAGTCGATGCCGACGTGGTCGAGGGAGGAGGGGTAGGGACCAGACGTTCCTCCTGCAACGTCTCGGTCCCTACCGCAAGCTCCAAGACCAAGTCGTCACCGACTTCGGCTCGAACATGGAGCGCGCCGATTCAACTTGGCGGCCCCGCGGCGCACACGTCGCCGGATCGACGTCCGCGTCGTTCGGTCCGCCGGCGACGTCCACCACCCGTTCGTGCACCGTCCCGTCGTCGTCCACCCAGCCCTTCACGATCTGCAGGCGCTGCAGACGTCCACCCGGCGCCTGCGGCGTCCCGGGATCCCGGCTCGCGAAGACGGCGAAGGTCGGGCCGGCGTCACCGATGCGCGGCGGAAGATCGCCGCCCATGGGCACGGCGAGCCCACCCCGACCGAGCACGTCGCCCACGACGTCGGCGCCGCCGCAGAGCCCCGGCTGCAAGCCCCAGCCCCCGTAGAAGCGCGGCTCGATCCGAGGCCCGCTGGTTCCGAAGACCTCCTTGCGCTGCATCGCGTCGAAGATCGCGTCCCGCGAGTTCTCCTCGGCCCAGACCCCGATCAAGCCGCCGGGACCATTCGAATAGTTGCCCATGCCGGCGTCGCCGGAACGAAGTCGCGCCTCCTTCGACCCGTCGGCGATCCCCAGATGACCGGGCCAGCTCCGCTCCTCGACACCGCCCGCCATCGCGTTGTGCGTGTCCGTGCTGGCCATCAGGCCGAACTTGAACGGATTCACGCCGAGACGAGCCTCCTCTGCCAGGCCGTCGACCAGCGCGTAGCGGACGTAGCTCCGGCGCGAGAGGCAGTTCGGTCCGAGATGCGGAATCGCGTCCTGGAGGAAGCCGTCGTAACACGCGCGCGCGGGCTCGTCGCCGTTGCGATAGCGGAAGGCGCTGTCCTCGAACTTCTCGAAGTCGCAGAGCGCGTCGTCGACGCCGAGCACGCCGGGCACGCCCCGCCGGCACTCCGAGTCGCCCTTGTGCTGCATGATCTCGACGATCGGCTCGATCTTGATCCGAAGCGCCGCGCGGGCCGCTTGCGCTTCGACCGAGCCCGCGCCGGGATAGTCGATGTTGAACATGCGCCCGTTGCTGATGTTCGAGTTGTGGGGGATCGCGATCGCCTCGCAGCCCGTGCCCGAGTCGTTGCACTGGTCGTCGAGCAGCGACCAGAGCTCCCATTCCCGCTGGGTCTCCATGTAGCTGATCGGCCGCCACGGGACGGCGCTCCCGCGGAAGATCACGTTGCGGTGGAGGTTCGAGCCGAGCCGATGCGAGCTGTACTCGTAGGCGATGAAGGTGGTCCGCTCGCAGGCAGCGCTCGTATCGTTCCACTTCTCGGCGGCCGCGATCGTCTCCGCCCAGCCCTTCGCCGCCGCCACTTCACATCGCCGGCCGTCCTCCCCGCAGATCTCCGCCTCTCGGGACGGAAAGGGATGCATGATCTTGAAGCCGAGAGGCGAGTCCGTCGGCTGGGTGGCGTCGCGGATTGCCTGACACATGTCGGTGTAGTAGGCGGGCGAGATCTCATCCGTGCAGAGCCGTTGTTCGCCGAGGAACTCCGCGTGATCGGTCACGGCCGCGAAGTCGAGCGGACGGTCGATCTTCGCCGTCCGCGTGCCCCGCCCGTTCTCGTCGTTCGGCGGCAGCAGGATCTCCCCGCCGAAGGCGTACCGATAGGCGCCTTCGGGGCGGACCTGCAGGTCGTAGTTCCAGGCGTCCGACGAGAGCATCGTGTGCACATGCAGATCGCCCCAGAGCGCCATCTTGCGCTCGTCGCGATGGGCACAGGCGGCGGCAACCGGCTCCGATCCCACTTCGGGCACCGCGAAGGACGCGGGGTCCGGCGGCGCGTCGCCACACCCGAGGACACTCGCGACGACGCCCGCGAGGGATCCGAGTCCGATCGTCCGCCTACGAATCACGCGCCCCCCTTTTCGCCGCAGCCGCGCCGTGTCCCCGCGTTCGAGCCGTTCCCGAGCGTAGACGACCGCCGAGGGCGGACAAGTGACGGCGACCGTCGCGCGATGGCGCGGGTCCGCCTGAACCCTCTCCTCGAGCCGCTCGATCCCGCGATCGCGCGCGCGCTGAACTCCCGGGCCCAACCGCCACGCTCGACCGCGATGGCGCGCGTCAACCTGCGTCGAGGCGTCCGCGGAACAGCGCGACGAGCAGCGTCCCCGCCGCCGCGAGCTGGACGAGCGCCAGGGGCAGGCCGATCACGATCGAAGCGGCCTGCAGCGCGGTCAGGCCGCCGACCCCCAGCAGAATGACCGCGACCGTCGCGACGGCCACGCCCCAGAACACTTTCGCGGCCGGCGTTCCGGCCGTGCCCATCAGCTCGCAGAGCACGAGCGTCGCGGAGTCGAGGCTCGTGATCAGCCAGGTGAAGAGCAGGAAGCAGGTCACCGCGACCAGCGCCGTCGCGAGCGCGCCGGAGGCGAGCTGCTCGATCAGCGCCACGAGGCCGAGCGCGTAGTCGGTCTCCACGGCCCGCGCGATGGCGCCGGACGCAGCGCGGTCCTGCAGCAGCGCCGTTCCGCCGAAGAGCCCCATCCAGACGAGCGTGACCGCCGTCGGTGCGAGGGTCACGCCGACGACCAGCTCGCGGATCGTGCGGCCGCGCGAGATCCGCACGATGAAGAGGGAGACGAAGGGGGTCCACGCGAGCCACCAGGCCCAGTAGAAGAGCGTCCAGTCCGCCTGCCAGCGCCGGGCGCTCTCCGACTCGCCGACGAAGAGACCCAGCGCCGGCACGGAGACGACATAGTCGACGAAGCTCGCGCCGATCAGACGGACCACCTCGCCCGTCGGGCCGAGCACCAAGAACGCCCCCATCAGGCCGAGGCTGACCCAGGCGTTCACGCTCGACAACCAGCGGATGCCGCGTGCGACCCCCGAGAGTGCCGACGCGATCCCGAGCAGCGTGACCGCGACGATGATCCCGACCTGGACGCGCACGTCGAGCGGCGCGTCGCCGGCGGCGCCGAAGAGACCGGCGAGCGTCGCGTTCATGCTGCTCGCCGAGAGGCCGATCGACGTGGCGACGCCACACACGGTCCCGAAGATCGCCAGCAGATCGAGGCTCGCGCCGGGCCAACCGGCGGTCGTGAAGCCCCTGCCGGCCGTGCCCAGGATCTCGCGGAAGCGCAGCGATGCGCCGCCGCGATGGACGGGGATCGCGATGGCCAGCGCGGCCAGCACGTAGAAGCCCCAGCCGTGGAGGCCCCAGTGGAACATTGTGATCCGGAGCCCGAGACGCGCGGCCGCGTCCGGCGCAGGCGAAGCCCCGAGGAAGGGATTCGATGCCGCGTGCAGGATCGGCTCGGCGGTCGCCCAGTAGAGGATCCCCGACGCGAGGCCCGCGGAAAAGAGCATCGCGAGCCACGATCCCGTCCCGAACTCGGGGCGCTCGTCGTCGGCGCCGAGCCGCAGCTTTCCCACCGGATGCACCGCGACGACCGCGAGAACGAAGAGGCAGACGTTCGCGGCGACGACGAAGAGGACGTCAGCGCCGGAGATCACCGCATCCCGTGCGGCGAAGAGCACCTCGCGCGCGCGATCGAGGAAGACCAGCGCGACCCCGATCACCAGCGAGACCCCGGCGACGGCGGTCCGGGCGGTCGCGTTCGGCAGGCCGATTCGCGACAGGAAGTCGTCCGGGTCGGGCATGCGGCTCAACCTAGCAGGCTCCCGCGCCGTCGCAGATCAGCGGGACGAGAGCATCGTCTCGGCGAAGCGATCGAGCTCGACGCGGATCGCCTCGACGTCGCGAGTCCCGAGACCGCCGACGAGCTCGGTCGCGCCGGCTGCCGCGTAGGCCTCGACCGTGCCCGGGTGGACCTGGTTCATGTCGACGCGCACGGAGACGCGCTCCGTCACGTGGGCGCGACCGGCCTCCGCCGCCTCGCCGCGCAGGAATTCCATCCGGTCGCGCACGCCGTCGGGCGAGAGCATCAGCGGATGCCACCCGTCCCCCAGACGCGCCACCCGTCGCATGGACGCGCGCTTGTTGCCTCCGACCAGGATCGGGGGGCGCGGACGCTGCAGCGGCTTCGGGGACGAGATCACGTCCTCGAAGCGGAAGTGCTCGCCCTCGAAGCTCGCCTCGTCCTCGCTCCAGAGGCGCGTGATCACCTCGAGGAACTCGTCCGCGTAGCGGCCGCGGGTCGCGTACGGGATCCCCATCGCCGCGTTCTCGTCCGGCAGGCTCCCGACGCCGACGCCCACGACGAGCCGCCCCTGCGCGAGCTGATCGAGCGTCGCGAGCTCCCGAGCGAGGATCATCGGGTGGAGATAGGGCAGGACGAGCACGCTCGTCCCCAGGCGCGCATGGTGGGTCTTCCCGGCGAGCCACGTCAGGAGGATCAGGGCATCGTGATACGGCCGCGTCCCGAGCCGCTCCCGCACGTAGCCCGCGTTGATCACGTGGTGGTTGACCCAGAGCGAGTCGAAACCCACCGTCTCGGCGTGGACCCCCACCGAGATCACGTCGAAGGGATCCTCGACGCCGACGTTGTTCGGCAGAACGAACCCGTACTCCATGCGCCTCCTTCGCGGAACCTTGCGTGCGACCCGAGGATACCGAGCCTGGCGCGGCGGAGACGCCCGGAAGCGGACGGACCTCGGCGTTTCTGAAATCGGGGACGCGATGGGGTACACCCTTTTTTGCGCCCAGGTGAGCAACCCGCGCGGGATCCTCGGCACG
>JBCCZJ010000437.1:0-4732 GCA_039187915.1 Myxococcota bacterium
CTCGGGCCGGCTCGGCTGATCGAACTGCCAAGGGGCGGCCGCCGAGTGGGGCGGGGGGGCGGGCGTGGTCGCACTCATCGAATGCACTCCGCGTCGCTCGGCCGCCGCATGGGGACGGTCGCGCGCACGCGTTTCGGGAGAGGGCTACGCCGAAGGCATCTGGGAACACGAGCCGGGATCGCCCATGCCGAAGGACGACATGGACGTCGCACGGGCCGTTCTGCGTGAACGACCTGCGCGGCTCGCTGGAACGCGACGCAGCCGAAAAAACGGTGGGATCAGACGGCGTGCGCGGGGGGCGCGCGCGGGCCTGCGAGGCCGGGAACCGGCTCGTTAGGCGCGCGGAGGCGATCGATGAAAGCGACGGCCTTCGCGGGCGCCGGCACCTGCGCCGCGATCGTCGACGGCGCCAACGCCGCGTCGCCTTCTCCGCGCCGCGCGAACTCGCAGAGCAGACATCCGCTGGCATCCACGAGGTCGTCGGACGAAGTCGGCGAAGACGTCGCATCCAGGACCGCCGCGTGCGCGGTCACCGACGCGGCGGTCTCGCAGGCGCCGCCCTCGTGGACGTGCAGCAGCGACGCCGAGGACATGCCGAGGAGGAGCACCGCAAGCCCCACGCGCAACGCGATCCCCACGCGACCGAGTCGACCGGTCGCGCCTGATCTCGAGCGCTGGAGCTGGGGCCGGGATCGGGTCATCCCTCGAATCCTCCGAGGGCCCCATGGTTACTCGACGTGCGGGGGCGCCGCAACGCGGCTCGAGGACGGTCGATCCGAAAGATCGACCTAAATGGGAACCGGCCGCGCTCGACAGGCGATGTTCCTGCAAGGATGCGTGTGCGCGAGGGGCCGGATCACTCCGGCCAACGGGTGCTTGTCGAGTCGGAAAGACGGACTCGATGGACCCCGCATCCGATACTGGGAATTGCTCAAATTGCTGAAAATGTTGGAGAATCGGAGATGAACAGGATGACGAACCGCATGAGCCGAGGGCTCTTCGGAATGGGATTGGTCGCGGCCTCGCTGGTCGCGATGATGGTGGCAGGCCCCGCGCTTGCGCAGGAAGAAGCACACTTCGACGTGCTCCTCTTCGACGACGGCGCTGGCAACCTGCAGGCCGGCGGAATCGACGTGGACACGCTGGTTCCCGAAGGGGGGACCGTCGTGATCGAGGGCGAGCTCTTCGGCGACTCGACCGCCGCGACGCCCACCTTCCAGGGCGACGAGCCGGGCTTCTTCAGCCCGTCTGACGCGAACGCCGGGCTCCTCGCGGGCCTGGGCGACAACCTCCCGGGGGGCTCGACGGTCTCGCTCGACTTCCTCGTGGAGCCGACGCTGAACCTGAGCCTCTCGTACTGGGACGACGGCCTCGGTCAGTTCGGCGCGGTGCCGAACGGCGAGACGCTGACGCTCACGCAGGGCGCGTCCTTCTTCGGCGTCGTCGACGGGGTCTCCGAGGTCCTGGGTGCCGCCATCGGCACCACGGGCGGCACGGGTTTCCTCGACGACCACCCGGACTACGATCTCGGTGCGGCGACGCCCGGCGTCTACCTGGCCTACGTCCAGGCCAACGCGACGGGTCTGAGCGGCCCCTCGAACCCGGTCTGGCTGCTGCTCGGTACGCTCGACGTCTGCGAAGAGACCGAGAGCTGCAGCGCAGCGCAGGAGCTGTTCAATGAGGGCATCGAGGAGCAGATCGAGGCGGCCGAGGGCTACGTGGCCTCGACCCTCGTCCCCGAGCCCGGAACGGCGCTGCTCTTCGGCCTCGGCCTGATGGGCCTCGGCCGGGCTTCGCGGCCGCGTCGCTGATCCGACGGTTCGCCGTCCGCTGGGCGGCGAACGCGCGAACCCACTTCGGCCGGCCCCGGCGCGTCGTGATCGCGAAGCTCCCGGGCCGTGTCCGTTTCAGAAGACCGACACATCGACAAGGAAAGGCGTATTCATGGCATCGATCAACCGATTCGCACCCGAGCGCGGTCTCCGCGCGAGCCAACGCGCGCTGCGCTCGATTCTCATCGGCAGCAGCCTCGCGATCTGGGTGGCTTCCGGCGCCTGGGCCCAGGCCCAGATCCACATCGACGTCGCGCTCCAGGAGAATGTCTCCGACGGACGACTGAGCGCCCATGGATACGACTTCGACGCTTTCTCGGTGGACAGCATCCTCGTCGACAAGCGGGTCTTCGTCCGAACGGTCGGATTGGATGGCAACCTGCGATTGACCGGCGATCCCGGTTTCGTTTCCCGCAACGACCCGACCGAGATCGACCCGCCCGGCCTGGCGGCGCCGACCGGGAGCCAGGGTCTCTTCTTCAACGTCCTGACGCCGCCGGCTTCGACGATGCCGGCGATGGGAGGACGCGCCCTCAGCTATTGGAGCGGCAGCGGCCCGGTGACCTGGGGGACGACGCCGGACGCCGACGAAGGCGTGGCGATCGTCCGCGGCTCCCTCTTCAACCCGTTCGACTTCGTCCTCGTCTACGACACGCCCCAGCCCATCGAGGGCTTCGCGATCGGGGGCGCGACGTCGGGGGGCTCGCTGCACGAGCACGTGAACTTCTTGATGCTGCCCGACAACGGATCGGTGCCGCCCGCAGGACCCGACAACGGCGTGTACGCGACCCTGTTGGAGCTGTCGTACCCCTCCTATACCGAGTGGATCCCGGTGTGGCTCGGATTCAGCGCGTTCGCCCCCGCTGGCGCGCGCGACGCCACCCTGACCGACCTCGCGACGAACTTCCAGTTCCCGCTCTGCAGTGACGGCATCGACAACGACAAGGACGGCACGATCGACGCGGGCGGCGATGCCGGCTGCGCCGACGCCAATGACATGTCGGAACGCGGCGCGCCGACGGAGTGCGACAACGGCATCGACGACGACGGCGACGGGTTCACGGACTTCCACGATCTCGATGGCGACGGCGCTTCGGACTGGCGGGGCGACCCGAGTTGTCTGCACCCGACGAATCCGCGCGAATTCGCGGTCGTTCCCGAGCCGGGCGTCGCGATGGCGCTCGGCGTCGGCGTGATCGCCCTCGCCGGCGCGGCCGGTCGAGGTCGGAGACGAAGCCGGACGTGCTGAGCCTGCTCGGCGCCGCCGCGCTCTTCGCCTCGGTCTGCCTGCTCTTCGTCGTCGCGCACCGGATCGTGCTCGAGCATCGCGCGACCGTGCGGCTCGGATCCAGCGAGACCGGCGACTGGGAGGGCCTGGCCGCCGAGACCGAGGCGGAGGGCCCGGGCCGCGAGGAGCGGCGCGCCGAGGGGCTCGGGCGCGGATTCCGTGTCGCCGTGCCGGTCGCGGTCGGTGTGACCGCGGCCGCCGTTCCGTTCCTCTTCGGACTGATCCTCCCGATCGCCTGCGCGATCGGCTTCGACGCCGGCGTCGTCGCCTGGCTCTGGCTCGCCGCGCGGCATCGGCGCCACCTCGAACGCCTCGAGGCCCAGCTCGCGGAGGCGCTCCGACTCACCGCCGCGGCGCTCCGGGCGGGCCTCGGCCGCGTCGACGCGCTCCAGCGCGCCGCAGAGCAGGTCGAAGCCCCCCTCCGACCGATCCTGCTCGAAGCGGTCGGACGCCTCCGTCTCGGCGAAGCGCCGAACGATGCGTTCGCGCGGCTCTCCCAGCGCGTGCCCCTCGAGACCTTCCGGCTCTTCGCGATGATCATCGCGACGCAGTGGCAGGCGGGCGGCAGCCTCCAGGGCACGCTCGCTTCGGTCGGCGACTTCATGCAGGATCGCGTCGACGTCCAGCAGCGGATCACCTCGCAGTCCGCGCCGACCCGCTCCTCGACGATCGTGCTCTTCGGCGCGACCGCCGCGATCGCCTGGCTCAGCTGGACGAACGACCCGGTCAACATGCAGCGCTTCTTCGAGTCCGGCATGGGCACGGCGCTCGTCTCGACGACCCTCGCGCTGCAGGGCGTGGCGCTCGTCTGGATGGACCGCCTCATGCGGAGCCGCGTGTGATGCCCGACGCCCTGGGAATTCCGCAGCTGACCGCGCTCTTCGCGATCGCGCTCGTCGTGGGCGCGCTCGAGCTGGGTCGCCGCGCCGCTCGCGACGCGCGCATCCACCATCGCCTCTTCGCCGACGAGCCGGACGCGCTCGAAGAGCTCGACGAAGCCCTCGCGACACCGCGTGACCGGGCGCTCGGTCGCTGGCTCGTCCGCGCGGGCCATCGCGGGCCGCGGGCCGAGGCGACCTTCCTCGCCGCGTCGTTCGGTGCCGTGCTCCTCGCGGCGCTGCTCGTCTGGGGCCTGCGCACGTCCGGTGCGGCGGCGGCCCTCGCTGCCGTCTTCGCGGGACTGCCCGTCGTCGGGCCCGGGCTCGCGGGCGTGCTCTCCGCGAGCCCGTGGCTCCTCGGGCTCGCTGTCGCCGCGCTCCCCACGCTGCTCGTCCGGCGCGACCGGGCGCGGCGCGTCGAGGAGATCGAGCAGGACCTCCCGCTGGTGCTCGAGCTGCTCGCGACCCTCGCCGAAGCCGGTCTCGGATTCGAGAGCGCAGTCGACGAGCTGCTGCGCGCGCAGCCGGCGGGCCGCCCCCTCGCCGACGAGCTTCGCCTCTATCAGCTCGAAGTGTCGACCGGAGCGCGCCGTGCCGAGAGCCTCCGCAGCCTGTCGAGCCGCGTCGACCTCCCTTCCGTCTCGTCGTTCACGTCGGCCCTCGCCCACGGCGAGGAGACCGGCTCGAGCATCGCCGGACTGCTCCGCCCGCAGGCCCTGCTCGTCCGCCAGCGA
>JBCCZJ010000438.1:0-4707 GCA_039187915.1 Myxococcota bacterium
GTCCGTCGGTGTCCCTCGCGATTCGCGACGTTGTCGAACTGGTTCGCCCAGATCGCCCCGTTCGGATTCGAGGCCGCGAGCTCTTCCGCCAGCCGCTGCGAGACGTGGACGTAGTTCTGCGGATCCTTGTAGGGCTTCGCGGGGACCGGTCGAAGGTCCGCGCCGCAGAGGCGGAGCATGTCCATCTTCTCTCGGCTCTGTGTGTCCGGGATGACGATCACCGTGTCGTAGCCGCAGGCGTTCCCGACCAGGGCGAGCCCGATGCCGGTGTTGCCGGCGGTGCCCTCGACGATCGTGCCGCCGGGCCGCAGCCTGCTCTGGGCTTCGGCGTCCTGCACGATCGCGAGCGCCGCGCGATCCTTGACCGAGCCGCCCGGATTCAGGAACTCGGCCTTGCCGAGGATCTCGCACCCGGACGCTTCCGACGCGCGGGCGAGTCGGATCAGCGGGGTGTTCCCGATCGCGTCGAGAAAACCATCGCGGACATCCATGAAAGATCCGTTCTGCGGGCGCTTCGCGGTTTTCGTCCCGACTCTAGCGGCCGAGCCGGCGCTGGAGCGCCGTCTCACGACCGTCGCCGGTCGGCTGGTACACCGTCCGGACCTCCTCGACGACGGCCTTGAAGTCCGACACGTCGGCGACGTCGCGAAGCTCGAACGTGCTGAAACCGCTGCGCACCATGAACGGCGCCTGCTCGAGCATGACCTCCCCGATCGCCCGGACCTCGCCCGCGTAGGCGAATCGCTCGCGGAGGATCCGCGCATAGGAGAACGCGCGGCCGTCGTTGAACGCCGGGAAGTTGCAGGCGACGACCGCCAGGCGGCCGAGGTCGTCCTCGATCGCGGTCGGCGACTCGTCGGAGTCGAGCCAGACCCCGAGCGCCTCGTCGCGCGCGAGCAGCGCGTCGCGCTCCGCCTGGAATCGCGGGAGTGAGACGATCACGGGGCCGGCCGGCAGCGCCTCATCGTCGTCGACCCGGGTGAACGGGTCCTCGATCAGGCTGGCGCCGCCGTCCTTGCGTTCAAGCAGCGCCATAGACCCGCTCCTTGAAGGGTTTGATCCCGACGCGGCGGAACGTGTCGATGAAGACCTCATCCCCTTCGCGGAGCTCGAGGTAGGTGTCGAGCAGCGTATCGACGACCTCGACCACCTCCTCCTGGGTGAAGCCGCGGCCGATGATCTTGCCGAGCGACGCGTCTTCCTTGGCCGAGCCGCCGAGCTGGACCTGGTAGTGCTCCTCGCCCTTCCGATCGACGCCGAGGATGCCGATGTTGCCGACGTGGTGATGACCGCAGGCATTGATGCAGCCGGAGATCTTGATCTGCATCTCGCCGATCTCCTGCTGTCGCTCGAGCGTGTACCGCTTGGTGAGCTCCTGGGCGACCGGGATCGAGCGCGCGTTCGCCAGCGCGCAGTAGTCGAGGCCGGGGCAGCAGATGATGTCCGACACGAGGCCGACGTTGGCCGTCGCGAGGCCGTGCTTCGCGAGGTCGTCGAAGAGCGCCGGGAGCCGCTCCTTCTCGACGTGCGGGAGCGTCACGTTCTGCACATGGGTCACGCGCAGCTCGGAGAAGCTGTACGCGTCCGCCATGTCGGCCATCGCTTCCATCTGGACGTCGGTCACGTCCCCCGGCGGCTCGCCGGGCGGCTTGACCGAAATGTTCACGATCGCGTAGCCCGCGGCCTTGTGCGGCTCGACGTTGTGCCGGAGCCACGCGGCGAACTCGGGATCCGAGGCCGCGCGCGCATCGCACGTGGGCGCATCGTCCGGGAGGGCCTTCCACTCCGGCGGCTCGAAGTGGGCCGCGATCCGGTCCACCTCTTCCTTCGGCAGCTTGAGCGTCGAGTCCTTGATCGTCTCCCACTCCTCCTCGACGAGGCGGGTGAACTCTTCCTGCCCGGTCTCGTGGAGCGTGACCTTGATCCGCGCCTTGTACTTGTTGTCGCGGCGTCCGAGCTGGTTGTAGACGCGGAGGATCGCCTCCATGTAGGAGAGGAAATGCTCCTTCGGCAGGAAGTCGCGGATGGTCTTGCCGACGAAGGGCGTGCGGCCGAGACCCCCGCCCACGAGGACTTCGAAGCCGACCTCCCCCGCTTCGTCGTGCTTCATGATCATGCCGATGTCGTGGACCTTGACCGCGGCGCGATCGCGCTCGCAGCCGGTGATCGCGATCTTGAACTTCCGCGGCAGGAACGAGAACTCCGGGTGGAGCGTCGACCACTGTCGGGCGATCTCGCACCAGATGCGCGGATCCTCGATCTCGCCCTGCGCCGCGCCGGCGTACTGGTCGCTCGTCACGTTGCGGATGCAGTTGCCGCTCGTCTGGATGGCGTGCATCTCGACTTCGGCCAGCTCGGCGAGGATGTCGGGCGTCTCCTCGAGCTTCGGCCAGTTGTACTGGATGTTCTGGCGCGTCGTGAAGTGGCCGTAGCCCTTGTCGTAGCGCCGCGCGATGTAGGCCAGCTTGCGCATCTGGCGCGAGTCGAGCGTTCCGTACGGGATCGCCACGCGCAGCATGTACGCGTGGAGCTGCAGGTAGAGCCCGTTCATCAGGCGCAGCGGACGGAACTGCTCTTCGCTGATCTCGCCCTTCATGCGTCGTTCGACCTGACGGCGGAACTGGGTCACGCGATCCTGGACCAGCGCGTGGTCGAATTCGTCGTAGCGGTACATTGGGTGCTAAGCCTCCGCGCCCTCGGCCTGTTTGCCGAGGTCCTTGCGAATCGTCGGCCCGAGGCAGCGGATCGCCTCGCGCCACTTGGTCGGGCGGAGCCGACCGTCCTCCTCTTCTTCCACATCGATCAGGTAGGGATCGACCACCTCGTGGCGCGCGTTCGCGTCGGCCTCCGCGAGGGCGAGGAGCGCGGCGGCGCGCTCTTCGTCGGCGGCGACCTCGGACGTCTCGATCAGCCCACCCCAGGAGACGGAGCCTTCGCTCGATCCCCTGGCGAGGAACATGACCCGTCCACTTCCTAGGTGGCTGGCGATCACGATCTGAGCCATCGCTTGCTTCCTGATTCGCGTGTCTTCGAGCGCCCTGCGTCCGTCGGAGCGCCTTCGGACGCGGCTTCGCAACGGGCCGGGAGGCCCCGCGCGCGAAAACGAAAACGGTTTGGATTTCAACAGCTTGGGCGCTGTCGGACGAGGACGCCGGAACGTAGTCGAGGGCCCCTGGGTGCGCAAGAAACCGCAATCGCCGCCCCATGGATCCCCCGAGCGGGCAGATCGCTTGACGACGCCGGCGCCCATCGGGTACCTCGCCTGCGTGTCGAACGCGAAAGAACCCTCCGCAGCCCTCGCCGACCCGGATTCCGACGCTCCCGGGCGCCTCGTGCTGGCCAGCGGCTCGCCTCGCCGAGCGCAGATCCTGGGCGAGGCCGGCGTGCATTTCCGAGTGGACGTGTCAGGAATCGACGAGAAGACCCGCGACGGAGAGTCCCCGGAGGCGCTCGTGGTCCGGCTGGCTCGCGAGAAGTGCCTCGACGTGGCCGGCCGGCGCAACGATGCCCCGCCCCGCCCGGTCCTCGGCGCGGACACGATCGTCGTCGCCGGCGACGAAGTACTCGGCAAGCCGCGCGACGAAGCCCACGCGATCGCGCTCGTTTCGCGCCTCGTCGGCACGACCCACCGCGTCATGACGGGCGTCTGCGTCGCCTGGACCGACGGCCGCGGCCCCTTCACGACCCACGTCACGAGCCACGTCGAAATGCGCGACGCGACGCGGTCCGAGGTCGAGGCGTACATCGCGGTCGGTGAGTCGATGGACAAGGCGGGCGGCTATGCGCTCCAGGGCGAAGGCGCGCGCTTCGTGACCGCCGTCGTCGGGAGCCGCACCAACGTGATCGGCCTGCCCCTCGAAGAGACCCTCGCGCTGCTCGCCGAGGCGGGGGTGCGCGACGAGGACCTGAAGGCGTGAGTCCGGCGCGGATCTCCGACCTCGACGCGGCCACGCTCGGGGAGGGGCGTACCCGCCACGCGGCGGTGCGCGACCGGATCGCGGCGGCGGCCGTCCGCGCCGGCCGGGATCCCGGCGAGGTGACGCTCGTGGGTGTCGCCAAGAAGCAGCCGACCCCGCGCATCCTGTCGGCGATCGCCGCGGGCGTGCACGTGCTCGGCCAGAGCTACATCCAGGAGGCGCGCGACATCCGGCCCGAGATCGAGTCGGCGCTCGCGGGCGACCCGGCCGCCGCCGACCTCCGGCTCGAGTGGCGGATGGTCGGCCGGCTCCAGCGCAACAAGGCGGGGCTCGCGGCGCGGCTCTTCGATGCGATCGAGAGCGTCGACCGCCCGGCCCTCGTCGACACCCTCGCCCGGCGCGCGGAGAGCGAGGGGCGACCGCTCGACGTGCTCCTGCAGGTCTCGCTCTGCGGCGAGCCGCAGAAAGGGGGCTGCGAGGCGGACGCGCTGCCGGCGCTGGTCGAGCAGGTGGAGGCCTGCGCCCCGCTCCGGCTGCGCGGCCTGATGACGGTGCCCGCGGCGAGCAGCGACCCGGAGGCGGCGCGGCCCGTCTTCCGGAGCCTGCGCACGCTGCGCGATCGGCTGGTGGACGCGCACCCCGGCCTGGCCCTCGACACGCTGTCCATGGGCATGTCCGCCGATCTCGAGGTCGCCGTCGAGGAGGGCGCTACCCTCGTGCGCGTCGGAACGGCGCTCTTCGGCGAGCGGCTCACGACCTAGCACACCCCTCGCGACCGGCGCGCGCGAGA
>JBCCZJ010000439.1:0-4695 GCA_039187915.1 Myxococcota bacterium
CAGCCCAGGTCGTGCAGATCTCGATGACCATGCGGGCGGCGAGGCGCGGATCCTCGAAGGTCCGGAGCCGACCCGAGGCCTTCCGGGCCGCCAGGTAGCCGCCGATCGCGGCGCGGACCTCCTCACGGCCGCGGCTCTGCCAGAGCCCGGCGAGCTCGGGCTGGTCCATGCAGCGATCGAGGAGCTTGATGCCGAAGCGGCGGGCATGCATGAGATCGAAGAGTTCACCCACGATTTCCCGCGCCTCCTGCGCGACGTCCGCCGGCGTCTCGCCCGACAGCGCGGCCTCGAGGCGCGGGAGCGCGATCTCCTGCCCGACGGCCTCGGCGACGCGCCGGCCGATCTCGCCGGCCGGCGGCGTCTCGAGCGGCAGCGGCTCCGGGAGCGGGATCGGCTTCGTCGCGTCCGCGAAGGCAAGACAGAGCGCGAAGAGCGCGTCCTTGCTCTCGACGTAGCCGTAGAGCGTCCCTTTGGCGACGCCGATCTCGTTCGCCACGTCGGCCATCTGGGTGCGGCGATACCCGGCCTCGATGAAGACGCGCGTCGCGCCGCGCACGAGGTCGTCGAAGCGCGTCTCCGGAATCCGGCGGGCCATCGTACCTAACGTTCCACGACGCCGGCCGACGTCGCCGCCTCGTTCGGCGCGAAGACCTGGAAGCTCTGGGAAGGCAGGAAGTCGTGGCGCGCCGTCCGGTCGTAACCCGCCTCGCCCATCTCGCGAAGGATCCGTTCGGGCTCGGTCCAATGGCCCTCGTTCTGGAACCACGAGATCGGGGCGGGCGCGTCCGGCCGGTCGTCCAGATGGATCACGCGGGCCGCCGGCGCGAGATCCCGCTTCAGCGCGCGAAAATAGACGACGCGATCCTCGATGTGGTGATAGGTGAGACAGGTCATCGCGACGTCGACACCGCCGTCGGGCAGCTTCGGATCGTCGTAGGCGCCGAACACGACCTCCACGTTGTCGAAGCCGTCTCGCGCGACCCGCGCCTCGAGCGCGCGGACGAGATCGGCCTCGACCTCGACCGCGTACACCCGGCCGTCGGGGCCGACGGCCTCCGAAAGATGCGCGAGCCCGTAGCCGCTCCCGGCCCCGATCTCGGCGACGCGATCGCCAGGGCGGAGAGCGAGCGCGTTCATCACGCGCTCCGGGTGCTGCCAGCCGTCACGGCCGGAGGTGAGGACCCTGCCCACGTCGACCTTCGTGAGGCCTCCGCCGCAGCCGACGGAGGTCAGGGCGATCGTGAGCCAGAGAACCAGGGGAATGAGCTTGAGCATGCGGGAACTCCTCGACTGCGCGGGCAGGCCGTTATTTAACCGACTCATTCGGTCATTTTCAAGAGCGGCGCCGCGGCTCGAGGCGCGGATCCCCCAGTCGACGTCGAGCAATCTCGACATTCCATGTTCAGGGGTGGACATCCAATGATCGACAGGTCTGCAGGGAATCGGCCAATCCGCGCGTAAACCCCTGAATCTACGTCCCTGGTGCGTTTGGCACGATCGCTGCTCTAGCAGGAGACGAGCGCCGAACGCAGCCCGAAACCAGCGACGGCGGATTCCCGAGGAGACCCCGATGACCCCGAATGCCCCGACCGATGGCCCGCGCGCGACCGACGGCGCCGCCCGCCGATCCCGGACCGAAGACGTGCCGCTCCGCTTCGGCGAAGGCCGCATCAGCGGCGTGCTGTCCATCTTCCTCGGCGCCTGCGCGCTCGTCGCCGTCCTCTGCTTCCACTTCCCGGACTACCTGACGACGCCGGAGCTGCGCGCCGGCTATCCGCTCGCGCTCTTCCGGGACGGACTCGTCGCCGGCATGGTGCTGGCCGTCGTCTGCGGCGCGATCTCCGTCTTCCACTCGCGCTCGAAGCGCCTCGGCCTCGTCGGCATCGGGCTGGTCCTCGTCGCGCAGTGGCTCGGCGGCGCGACCGTCGAGATCGAGTCCACGGCCGCCCCGGTCGTGACCTTCGGATTCGACTGGCTCGTCCTCGCCCTGTTGGCCAACACGCTCGTCTTCGTGTTCATCGAACGCGTCTGGCCCCACGACCCGGACCAGCTCACGCTCCGCAAGGAGTGGAAGCTCGACCTGCTCTACTACGCCTTCAACCACGTCATGATCAGCGTGATCCTGATCTGCACGACCTTCTTCTCGGAGGGCCTCTTCGGCTGGGCGGTACACGACGGGCTGCAGGACGCAGTGCGGAGCCTCCCCGTCCTCGTGCAGTTCGGCCTCGTCCTCTTCGTCGCGGATTTCGCGCAGTACTGGGGTCACCGCCTCATGCACGAGAACCGATTCCTCTGGAACTTCCACGCGGTCCACCACTGCCCCGCGCGCATGGACTGGCTCTCGGGCTCGCGGATCCACTTCGCGGAGGTGCTGTTCACGCGTTCGACGGTCCTGATGCCGATCTTCCTGCTCGGGTTCTCCGAAGCCGCGATCAGCGCGTACGTGGTCTGGGTCGGCATCCAGGGCGTGTTGATCCACTCGAACACGGGCCTGCGCTTCGGCGTCCTGGAGTACGTCTTCACGACGCCCCATTTCCACCACTGGCATCACGCCGCCGACGCCGAGGCGATCGACAAGAACTACGCCGCGAACCTGCCGATCCTCGACATGCTCTTCGGGACCTACCACGCGGGCGCGCAGGATCGCTGGCCCGAGAACTACGGCGTCGTCGGCAAGCCCCTGCCCCGTGGCTTCGTGAGCCAGCACCTCTACCCGTTCATCGCCGCACCGAAGCGACAGGCGGAGACGGTCGCCGACGAAGCGGAAACGATCGCGGAGGCGGCCTAGCGGGAGCAGCGACGACGCTGCCTCGGAGGGCCGAAGCGGGAGAGACGGCCCGGGGGAGCGAGTCGGCGCCTAACGCCCCTTCCAGTTCGGCGGGCGCTTCTCGGCGAAGGCCAGCGGACCTTCCACGAAATCCTCGCTCTTCACCATGTCACGGATCGCCGGGTACTTCTCGGCCATGGCGTCCTCGACCGAGCCGTGGCGCATCCCGTCCATCGCCGCCTGCTTGGTGGCTCGGACGGAAAGCGGCGCGCACTCGGCGATCTGGTCGGCCCAGCGACGCGCGGCGGCCATCAGCTCACCCGGCTCGACCACCTCGTTCACGAAGCCGAGGCGACCGCCTTCTTCCGCGGAGACGCGGCGCCCCGTCAGCATCATGCCCATGGCGGGCTTGAGACCGATCTGGCGCGGCAGACGGTGGACACCGCCGGCGAGCGCCGCGAGGCCGACCTTCGGCTCCGGGAGCGCGAAGACCGCGTTCGTCGACGCGATGATCAGGTCACAGGCGAGCGCGATCTCGAAGCCGCCGCCCATCGCCACGCCATTCACGGCCGCGATCACGGGCTTCGTGTTGTCGTAGCGGCCAGTCAGCCCGCCGAAGCCGGTGGCGGGGCCGGGCTTCATCTCACCGCCGGCCTCCTGCGCCTGGTACTTGAGGTCGTTGCCTGCGGAGAAGGCGCGGTCGCCCGCGCCCGTGATGATGGCGACCCAGAGCTCGGGGTCCGCGACGAATTCGTCGAAGACGATGGCGAGCTCCTCGTTCGCCATCCAGTGGAGCGAGTTCATCCGCTCCGGCCGGTTGATCGTGACCGTGAGGACGTGACCGTCCACCTCGGTGATGCAGAATTCGCGCGTCGTCGTCCCACCCATTCCGGATTCTCCTCCCGACGTGCGACCTACCGCGCGCGTCGCTTTCGGACGGCTTCCGCCAGCTCGTCGAAGATCGGCTCCGTCCGCTCCCAGCTCATGCACTTGTCCGTGATGCTCTGGCCGTAGACGAGCCCCTCGCGCCCCTGGGACTGCGAGTGTTTCTGGTTCCCGTCGAGCAGGAAGCTCTCCATCATCAGACCGAAGATCGCCCGGTTGCCGTCGGCGATCTGCGCGGCGAGCGCGCTCGCCACGGCCGGCTGCTTCTCGTGGTCCTTGCCGCTGTTCGCGTGACTGCAGTCGACCATGATCCGGTCGCGGTACCCCGATGAAGTGAGCAGCTGCGAAACGCCCGCGATCGATTCCGCGTCGTAGTTGGTCCCGCTCGTCCCGCCGCGCAGGATCACGTGGCAGTACGGGTTGCCCTTCGTGGCGACGATGCCCGAGATGCCCTGCTTCGTGACGGAGAGGAAGTGGTGCTCGCCGGCCGCAGCGCCGATCGCGTCGATCGCGATCTGGACCGTTCCGTAGGTGCCGTTCTTGAAGCCGACCGGCATGGAGAGGCCGGAGGCCAGCTCGCGGTGGACCTGACTCTCGCTCGTGCGCGCGCCGATCGCGCCCCACGACACGAGATCCGCGTAGAACTGGGGCATGATCGGATCGAGGAACTCGCTGCCGGTCGGCAGACCGAGCTCGGTCACGTCGAGCAGGAAGCCGCGGGCCTTTCGCAGGCCGTTGCGGATGGAGAAGCTGCCGTCGAGTTCGGGATCGTTGATCAGGCCCTTCCAGCCGACGGTCGTGCGAGGCTTCTCGAAATAGACGCGCATCACGATCGCGAGATCGTCCCGGTACTTCTCGCGCAGCGGCGCGAGGCGGCGCGCGTAGTCGAGGCCGGCTTCGGGATCATGGATCGAACACGGGCCCACGATCACGACGAGCCGATCATCGTCGCCGTCGATGATCCGCTCGATCTCGCGGCGACCCGCGAAGATCGTCTCGGTCTGGGCTTCGGAGACGGGGAGATCCTCGAGCAGGATCTCCGG
>JBCCZJ010000440.1:0-4625 GCA_039187915.1 Myxococcota bacterium
CGGCCGCGCAGAGCTGTCGTTCTTAACGTGGAGCGAGTCCCTCTCCCTAGTCGCCTCCGGTTCCGGACACGGACTTCTCGGCGCGGTCACGGCGCACGAAGGCTGGCGCGGCGAGTCGTGAACCGGCGGCGGCGGACAACGCTGGCCATCGGCCTCGTGCTCGCGATCGGTGTCCCGACCGCGCGGGCCCAGGACCGGCAGGAAGAGCTCGACGCGCTTCGCGACCGCATCCAGGACAGTCGCGAGCGGGTGACGAGTCACGAGGCCGACGAGCGCGCGCTGCTCGAGCAGCTCGAGGACGTCGATCGCCGTCTGACCGACGTGATCCGGGAACGGGACGCCGCGCGTCGCGACGTCGCGCAGGCGCGTGCCCGTGTCGACGCCCTGGCGCCCGAGCTGCGCGCGGCGAAACGGGCGCTCCGCTCGACCCAGCGCGCGCTCTCGGCGCGGGCGGTCGCGCTCTATCGCGGGGGCGAGCTCGGGCCGGTGCGCGTGCTCTTCTCGTCGGACTCCCTGCCGGAGATGCTCACCCGGGCGAGCGCGCTCCGCGTGCTCGTCCGGCACGACGCGGAGCTGGTCGCGCGCCATGCCGACGAGCGGGACCGACTCGAGGCGGTGCAGGCCGAGGAGCGCGCGGCCCTCGAAGCGCGGCGCGAAGCGAAGGATCGCCTGGCCGGGCACGTCGGTCGGCTCGAGGGCGAGCGGCGGGAGAAGGGCACGATCCTCGTCCGCGTGCGCGAGGACCGCACGACGGAGCGGCGTCTGCTGCTCGAGCTCGAGCAGGCCGCGCAGGCGCTCGAAGAGACGATCCGCACCCTCGGCTCGCGCGCTTCGAGCGGGGGCGTCGGTGGGGGCTTCCGGGAGCGAAAGGGCAGGCTCGCGCCGCCGGTGACGGCGGGCGTCATCGAGCCCTTCGGCAAGGTCGTCGACCCCGAGTTCAAGACCACGACGTTCCGCAGCGGTGTCGACTTCGGGGCCGAAGCCGGCGTGCGCGTTCGCGCCGTCGCGACCGGACTCGTTCGCTTCGCCGGATGGTTCCGGGGCTACGGCCGGATCGTGATCGTCGATCACGGCGACGGGTTCCACACGATCTCGGGGCACCTCGACGAAATCCACGTGAAGGTCGGGACGCCGGTGGAAGAGGGCGATCCCCTCGGCACGGTGGGCGAGACCGGTTCGCTCTTCGGACCGAGTCTCTACTTCGAGCTCCGAGAGAACGGGCAGCCCGTCGACCCGGAGCCCTGGCTGCTCGATCCCCGCGCCTGACCGCGCTCCGGGTTTTCCTCCATCGAGCCCCGGCGCCGGAGGCCCGAACGGAACTGCTACCTTCTCGCCTTCGTCCGAAGAAGGCGCCCCCCGAAAAGCGAGCCGTCCCCGCGAAACCCGGCGGACGGCATCACGAGGACCCGACGTGAACGAGCGACCGTCCACCCACCCGACCCGAGGCGCCCGAGGCGACGGAGGGAGGGGCGCCCCGCGACGGCCCGGCGCCGTCGCATTCCTGTTGCTCGGCGCGCTGGCGCTGCCCTTCGCGGCGAGCGCCGACGACGAGCGGGACCGCCGCGCCCAGCGCTACGAAGACCTGGCGGTCTTCACCAGCGTGCTCGAGCGCGTGCGCAGCAGCTACGTCGAAGAGGTCGACGAACACGCGCTGATGGAGTCCGCGATGAAGGGGATCCTCGAGGATCTCGACCCCCACTCCGCGTTCATGACGCCGGACGCCTGCGAAGACATGAAGGTCGAGACCCGGGGCGAGTTCCACGGGATCGGCATCGAGATCTCGAAGGCGAACGGCGCCTTCATCGAAGTCGTCTCGCCGATCGACGGGACGCCGGCCTCGCGCGCCGGGATCCAGGCGCGCGATCGGATCACGTCGATCTGCCCGACGGAGACGCCGGAGGACTGGACCGAGGAGTGTCGTGGGACGACCGAGATGAGCCTCGTCGAGGCGGTGTCGTTGATGCGCGGAAAGCGGGGCACGACCCTCTCGATCTACGTCCTGCGCGAGGGTTTGTCCGAGCCGAAGCGCTACGAGATCAAGCGCGACACGGTGAAGGTCGCGTCGGTCCGCGACGAGATCGTCGAGCCCGGCATCGGTCATCTGAAGATCTCGTCCTTCCAGGAGCGGACCGGCGACGACGTGCGCAAGGGCCTCGACGCCCTGCGCGAGGAGAACGGGGGCCCCCTCGAAGGCGTCGTGCTCGACCTGCGCGACAACCCGGGCGGCCTGTTGAACCAGGCCGTCGAGGTCGCCGACGTCTGGTTGGGCGACGGCCTGGTCGTCTACACGCAGGGCCGCGACGAGCGCGAGCGAACCGAGTTCCCGGCCGGCGACGCGACCCGCGAGCCCGAGTACCCGGTCGTCGTGCTCGTGAACGAGGGCAGCGCGAGCGCCTCCGAGATTGTCGCCGGTGCGCTCCAGGACCACCATCGCGCGCTCGTGCTGGGCGTCCCGACCTTCGGCAAGGGCTCCGTCCAGACGATCTACGACCTCGACGGGGGCGCGTGTCTGCGGATCACGACGGCCCTCTACTACACGCCCGCCGGGCGCTCGATCCAGGAGGTCGGGATCCAGCCGGACCTGCTCGTGCAGCGGAGCGACCCGAGCGGCAATCCGCTGCCGAGTCGACGCCGCATGCGCGAGAAGGACCTCCAGGGGCACTTCACGCAGCAGGATGCGACGGAGCTCGACGGCGGCAACGCTGCGCCGACGCGCATCCTCGAGCACGAGCAGGCCGACGAGATCGGGGAGGAGGCGCCGCTGGAAGCCACGAGCGGCGAGACGGCCGACGCCGAGCCCGTCGACGTCCAGCTCGTTCGCGCGGTCGAGGTCCTGAAGAGCTGGACCTACTTCGAAGACCTGCGGAAGTTGCGAGAAGAGCGGGGCGGCGAGGGCAGCGACGGCGCGACCGTGGCGGCCGCCGACGACGCGTGACGCGAGCCCGGCGCGGATGACGAGCGACCTCGGGAAGGGGCGACCGCGCAAGCGGGAGCAACGGCTGCTCGGGGTCGGTCAGCTGATCCGGGGCCTCCAGGGCCTGCTCGAACAGCGCGTCGGCCGCGTCTTCGTCGTGGGCGAGATCAGCAATCTGCACGAGGCGCGCTCGGGCCATGCCTACTTCACGTTGAAGGACGAGGAGGGGCAGATCCGCTGCGCCCTGTTCCGGGGGGCCGCGCGCAACCTGCGATTCGAGCTCGAAGAAGGGCTCGAGGTGGTCGCCGAGGCGGAGGTCTCGATCTATCCCGCGCGCGGGGACCTCCAGCTGATCGTCCAGAGTCTCGAGCCGCGCGGCGTCGGCGCGCTGCAGCTCGCGTTCGAGCAGCTTCGTAAGCGACTCGAGGCGGCCGGCTTCTTCGACGAAGCGCGCAAGCGGCCGCTCCCCGATTTCCCGACGCGGATCGGCCTGGTCACCTCGCCGACGAGCGCGGCGGTGCGCGACGTCCTGAAGGTCGCCGGCCGTCGTTTCCCCGGGACTCCGATCCTGATCGCGCCCACGCTGGTCCAGGGCGAATCCGCCCCCGAGCAGGTGGCGGCCGCGATCCGGCGCGTCGCCGCGGCGCCGGACGTCGACGTCGTCCTCGTCGTGCGCGGCGGCGGCTCGCTCGAAGATCTCTGGGCGTTCAACACCGAGCCGGTGGCCCACGCGATCGCCGAGTGCCCGGTCCCGGTCGTGGCGGGGGTCGGACACGAGACCGACGTGACGATCGCGGATCTCGTGGCCGACGTGCGTGCGCCGACGCCCTCGGCGGCCGCGATGATCGCGCTGCCGGACGGTGAAGCGCTGGCGCGGATTCTCGATCGCGACGTGCGGCGGCTCTTCGGGGCCATGGAGTCAGAGCTCGACGCAGCGCGCCATCGCGTGGAGCGGCTCGTCGAGATCCTGAACGCGCGCAGCCCGCAGGCGCGGGTCGCCCTGGCCCGCACGCGGGAGGCGCGCGCACGAACCGCCGCGGTCGCCGCGATCCGGCGCCGCGTCGACCAGCACCGCCGCCGGGTCGGCGAGCTGGCCGCGCGGCTGGACGCGATGAGCCCGCTCGCCGTCCTCGGGCGGGGCTACGCGCTCGCGCGCCGCGAAGCCGACGGGCGGGTGGTGCGAAGGGCCGCCGACGTGGCGGTCGGGGACGCGCTCGACCTCCAGCTCGCCGAGGGGCGGATCGGCGTCGACGTCACCCGCAGGGAGCCTGCCGCCGAGGCGGATTGAGCCCGCGCCGGGGAGTGGGCGAAACGATTCGCTGCGGAGAAAAACCCCTGGGATTCCAGGGGGTTCGGGACATGCGGCGCGTTGACGCACAACCGCGCCACCGTTAGAGTAAAAGGGATCGACCGAGGTCCCATGGCCAAGCGCAGACAAGCCCCCGTGAAGACAGAGGACGCCGCCGAGGTCCTGTCCTTCGAGGGGGCCCTCGAACAGCTGGAGACCACGGTCGGCCGGCTCGAAGAAGGCGAGATGCCCCTCGAAGAGGCGCTCGAGCTCTTCGAGAAGGGCGTGGCGCTGTCGCGGCGGTGCTCGGAAACGCTGGAGGCCGCGGAGAAGCGGATCGAGATCCTCGTCGCCGAGAGCGATGCTGACGGAGAGCCCGGGACGTCCGAGCCCTTCGAACCGCAAGAAGAGGCATTCGAAGAC
>JBCCZJ010000441.1:0-4617 GCA_039187915.1 Myxococcota bacterium
CAATATAAAATTTGAAAATAAGTAGAAAATCATAGCATCAGGCAAGGAATCTCCAGATAGGCTCGTTAGAGAGATCATTTCTTTCTATTTGATTTTATGGATTTTGAGGCTGGAATTGTCACCAGGTACTTTGCAGTGGAGGCACAGAGAACATACCCTATCGATCTGGCAAAGTGTTGCATTCCATGCGTGAGCATATTGCACTCGTCTGTGGCAGATAACGTGTAGGGAGCGTTCAAGGAGACATTGGTCAGCAGGTCCACCGACGAATCCGGCAGGAAGGTGATGCCGGAAAAGGAATGGTCGGGGCGACTGGATTTGAACCAGCGACCTCTTCGTCCCGAACGAAGCGCGCTACCAAACTGCGCCACGCCCCGACCGAGCGGCGGAGTATACGGGGTCCCGCGCCTCCCTCAAGCGCAAAAGAGCGGCTTTTCGGGCCTGAAACGGCTCTCAGGGCCGTTTCAGGGGGTTCGCACCGGCGGGCGGTGGACCCGCTTCCGCCCCTACTGAACGGCGGCCTGGGCGGCCTCGCGGAGCACGTCGATCGCCTTCTTGCGGTCGTCCTCGATGAACACGGACGTGCCGGCGACGAAGCTGTTGGCGCCGGCGGCGGCGGCGCGCGCGATGTTGCTGGCCTTGATGCCGCCGTCGACCTGGAGGTCGATCTCGAGGCCGCGGTCTTCGATCCAACCGCGGAGCTTCTCGATCTTGGGGAGCATGGCCTCGATGAACGACTGGCCGCCGAAGCCCGGGTTCACGGTCATGACGAGGATCTGGTCTGCTTCTTCGAGGCAATGCTCGAGCGCTTCGGCCGGGGTGGACGGATTCAGCACCGCGCAGGAGCGGACGGGCGTGTCGCGCTCGCCGCTCTTCATGCGCGCCTCGCCGATCTTGCGGATCTGGCCGAGGGTGCCGTGGAGGTGAGGGCAGGCTTCGGCGTGGACGCCGAGGATGTCGGCGCCGGCATCGATGTAGTGCTCGAGGTAGGTCTCGGGCGACTCGATCATGAGGTGGACGTCGAGGGGCGATCTGGCCGCGCCCTTGATCGCTTCGACGACCGGCGGGCCGATCGTCAGGTTCGGCACGAAGTGACCGTCCATGACGTCGACGTGGACGAGCTCCGCGCTCTCGATGGTCGCGAGGTCCCGCGCCAGGTTCACGAAGTCGGCGGCCAGGATGGACGGCGAGATCTTGATGTCTTTGCGGGTGCTCAAAGCGGGGCTCCGTCAGTCGTCCTGCTTGGGGTTGCGTACGATCCGGACGGCGAAGAAGCCGTCCATGTCCTTCGTGTCGGCGAGATCCGGGCGGTTCGGCATGTGCGGGAGGACGCGGAAGAAGCCGTCCTCGTCGATCAGTTCGCGGATCGCTTCCGGGGCTTCGTCGCGGCCGGCGATCCGCCAGTTGGCGCGGGTCGCCATGAACCCTCGGACGACCGCCTCGTTTTCTTCAGGGGTGACGGTGCACGTAGAGTAGACGAGGCTCCCGCCGGGCCTCAACACGGCGGCCGCGGCCTCGAGGATCTCGCGCTGGACGCGGGCCAGGTCTTCGAGGGCTTCCGGACGGAGGCGCCATCGCGCGTCCGGGTTGCGCCGCATCGAGCCGAGCCCCGAACACGGCGCGTCGATCAGGATCCTGTCGAAGAGTCCGTCCGCCGCCGCGAGCTCCTCCATCGGCTTCGTCGCGTCGCGCTCGAGGGTCGCGACGCCCCCGACGCCGAGGCGCCGGATCCCGCGGCCGACGAGCTGCAGCCGTCGCGCGTGGCGATCGAGGGCGAGGACGTGGCCGTCGCCGGCCAACCGCTCGGCGATCGCCGCGCTCTTCGTGCCCGGCGCGGCGCAGGTGTCGAGCACGCGCTCGCCGGGGCGCGGGTCGAGCAGATCCACGACGAGCTGGGACGCCTCGTCCTGGGGACTCACGCGACCGGCCACGAAGGCGGGATCCTGACCGACGTCGCCGCGGCGACCCAGCACGATCGCGTGGGGCGCATAACGCCCCTCGCGGGCGTCGGGATGGCGTTCGCGCAGCTCCTGGAGCGCCTCCGCCCGCGTCGACCGGGTCGGGTTCACCCGCACGGTGACCGGCGCCGGCTCGTTCATCGCGACCGCGAGCTTCGCCGCGTCCTCCGCGCAGTACTGATCGAGCCAGCGCTGCGCCAGCCACTCCGGCAGCGAGCACGCGTGGACGAGGTGGCTCAGGGGGTCGGCGTCGAGCGCGGGAAACGTGTAGCCCTCGCCCTCGCGCGCGAGCCGCCGCAGGACCGCGTTCACGAGTCCGGTCGCCCGCTCGAGCCCCATCGCGCGCACGCAGCGCACCGCTTCGTCGACGGCGGCGTTCGCCGGGATCCGATCCGAGAAGAACAGCTGGTAGGCGCCGACGCGGAGCGCGCTGATCACGAGCGGCTCGAGCTTCGCGAGCTCTCGGTCGAGGGCCTGCTGGATCAGGTAATCGAGGCGGCCACGCCAGCGGAGCGTTCCGTAGACGAGCTCGGTCGCGAGGCCGCGATCCGCCGCGGGCATGCGGCTCTGGACGAGGGCGTGGTGGAGCGCGAGGTCGGCGTAGGCGCCCGCGCGCTGAACGCGTTCGACGACACGGATCGCGATCAGGCGCGGCGCCGTCGGGCCGGCGGTCTTCTTCGGCGCGTCCTTCTTGCGTCCGGGCCAGCGCTTGCCGCGCCCCCCCTTCTTGCGGTCGTCGCTCACTCGGGACTCCCTTCGCCGTCGTCGGGTCGCGGCACGATCGCGAACCGCGCGTCCGAAGGCAGGGTGAAGCCGCGCAGGAAGTCCGCGACCGGGAGCGGCTTGCCGCCCGGGCGCTGCAGCACGTGGGGGACCAGCCAGCCGTCGCCGGTCGCGATCCGCAGCGGGGTTTCGGCGCCCTGCGTGTCGAGCGTGCCCGGCGCGGCGCGGGGTTCGTCCATCGGCTGCGCGACGGCGCGCGAGATCTTGAGCACGACCGGCTCGGCGCCCTCCGCCTCGAGGGTCACGGCGCCGCCCGGCTTCGGCGAGACCGCGTGGATCCGCCCGACGAGCGCGCGCGCCGGGTCCCGCAGGTCGAGCACGGCGTCGTGCTTCTCGATCTTGGCGGCGAGCGTTGCCAGCGAGGCGTCCTGCTCGACCCAGGTGACGGTGCCCGCGGCGATCTGGTCGACGGCTTCGCCGATCGCGCCGGCGGCGAGCTTTCCCAGGCGCGCCGTCAGCTCTGCCGCGTTCTCGGTCTCGCCGATCGGCGTCTTCGCGACGAGGGCGACCGCGCCGGCATCCATCTCCTTCTCGACGCGCATGATCGAGATCCCGGTCTCGGCCTCGCCGTCGAGGATCGCCCGCGCGATCGGCGCGGCGCCGCGGTACTTCGGGAGGAGGCTCGCATGGGCATTGATCAGGTAGCCCTCGCTCGGGAGCTCTCGGACGGACTTCGGGATGAACTGACCGAATGCGACGACGACGCCGACGTCGGGAGCGAGGGCGCGGAGGGCCTCGAGGGTCGCGGCGTCTCCGCATTTCTCGGGGCGCAGCAGCGGCAGGTCCTCGCGGAGCGCGATCTCCGAGACGGGCGACGGGGAGAGCTTGCGCCCGCGTCCGCGCCCGCGGTCCGGCTGCGAGACCACGCCGACCACGTCGTGGGGGCCGGCGAGCAAGCCCTCGAGGGTCGGCACCGCCACGTCGGGCGTGCCGAAGAAGACGATGCGGAGTCGGCGCAACGTCAGACCTGCCCTGCGACGACGAGCGCGCGCAACGTCAGGCCTGCTCTGCGGCGAGCTGCTTCTTGCGCTTCTTGACGTAGAGGTTGCGCTTCAACCGGCTGATGCGGTCGATGAAGAGGATGCCGTCGAGGTGGTCGAACTCGTGCTGGATGCAGACTGCACGGAGGCCCTCGGCGTGCTCCTCGATCGGGTTGCCGTCGAGGTCCGTGCCGCGCAGGGTGAGCGTCGCGTTCCGCTCGACGGTCGCCTGGTAGTCGGGCACGGACAGGCAACCCTCTTCCCACGTGATCTTGCCCTCGAAGTCGCTCAGCACCGGGTTGACGACGACGGTCGGGTTCCGGTCGTTGCCTTCGTCGGTCCAGTCGGTGTCGATCACGAACATGCGGACGGAGGCGCCGACCTGCGGCGCGGCGAGGCCGATGCCCGGCTCGTCGTACATGACGTCGATCATGTCGCGCGCGAGCTCGCGGATCTCGTCGGTGATCTCCGTGATCGGTTCGGAGACCTTCTTGAGACGGGGGTCGGGAAACTGGACGACTTCTCGAAGGGCCATGGGTCGGATCGCTCGTGTGGGGTGCGGGGTGGAATGAGGTCGGGTGGGAACGCGGCGCGGGCCCCGGATGGCGCGTTCGCGGGGCGGCCGTTCCGGCCGCAAACCCTCGGTTCCACTGCGAAATCGGCCGTTTTATAGCATGTTGACGGGACGCGCGTCGAGGGCCATATGGACCTCGCGCGGGAGACCCCGCCCCGCGGCGAGCACGGCCTTCGACGCGCGCCGCAGGGCGCCTTCGTCGTCGCCCTTCAACAGGCACATGAAACGGTAGCGGCCTCGTAGCCGCGCGATCGGGGCCGGTGAGGGACCGAGTACTTCGAGGCGCACGCCATCCGGGATCACCGCCCGCGCCGCCGCCGCG
>JBCCZJ010000442.1:0-4602 GCA_039187915.1 Myxococcota bacterium
AGAGCGGCGTACTCCCGTCGTCGCAGGTCGCGGCGAACGCCGCGAGGCGAAGCTTCGCATCATGTCGAAGCGCCTCCCGCAGGCGCTCCGTCAGACGCGCGCCGAGATCCTCCCCCGGCGCAGGATGCGCGTGGAGGAGCCGCAGGCGGCCGCCCTCCGAGCGGGCAATGGACTGCGCGCGCTGGATCGCCGCGCGGGATGCTTCGGAAAAATCGACCGGAACCAGGATCGTGTTGCTCATGTTCGCCTCCAGGACCACGTGGAATGCGGGGCGGTCCTGGAACGAGACATCGCAAGGCGCGTGCCGACCGCGAGAAGCGCCCTGCTCCGCCTCACCCCGCGCGCGGCCGCAGGCCGGGACATCGCGTCACACGCCGGTGCCACCGTGCCCCACCCGTTCGGCGCGCCGCCGAGCCCCGGCGATGCGGCGCGGCGGCGGGTCGCGGGGCGGTCAGCCCTGGCGATGCAGCGCGTCGGCGAGGGCCTGGGCCGGTCAGCCCTGGCGATGCAGCGCGTCGGCGAGGGCGCGGGGCGGGAAGCGCAGCAGGAAGCGCGTGCCCTTCCCGGCCTCGCTTTCGACGGCGATCGTGCCGTGATGAGCGAGCACGATCGATCGGCACACGACGAGACCGAGCCCCGTCCCCTGGCCTCGATCCTTCGTGGTCTGGAAGGGCTCGAAGATCCGCTCGAGCATCTCGGGCGCGATGCCCTCGCCGGTGTCTTCGATTGCCACCTCGACCCAATCGTCGTCGGCGACGGTCACGGAGACCGCGAGCCTTCCGCCCCCGGACATGGCGTCCGCGGCGTTCACGATCAAGTTGAGGAAGGTCTGCTCGAGGCGGTCCTTGTCGCCGAGGATCTCGCCTGGGTCGGCGTAGTGGCGATCGACCTCGATCCCGCGGCTCCGGAGCTTCTCGCGGAAGAAATCGAGAGCGTGGTCGAGGACCTCCTTCGCGAGAAGCGGGGCGCGGATCATCTCGTGGGGACGCGCGATGTTGAGCAGCGTCTCGATCAGGTTGGTCACACGCCGCACCTGCTCCGAGATGATCTCGGCGCGCCGGCGGTCCTTCTCCTCGGACAGCGAGTCCTTCAGCATGTCCGCGTAGCCGAGGATCACGTTCATCGGCGTGCCGATGTCGTGCGCGATCCCCGCCGTGAGCAGCGAGAGCGAAGCCAACTGCTCCGCCGAGCGCGCGCGCTCCTCGGCGCGGCGCAGATCGGAGAGATCGCGCAGGATCCCCGTGAAGACGCGAGCCTCACGGTGGCTCCCTTCGCTGACCGCGAGATAGAGAGGGAACGCCTGGCCGTCCTTGCGCCGTCCCGACACCTCGCGCCCGTAGCCGATGATGCGGCGGATTCCCTTCTTCAGGTAGCGAGCCAGGTATTCGTCGTGCTCCTCGCGATAGGGCGAGGGCATGAGCATCGTGACGGGCGCGCCGATCATCTCGTCGCGGTCGTAGCCGAAGATGTCGGTCGCCGCCTGGTTGACGGATTCGATCGTGCCGCCTTCGTCCATCGAGATGATGCCGTCCACGGCGGACTCGACGATCGCTTCCAGGCGCTCGGCGGTTTCGAGGGTTTCTCGGTCCATCAAGGAGGAACGCTAGGCACGGATCCCTGGCTGTACAGGGCCTGCTTCGAATTCGTTCGAAGCGAATCCGCGCGACGCGATCAGCTCGCCTGTCGTTCCGGATCGTCTTCGCCGCGCGCCCTTCGCTCTTCCCGTCGGTAGAGCGTGCGTCGATTGACGCCGAGCAACCGGGCGGCTTCGCTCTTGCGTCCGTTCACGGCCTCGAGGACGGCTTCGACGTAGAGGTCGCCCAGCTGCGAGAGCGAGAGACTCCGCTGCTGCGCGAGCTGGAGGATCACCTCTTCGAGGGTCCCGTCGCCGCGCACGGGATCGTCCGGAATGAGGACGTCGCGCGCATGGATCTCCGCCCCGTCGGCTAGGGCCAGACTCCGCTCGAGACAGTTCTGCAGCTCGCGGGCGTTGCCGGGCCACGGCGAGCGACACAGCTTGCGCATCGCGTTCTCGGAGAGCGTGCGCGGCGCGCCTTCCGCGAGTCGGTCCACGAAGGCCTGCGCGAGCGGCGGAATGTCCTCGGGTCGCTCGCGGAGCGGGGGAATGTGGATCGGGATCACGTTCAGGCGGTAGAAGAGGTCTTCCCGGAACACGCCCTCCGCGATGTCGGCACGCAGGTCCCGATTCGTGGCCGCCACCAGGCGAACGTCGACCTTGATCGACTTCGTGCCACCGACGGGACGGATCTCCTGGTCCTGGATCACGCGCAGGAGCTTCCCCTGCAGCGTGGGGGACATGTCCCCGATCTCGTCGAGGAAGAGCGTGCCGCCGTGGGCGGTCTCGAAGAGACCCTTCTTGTTCGCGTTCGCCCCGGTGAAGGCGCCGCGCACGTGGCCGAAGAGCTCGCTCTCGAGCAGTCCTTCCGGCATGGCCGTGCAGTTGATCGGAACGAAGGGCCCGTCCGCGCGGGCCCCGGTCATGTGGACCGTCCGCGCGACGACCTCCTTGCCGGTCCCGCTTTCGCCCGTGATGAGTACGTTGCTGCGGTTGTTCGCGATCTTCCGGATCAGCGCGTAGATCTCGTTCATCGCGAGGCTCTTGCCGACGAGGTCCCCGAACGACGCGGTCCGCGCCGCCGCGGCGCGGAGTCGTCGGTTCTCGTCGACGAGCGCGCGATTCTCGAGCGCGCGCTCGAGCGTCACGAGCAGACGTTCGGCCTGGAAGGGCTTGGTCACGAAGTCGTGCGCGCCGAGGCGCATGGCCTCGACCGCCGCCTCGACCGAGCCGAAGCTCGTCATCAGGACGACGGGCGTCTCCGGGTGATGCTCCCGGAGCGCCCCGAGCAGCCCGATGCCGTCCATGCCGGGCATCTGCAGGTCCGTGAGGACGCATCCGAAATCCGAGCCGGCTTCCGCCACCTCGAGGGCTTCCTCGGCGGAGGCCGCCAGTGCGACGTCGAGCCCGTTGTCCGAGAGCATCGCTTCGACCATCTCCCGCATGACCGGGTCGTCGTCCACCACCAGGATCTTTCGCGTCACCGCCTGTCCCCTTGCGCAAGGCGCCGTGCGCGCAGCCGCACCGCCCCCTTCGAAAGTGCACATCGCGTGCCCGCGCTCGACGCGCTCAGAGCCGTTTCGCGAATACGAGTGTGGCATAAAGCCACGATCGGAGGCGATGAACCCCGATTCGCGTCGATGCATCGAGCGGCTTCCCGGGGACACGCTCCGGTCCCGACCCGAGCGGGCTGATGCACTCGGCCCGAAAACACGACGTCCCTGCTCGGAGCGGGCCGAGCAGGGACGTCTGGCGTTCGGAGGCGAAGCGGGTCTAGCGCCGGCGCGTCATCCCGACGGTCGCGAGGCCGGCCCCGAAGAGCAGCGCCGATCCCGGCTCCGGAATCGGGCTCGTCGGCGGCCGCGGATCGACCGGCACGACCGGGTCGATTCCGCCCACGAGATCGAAGTCGATCCCGCGCAGCGAAGAGTCGCTGTAGCGGCGGTAGCTCGAGATCACGATCTGCGACGTCACGACCCCTTCCAGGTCGGCGGAGGCATGGGCGTCCCGGCGGCGGTAGGCAGTTCCGACGATCGCGTCGTAGTCCGACGCGTCGGTCTCGACGATCGCGATCTCGCCGGCGTAGATCTGCTCGAAGTCGACGCGGTTCACGACGACCGGACCGTCCAGGAAGCTGATGGCGATCGACTCGCCCCATTCGGCGTCGATCTGGCTCGACTGGTTGCCCAGACAGCGGAAGAAGCCGTCCGTACAGCGCACGCCGAGGCCCGCGCTCGAGATCGTCAGGTCGTAGTCGCTCGGCGCGGACGTGATGGCGATATTCAGGCCTTCGAAGGTGATCTCCGCGGAGTTCCCGGACTCGGCGCCACGGTAGTCCGCGAAGTCGATGTAGAGGGCCTGAGCCTGCCCCGCCGCGAGGGCAACGAGGGCGATCACGGCTGCGATCGGCCCGGCCCGACCGGGGAAGGTTTTCTCGAAGGCGTCGGCGATGGAGGTCGCCTTCTGGGACGCGTTGGATCGGATCGCGCCGTCCGGAATCGGATTGGACATGGTTGGACTTCTCTCACCCGGGCTGCTCGCCGGCTCGCTCAGCCTGCGGCTTAACGACCCCAGAATATCGGAGGAGGCGGTGTCGCGCATCACCAAAACGGTCGAATTCCCAGCGTTTTTCGCTTACGGGCGCCCGGGTCGGTCCGTCTGGCCCAACGGAAAGATCGGTCCTCTGTGTCGATTCGCTCACAGACGGGCCACCGGAAAACCGTCGCGCGAGCCGCGCCGCGGTCGGGCCCGGACTCAGCCGGCTTCGGTCGGCGTGTACCAGATGGGTGAGGTCCAGGCGCGCTCCTGCTGGACGTCCTGCATCAGGTCGTCGTCGCAGCCCGCCGGGCGATCGTCCTCGGGCAGGCCGAGGCATTGCCACGCGTGGTAGCGGCAGCTCGGGTTCTCCACCGCGCGCGCGTAGTAGACGGCGCGCCGCGCCGGGTCGAACTCGGGGTCCCGCCACACGCCGCAGAGCGCGTCGTGCCCCTCCCCCCGCGGCGCACACGTCGCCGGATCGACGTCCG
>JBCCZJ010000443.1:0-4599 GCA_039187915.1 Myxococcota bacterium
AAGAAGTCGCGTCGGCGCGACGCGAGGCGCCGCCGTTCGGCCGCGATCTGCGCGTCCAGCGAACGAAGCTCGGGTGCGACTCGGAGGGCCGATCGCGCCGCGAAGTCCCGAAGTCGCTGAAGTCCCAACGGACTCTCGAGCAAAGGCCTCACGCGCGGATGAACGATCGTGTGGCCGATCTCGCCCAGCGTGACGCCTGCGATCGCCTGCTGGCGCTCGATGTTGCGGTCGAGGATTCGGTTGAGCTCGAATCGGGCGTTCAAGAGCGCGAACTCGGCGTCGATCAGGTCACGCTGTGCGTCGGCCTCCTCGCTCTGCCATCGGTAGACTTCGCTCACCTCGCCCGCCCCGATCCGCCGCCTCGTCGACGCGAGGTCGAGGTTGGCTCGGGTCACGCGGAGGTTGTCGCGCTGGATGCGCGCCGTGGTGCTCGCGATCAACACGTCGACGAAAGCGATCGCCGTGGCCTGCATCACGTCCTGGCGGACCTCTTCTCGCGTCGCCTCCAAAGAGCGCTGCGTGTTCTCGGTTGCCGAGAACTCCCCTATTGCCTCTTCGTCGAAGATCAGCTGCTGAAGCGAAACGCCCGCCGTGACACGCCTTTCGGGGTTTCCGGCGAACGCGCGATCATCATCGATCCAACGGGCACGGGACTCGAAGGAAGCCTGGGGAAGCAGCGCCGCGAGCGCCAAGATCACGTCCTCTCGACCGGCCGCGACGACCCGTGTCTCAGAGCGAAGATCGAGATTGCGCTCGACCGATGCTTCGACCGCCGCCCGAAGCGTGAGCTTGCCCGAGGCCTCGGCTCCGGCGAGGACGTCTCCCACCAGAATCGCGCTCGCGATGGCGTCATAGCGCGGCGAGACGCGGATCCGCTGCGCGGTCTGCACGTTCAACACGAGCTCCCGTCGCTCCTCGTGGAAGACAGGCCAGCTGGCGAGGCCACCGCCCAACGCAACCGCCTGCACCTGGAGTGCGATTCGACGCCCGAGTCGAAGTTCATTGTCTGCGGCTTCATAGGAAGCCAGCAGGCCACGTTCGACATCTCGAATCCCGCCGAGTGCGAGGCTTGGAAGGCCCTCTCGCGCGAGATCTTCGGCGAATCCCCGGACGTCGTCGTCGGAGAATCCCGCGAGGGGACCGGCGACAACGGCGTCGACCTCACTCGGAATCAACCCGACTACGTCGTCCAATGAATCCCCCCATGGAGCGGTCGAGACCTCGAGTCCGAGCGGATCGCCTGCCTCGACCAGACCCGACACGAGACCAGGAGCGCTGCGCAGGAGTTCGGGCTCCACGATGACCGCGAGATGCTTCACGTCGACGAGCTTGAGGAGCTCGCCGAAGAGTCGATCGATGCGAGAGGCGTTCGCGGTGTAGGTGAGATTCCTTCGCCCCGATGTGCCGTCATCGGTCAGCGGAAACCCTTGAAGCGTCGGGTCGATCACGAAGGAGGCGATCGTCGGCCTCGGGAATTCGGCTCTCTCGGCGACGATCTGGGACGAAAGCGGCCCCAGCATCAGAACGACGTCGACGGACCGCGTCGCGTAAGCCGCCGAAAGATGGCGTCTGGCCTGGTCGCTCTTGCCGCGCGCGTCGAATCGGAGATCTTCGGGGAAGACCGGCGAGAACTCGGGCTCGAGCAGCGCCTTGATCTCAGCGCGAACCCGTTCGTCGGCATCGACCTGAGAGGTAGCCGAGTCCGAGATCGTTGCGATGACGAGCGGCTCCGCCCACGCTGCACTCGAGGGTGTGAAGACGAAGAGAAGGATCCAACTGATGGCAAGCCGCCTCGCGCCCCCCATCATGCGCGCGATCCTTGCCGATCCACTGCGCTGTCCCCCACCTCCGAGCCCGAAACGAGATTGGATACACGAACGGCTTCGAGATAGGTGTAGGACGCCGTCCACGCGACCAAGACAAGTCCCGCGACGGCATGCACCGTCGCGAGATGGCGCGCGGCTCCGACAGGGACGACATCACCGAAGCCGACCGACGTGTAGACGACCCCCACGAAATAAAGGGTGTCGGCGAAATCCACCGCATTGGGTGCAAGCTCGACCACCTCGAGACGGAGCAGCGCGTGCCAACAGCACGCAAGACATCCGATCTCGACGAGGTGCGCGAGCATTGCCACCGAAACGACGGCACCTATGGCGTGGGGGCCGAGATCCGGAAGAAAGCCAGGGCGCACGATCATGAAGGTGAGCGCGACATGATGGATCGCGACGATGCCGATCGTCGACAGCACCCCGACGACTACCAGACTCATACGTAGGAGAATCCTGATGCTCTGACTCGCGCGGCGAAAGAGCGAGTGTTCGAAGCCCGGAGCTCCCGGAGGCGGAGGAGCCGCGGTCAGCGCCAGGCATCGAATCGGCGAAACAGCCGACGCGTCTACTTCACCGGCTTCGAGGCGGCCCCGCTAGGTCGATATATGGTCGGTTGGTGTCCACGAATGGACTTCCGCCCCGGAATCGTGAGCGTTCGCGGCGTTGTCCGAGCCGGGCGCGTCGATGTCGAGCCGGGCAGGACCGGGCGAGCCGCTCGATACGCCACCCCGTGTCAACATGCGCGGGGTCTCCAATCGCAGGTCGGCGCGAAACTGTACGTCGTGCCGAAGTAGAGACCGTCGGAATCGCGTCGCCAAAACACCCGCGCGATACGGAGCAACCTCGGCATGACGAGCACAGGCGCAACGATGGGAATCGAAGAGACCACAGATCTGAATGGCGGCAGCGAGCGTCAATTCGATCGCCGTCGAATCCGCTTCGACCAGCCGACCGGACGGAGCCGAGAATCCGCATCGATTGCACGGCGCGCTGACGTTCGCGCCGGGCGGACGTACGCTCGAGCGCGTCCGCTTCGACCGGGGCGCCGACCGGCCGGCGACGTACGACATCGCCTGGCTAGGACAACCGGAGATGCCTGGCGATCAGCCCCACTGGCCCTCGGCGTAGGGCGTGTTCCAGCACTCGGCGAGTCGTCCGTCCTCGACCTTGAAGACCTCGATCCCGCACATCTCGAGCCCGTCCTTCTTCGTCATCTGCATGTTCCACACCGACGTCACGAAGGTGTCGTCGGCGTGCGTGATCACGCGGTCGATGTGTACGCCCATCTCGTCGAGGCCGAACTGGACGCGCGCGATCTGTTCGTCGTGACTGAGACGCGTCGTCTGCCCCTTCGGATCGTGGCGGACGATCGGGTCGGCGCAGAGCTCGCGGATCAGCTCGACGCGCCCCGCGTTGTTCACCTCGTCCCAGTAGCGTTCGAGGAGGATCTGGGCGGCGGGCTTGGACATGATGAAGCGACCTCTCGGCGGGGGCGGTCGCACGTCGCGACAGAGCGACGGGACGATCGCCAGGGGGGCGGCAAGACGGGCCGTTCCGCTCTTCTTCGCCGGCCACGCCAGTCTAGGTCGTTCGGCGGCGCGCGCTCGGCGCCGAACGAAGGCCGACCCCGCGTCCCATCCGGCTCCGCTCCGGAACGCGCGTGCGCGCCCGGCGGAGTGGCGACGGCCTGCGTCTGAAGCACACTCCGAGCAGGCCTCCGAATCCCCATCCGGGCCCTCGCCCCTGGGCAGGAGCAGATCCCGATCGTGCCTCAGCGAACCCTTCTCATCGGCGCCGGTCTCCTTCTCGTCGGGATCGTCGGCTTCTTCGCGCGACCGGCGACGGAGCGCGAGACGGACGCGCGCACGCCGGTCCCCGTCTCGACGTCGCGCCCCGCCCTGCCGGTCGAGGCGCCCGAAGCGACGCGCGGGTTCGTCCCCGGCGACGTCGACACGCCCGACGCTTCCCGCCGCGCCGAGGACGAGATCGAAGCCGCCCGGAGCGCGCTCGCCGCCGCGCGGGAGACGCTCCGCACGGCCGAGCTCGAGCTCGACGATCTCGAGCGCGAGATCGAGGCGGTCGAGAAGTTCGTCGCGGACATCGAGGCGCGCGGCGACGATCCGGCGCGCCACGCCTTCGAAGGCATGGATCGGCTGAACCCGATCATCGCGAAGTACGAAGCCCGCCTCGCGACGCTCGAAGAAGCCGAGCGCACCGTGGCGGCGGCGGAAGCCCGACTCGAGAACGCGCGCGCCGGCCTCACGGACCGCCCGACCCGCGCCATCGTCCCGGACGCCCCGCGCTGACCGAGCGGCGCGAGGGCCCCCTCGCCTTTCCGATTCTTCGCCTCGACGAGGCCGCGCGCCCCCCGCGCCAAACCCGCGAACGCGCCGCGCCGCCCGTCCTCGAAGGAAGAGCGGGCGAGGCGTTGCGGGATCGGGGCGCGCCTCCCCGCGTCCCCCGGACGGGATCAGGGACAGGGCGCGAAGGGGCGCGTCGCCGTCGTGCCGCGGGAGTACCCGCAGCCGAAGAGCGAATCCGCCACGACGGCCGGATCGAGGATGTCGTCGCCAGCGGGGCGGACGCCGTCTTCGACCCAGGTCACCAGATCGTCGAAGCTCTCGATCAGCTCCTCCGGCGAGAACTCGCAGTGCCCGATCGCGCGGGTCGCGCGGCTCACGAGGTTGTGCGAGCGGCCGCGCTCGGCCGCCTCCTCCGCGTAGATCTGCTGCATGACGAACGGCACGAAGAGGTCGCCGGTCGTGTG
>JBCCZJ010000444.1:0-4568 GCA_039187915.1 Myxococcota bacterium
GCGCCGGTCCACCACTTCGACATGTACGCGACGGCGGCGGCCGCCGCCGGAGCGACCCTCCCGACCGATCGGAAGATGGACGGGGTCGATCTCGTTCCCTTCGCGACGGGCGAGGCGGAGGGCGTTCCCCACCGTGCGCTCTTCTGGCGGAGCGGCGCGTCGCAGAGCGCGCTCGTGGACGGATGGAAGCTCAACCTGAGCGATCCCCCGGGCCGGGCCTGGCTCTTCGACATGAAGGCCGACCCGACCGAGCGTCGGGATCTGTCCGAGGAACGGCCGGACAAGGTGGCCGAGCTCCGGGCGGCCCTCGCCGCGCACAACGCAGAGCAAGCGCCGCCGGCCTGGCCGGCGCAGGTCTCGATGTCCGTGGCCCTGGACAAGGACCTCACGGTCCCCGAGGCCCCCGACGACGAGTACATCTACTGGTCGAATTGAGCGGGCCGTCTTCCCAGCGACCCGAGATCGACTAACATGCGTGCGGGTCGATTTCGGCCGTCGGGAAAGGGAACGCCATGAACAGCCTCGTGAACACCGTCACGATCACTCCGATCTACGCCGCGCTCCTCGGGCTCGTCCTGCTCGTGCTGAGCGGCCGGGTCATCGTCGCGGTGCGCGCGAAGGGCGTCAGCCTCGGGGACGGGGACGACCCCGATCACCTGCCGATCATCCGCAGCCAGGCGAATTTCATCGAGTACGTCCCGATGATCCTGATCCTGATCGGATTCTGCGAGGCCGGCGGGGCGTCGGACGGCTGGATCCATGGGCTCGGGGGCGCGCTCCTCGTCGGCCGGATCCTCCACCCGATCGGCTTCTCCGGCGAGTCCAGGCTGCAGCCGGGGCGCTTCGCGGGCACGGTCACGACCCTGCTCGTCCTGCTGATCTCGTCGGGCCTGCTCTTGAGCCAGCAGCTCTAGCGATTCGCGGGGGGCGCGCCGCGCGGGCGACGCCGGGAGCGCTCAGCCCTCGGGCAGCACCATCTCGATGTTCAGCTGGCCGGCGAGTCCGGCGGCGCGGTGTTCCGCGCTCTTCGCGTACGCGGGATCCGTGATCATCTGCAGCATGGCCTTGCGGCTCGGGTACATCGCGATCGCGACCGAGTCCCACAGCTCCTCGACCTCGCCGAGGCGGAGTCCGGTCACCTGTCCACCGATCACCGGCTTGCCGCCGACCTTGGCGAGGTGATCGACGACTTCCGCCGCGTAGATCCCGAACGCCTCGGCGCCGGACAGCTCCGTCTCGCGTCCGTCCGCGTACTCCGCCTTCTCCTTGAACTTGAGGAGGTTGACCATGTAGATGGGCCGGTCGTGGCCTTCCTCGCCGAGCTCCTGGATCTGTTCGGGGGTGGGGTTCACCGCGTTCTCTACGCGCATGAGGAATCTCCTTTCGTGTCGGACGGCGGATCGGGGTTCGGTTCAGATCGTGAATTCGATGCCGAGCAGCTCTTCGGAGCGGGTCCAGAGTCGCTCGCACAGCGCCTTGTCGTTCGCTTTCGGCGGGAGCGCGCAGCGGCCGGGCGGGCCGACGTGCTCGTCCTTGCCGGTCGGGCCGATGAACTGACCGGCCTCCACGGTCGGATCGAGGGCAGCGTACACGAGCGACTCCGCGCCCTCGGCAGGCGTCGAGATGTTCATCACGCGCACGAGCAGGGGGGCGAGGAAGCGGATGATCCAGGGCATGTTGCGCGAGAGATCCGTGTTCGAGGCGCCCGGGTGGGTCACGACCGCCTTGACCTGCTTGCCGGCTCTCGCGCAGCGGTCGCGCAGCTCCAGCGTGAACAGGATGTTCGCGAGCTTGCTCTGGCCGTAGGCCAGCATGCCGGGGAGCCCCATGAACTCCGGACCTTCGAGGTAGTTGCCCTCGAAGTTCAGGTTGTCGAAGAAGATGTCCGCTTCTTCGAACTTGCCCGCGAGGCTCGACACGTTCACGACCCGGGTCTCCCGATCCTGATCCAGCCGATCGAAGAGGCACTGCGTCAGCAGGAAGTGTCCGAGGTGGTTCGCGTCGAACTGCAGCTCGAGCCCGTTCGGCGTGATCGTGTGGGGCGGACCCATGACGCCGGCGTTGTTCACGAGGACGTCGAGCCCGGCGTGGTCGCGACCGAAGGCCTCCGCGAACGCGCGGATGCTGTCGCGGTCGATCAGATCGAGGGGAAGGAAGGCGAGCTTCGCCTCCGGGGCCTTCCGGCGGATGCGGTCCATCGCCTCCCGCGCCTTCTCCTCGCTGCGACAGGCCAGAATCACGAGGAAGCCTCGCTGCGCGAGGACGAGGCTCGTCTCGTAGCCGAGACCGGTGTTGGCGCCGGTCACGACGGCGGTGCGGGAGTCGTTCGAGCTCATGGGAAGTCTCCTTGGCGCGTCGGGTTCGGAGAGGATCACCGCCCCGGAGCATCGCGCGACCCGGCACAAGGGCGCCAGTGCCGCCGCGTCCCGGGATCCGGGGCTGAACGCGGGCGTCTTCGCCGCGCGTCGCGGGCTCAGTCCCGCCCTGCGTCGACCATCTTCTTCGCGATGCGCTCGGCGACCATCACGCATCCGAGATAGGTGTTGCCTGCCGGGATCGTCGGCATGACGGAGGCGTCGGCGACGCGGAGGTTCGCCAGGCCGTGGACGCGACAGTCCGCGTCGAGGACCGCGCCCATGGGACACGTGCCGACCATGTGGCCGTAGCTGATCGTGTTGCGCTCGAGCGCGACCTCGACGGCGTCTGGGGCGGCGAGGTCGAGGGGCATGAGCGGTTCTGCGCCGAGCGCGCGGAACGCGTCGGAGCGCTCCCAGTCGACGACGCGATCGAGGGCCTGTCGCAGGATCTTCGGTGCGTCGGCGGGCAGGGGCGGTGCGAGGACGTCGGGCATGCCGCCCGCGGATTCGCCGAGGCGGACCCGACCCCGACCACTCGACGTCAGCAGGAAGACGGCGATCACGAACATCGTCTTCTCGACCTCGGGGTCGAGGGGCTGGCGTGCCGGGTCGTGGAGCGAGATCGGCATCAGATGATGGTCGACGCGGGTCCCGTCGCTCGCGCCTACATAGACGATCTGCGCCGGTCCGCCGCGACCGACGCGCGGGCCGGGATGGGTATACGGGATCCCGGGGCCGAGATGATCGGCCATCGTCTCGCCGACCGGCAGATCCGCGTGGACTTCGAGGCCGTGCTCGGCGAGGTGATCCTTCGGACCGACACCGGAGCGTAGCAGCAGCGCGGCCGTCCAGATCGCGCCCGCGGTCAGCACCACCTCGTCCGCTTCGAGGGTCTCGCCGCTCGTCAGCTCGACGCCCCGCGCGGCCTGGCCGTCGATCCGGAGGCGCGCGACTTCGGCGCCCGTCCGGACCTCGAGGTTCTCTCTTGCGCGCACCTCGCCGGTGAGGAAGGCGAGGCTGGTGCTGACGCGGCGCGCGTGCTCGTCGATCGTGACCGGGAAGACGCCGACGCCGGGCAGGGTGCGCGGGTCGTTGATGTCGGGGGTGACCGCGATCCCGACCTCCGCCAGAGCGTCGCGGAAGGCGAGCTGCGCGCGACTCATCTCGTCGTCGCGCCAGCGACGGACGGGCAGGGGCCCGTTCGACCCGTGGATCGGCGAGTCGCCGAAGTCGAGGTCGCGCTCGACGGAGACGAAAGTGCGCTCGACATCGCGCCATCCCCAGCCGTCCAGCCCCGCCGCGGCCCAGGCGTCGTAGTCCGCCGGCTGCCCGCGGAGCGTGGCCAGTCCGTTGACCGCCGAAGTGCCGCCGAGCAGGCGACCCTGGATCATCGGCACGGGCCCCGTCTCGCTCGTCATCGGCTGCAGGACGAGGTGATCGCCTTCGCCGGGCCAGCGCTCTGCGGCCCGGGTCGGGTCGAAGATCGCTTCGTCGTACGCGTCGTGGTCGGGGCCGGCCTCGAGCAGCGTGACCCGGAAGCGCGGTTCTTCGCTGAGACGCGCGGCGAGGACCGCGCCGGCGGTGCCGCCGCCGACGATCAGGATGCGTCGTCCCCTACTCGCCACGCGCGCCTCCCCTCGCCCGCTCGCTAGAAGTTGCGCGTGTTGAAGGGTTCGTAGGCGTCGCCGAGACAGTCCCGGCTGATGATCAGCTTCATGACCTCGGAGGCGCCGGCGTAGATCGGCGCGATCCGGGCGTCCGTGAACTGGCGGGAGATCGGGTACTCGTCCATGTAGCCAGCGCCGCCGTGGAGCTGGACGCCGAGGTCTGCGCTCTTCACCTGGAGCTCCGATGTCACGAGCTTCGCCTTGGCCGCATCGATCGCCGTGAGCTTGCCCGCGTTGAACGCGCGCACGCATTGATCGACGTGACACTGCGCGAGGTCGAGCTCCGTGCGCAGCTCCGCTAGCTTGAACTGGGTATTCTGGAACGCGGCGATCGGACGGCCAAACGCGTTCCGCTCTTTAACGTATTCAACGGTACTTTCAAGAATAGCTTCCATTGCTGCCGCGCCCATGATCGCACTACTCAGTCGCTCTTGCGGCAGTTCCTGCATCAGATGGATACAGCCCATTCCTTCCTGACCAAGCAGGTTGTCCCTGGGTACGCGAACATCATTGAAAAACAGCTCCGACGTATCCTGCGCTTTCA
>JBCCZJ010000445.1:0-4559 GCA_039187915.1 Myxococcota bacterium
CCCCCGTGATGCGTACCGGCGCATCCGGGGGAGGCGGGCGCGGGCCGCACGCTCGTTGCGCGCGCGCTGCACCGTGCCTCGGCGCGCCGTGACGTCTATCACTCGCTCCGTGCCGTCCCGCGCCGCGCGATGCCTTCGACCGACGAGTACCGCGCGGCGGCCGCGTCGGGGGCCCGGATGCGCGGCCTCTCCGACACCTTCGGCATGCGCCCGCGCTTCCTCGAACGCACGGTGGACCTCGCGCTGACCGGGCGCGAAGTCCAGCCGAAGGAGCCCTTCGTGCTCGTGTACGAGTACTCGGCCGCGGAAGACTTCGAACGGCTCAACGCGCGGCTCGGCGCCCGCAACGACCTCGAGGGCATCGCCGGCTTCGTCATCCGACGAGCGCACCTCACGATCGAGCCGCTGCCCGAGGGCGAGGCGCCACGCGGCCTCCAGATCCTCGAGTACAGCCACGCGCGCGACCCGAACGCGGTCGCCGCCCGGAACTGAGCGCCGAGCTCGGGCGAATCCCCCGAGTCCCCTCCGGCGGACACCCTACGAAGTCGATTCGGCCTCGATCCAACGCTTCGTTCGATCGAAGGACTCCCCGACATGTTTGGGAAACACCTCGTCGATCGCGGCGTACTCCGCGAGGAAACCCTGCTCGAAGCGCTCGAGAAGCAGGCCGAGATGACGATCTCGTTCGGACGCCTCGCCCACCAGCTCGGGCTGATGACGCTCGATCAGGTCGTCGCGGTCCTGCGCGCGCAGGAGACGAGCCCGCTCCGCTTCGGCGCGCTCGCGGTCGAGAAGGGCTTCCTCGACGAAGCCCAGGTCGAAGCCATCCTCGAGACCCAGCGCGAGAGCCACCTCCCGCTCGGCCAGGTCCTCGCCCAGCTCGGCCTCGTCGATCCCGAGGTGCTCGATCGCGAGCTCGGTGTCTACCTGGAACAGCTGCGCGCCGAGGCCGGCGCGTAGCCCGGCGCGCGTGAGCTAGCCTGCCGCCTCCCTGAACCGGAGGCCCCGCGTGTCCCGACCGCCCGCGATCGACGTCGTCCTCTTCGACCTGGGCGGCGTCCTGATCCGTCTCGGGGGGATGGGCGACATGGCGATGCTCGCGGACGAGCCCGACGAGGACGAGATCTGGCGGCGCTGGCTGACGTGCCCGTGGGTCCGGCGCTTCGAGCGCGGCGAATGCGACGAACGGGACTTCGCCCGCGGCATGGTCGACACGTGGGCGATGCCCGCGACGCCGGAGGCCTTCCTCGACGCCTTCATCTCCTGGCCGAAGGGCCTGCTGCCCGGCGCGCGCGAGCTCGTCCAGGATCTCCAGGGCCGGACGCGACTCGCGTGTCTCTCGAACACGAACCGCGTCCACTGCGAGCGCTACGAGGAGCAGTTCGGGTTGATCACGCTCTTCGATGAGCAGTATCTGTCCTACGAGATGGGGCTCGTGAAGCCCGATCGCGCAGCCTTCGACCACACCCTCGAAGGCTTGGGCTGCGACGCGGAGCGCGTCCTCTTCCTCGACGACAACCAGATCAACGTCGACGGCGCGCGGCAAGCGGGCCTCCTGGCCGAGAAGGCCGTCGGCCCCGACGCGGCGCGTTCCGTGCTCGAGCGCTACGGCCTCTTCTAGCGCCGTCGTCCGGCAGGCAGCGCCTGCGGCGGTCGCCTAACGCGGTCGCGGGCCGAAGTCTGGGTGGAACTCCGACCAGCGCGCGAGCCAGCGCGGCTCGGCCAGGAGTTCGAGGCGCTCGTTCACGCCGTAGCGCACGGGATAGACGCCCTCGCCGTCGAGCTCGCCGGCGGCGAGGGCGCGCAGTGTGACCGCGAGGTCGCGCACGTCGTCCATCGCGAGGCGGGGAGCGCCGGGCGGCGCGGCGCGATGCGCACCGTAGAGCCGCGCGTCCGGGTCGACGCGTGCGAGCACCGTCGCCGCCGCGCGCCGGTAGTCGCCGAGGCTGCTGTTCGAAAGGAACGCGAAGAGCGGACCGGGATAGAGGAAGTCGCCGGTGAAGAGGAGCCTCGCGTCGGGATCGAGCAGCGAGATCGAGTCCGGCGTGTGCCCCGGCGTATAGAGCACTTCGAGGCGACGACCGCCGAGCTCGATCGATTCGCCGGGCGCGAGCCAGCGGTCCACCTCGAGCGGCACCCTCTCGAAACCCTCCATCGCGCCGAGATGCTCCGCCGCGGTCAAGGAGAGACGACCGCGCGGCGCCCGCGCTCGGAGGCCGGGGAGGTCGATCACGGCGACGTGCTCGAACGTGATGGCATTGCCCACGTGGTCGTAGTGGAAGTGGGAGGGAACGAAGAGGATCGAGCGGGACGTGAGACGGCGCGCGATCGGACGCAGGTCGCGGATTCCCGGGCCGGCGTCGAAGAGGACCGCGCGCTCGCGCCCGGCGATCAGGTAGCTGAAGTTGCTCTGGTGGAAGCGGGGCTCGCCGATCGCCCACGTGTCGGGGGCGATCTCCTCGACGGTGAACCAGTCGTCGGCCCAGTGGACGCCCGGCCCCTCGTCCGTCGGCGGCAGCGGCGGCGGCGGCGCGTCCGTCGCGAGCACGAAGACGAGCAGCGCGTGGCGCTGCGCGATCGCGAGGCCCGTGACCACGACGGCGGTGAGCAGAAGAAGAATCAGGAGCGGGCGCCGTCGCGACATGCCGCCAGTCTAGGAGCGGCCCACGACGCGCCGAAACCCCGCGGGAGCCTATACAGAACGGTCCGTCTCGTATATAGTCGCGAAGCGATCCGAAGGGTCGCCCCCTATGCGCTGCCGACCCGCCCCCCGCCTCGTTCGAAGGCGATCCGTGCGCGTCGGCCCCAGGAGCACACGCCATGGATTTTGATTTCAGCCCCGAAGAACAGAAGTTCGCCGAAGAGGTCGACGCCTGGCTGGTCGAGAACCGCGACCCCGTCGTGATGGACCACCACCGCGAGAACTTCACGCAGCTCTCCGACACGCCCGAGCGCCGCGAGTTCATGAAGAAGCTCGCCGCGAAGGGCTGGCTCGGCATGTCCTGGCCGAAGGAGTTCGGCGGCCAGGAGATCGAGGGCGTCTACGAGTACATCCTCAACGAGGCCCTCTCGAAGCACGCCGCGCCGCAGATCGGCAAGGGCGTCGGCATCATCGGCAAGACCCTGATCCGACACGGCAACGACTTCCTCAAGCAGAAGTTCCTTCCGCTGATCCTCGACGCGGAGATCGAATTCGCGGTCGGCTACTCCGAGCCCGAGGCGGGCTCCGACGCGGCGAACATGCAGCTCCGCGCCGACAAGGTCGAGGGCGGCTGGCTGCTGAACGGCCAGAAGATGTGGACGACCTCCGCGCACTTCGCCGACTGGTACTGGGTCGGTGCCCGCACCGACCAGGACAAGCCGAAGCACGACGGCCTGTCCCTCTTCCTGATCGACATGGACAACCCGAACCTCGAGGTCCAGAGCCTGCCGACGATCGGCAAGGACACGACCAACCAGGTCTTCTTCGACGACGTGTTCGTGCCGGACGAATACCTCGTCGGCCAGCGCGGCAAGGGCTTCCAGATGATCTCGGAGGCGCTCGACCTCGAACGCTTCACGATGTTCACGCTCTCTCCGATCGCCAACCGATCGGAGGTCCTCGTCGACTGGGTGAAGGAAGCGAAGCGGGACGACGAGCCGCTCAAGGACGACACGAACGTGCGACGGACCATCGCGCACATCGTGACGGACACGGCGGTGGCCAAGGCCCTCTCGACCCGCTTCGTCTGCGCGGCCAAGTCGGGCGGCAAGCCGCCCACGATCGAGTCGTCGCAGTACAAGCTCTTCACGACGTCCCTCTCCCAGCGCGTCTGCAAGGATGCGCTCGACATCCAGGGGCACGAGGGCACGATCATGGAAGGCCAGGACGATGCGCCGCTTCGCGGCCGATTCGAAGGCGCCTACCGCGCGACCATGAACGAGACGGTCGGCGGCGGTTCGTCCGAGATCCAGAAGAACATCATCGCGCGCCGACATCTCGGCCTGCCCAAGAACTTTTAACAGCCAGACAGCAATCGCGTCCGACGAGGGCGCGACCTCCCGAGCGGGCAGTTGCCCGATGTGCGGCGACGTCCCGGTCGCTCGATTCGGATGACCACCCGCTCCGGATACAGGAGAACCCAAGATGGATCTCGATCTCGCCGAAGAACAGCAGATGGTGATCGACATGGCGAAAGCGATGCTCGAAGAGCATTGCCCGACCCAGCTCGTTCGCGACATGGAAGACGATGCCGACGGCGTCCCCACCGAGCTTTGGGGCCAGATGAGTGAGCTCGGCCTGAACGGTCTGCTCATCCCGGAGCAGTACGGTGGCGGCGGCCTCGGGCTCCTCGAGGGCGCGTTCGTCTACGAGGAACTTGGTCGCTCGATGGCGCCGGTCCCGCACTTCGTCTCCTGCGTGCTGAGCGCGAAGGTGCTCCTCGCCGCGGGCAGCGACGCCCAGAAGAACGCCTGGCTCGGCAAGATCGCGGACGGCTCCGCGATCCTGACGACGGCCTGGCTCGAGCCCGAGCGCGGACAGGGCGAGAAGGGCATCGCCCTCGAAGCCAAGTCCGAGG
>JBCCZJ010000446.1:0-4535 GCA_039187915.1 Myxococcota bacterium
AGGGGCGGTTGCTCGATCGCAAGGGGAGGCGGACAGGTCGCATCCACGACCGCGGCCCGCGCCGCGCGGACGACGGCGAGCTCCGAGGCGCTCGACGCGAGGAAGATCGTCTCGCGAATCGCGTCGGACCAGGCGGCGCCCCGCGCGGCGAGCGCGTCGTCGAGGCCCGCATAGACCGCGCGCGCCTGCGCGGCGGCATCGCCCGCGGCGTCGCTGGGCTCGCCCAGCAGGAAGAGCTCACGTGCGACCGGCCCGTCCACGCTTCGCACGACGACCCGACAGGCCTCGGACGTTCGGGTCTCGGCGGAAGCGTCGGGGGGCACTGCGTTCCTCGGGCGCGCGGGCGAACGCGCTGCCCCGACCGGTAGCGCACGACGACGGAAGCCGCCGAGCGTCGCGGGGAGTGCGGGGCGACGACGCGGACCGCGAGGCGAAGAGACCTGACGCAGAGGCCAGACCCAGAGGCCAGGCGGCGGCGGAGCGCGCCCGCTCGGAGCCCTAGCAGCCGTCGGTCGGTAGCTGCCCGTCCGGCTCGCTCGAAAAGAAGGTCAGGTTCGCCGGCTCGTTGTTCACGAAGCAGTTTCCGGTTCCGGGCTCGAAAGGCGGCGTCTGGAAGTAGAGCACGTCGCTCGCGAGCGGCGCGAGCGGATGGCCGGCGGGCGGCGCCGTGCCGTTGTTCTTGATGATGTTTCGCTTGATCGTGTTGTTGTTGGCGGACGGATCCGCGATCGGCGGTCGTACTTCACAGTTGCGCGAGGGGTCGAAGCTGAGCGCCGTGCACCATCCGAGCATGCCCACGCCGTAGAAGTCGTTGCCCTCGATCCGGTTGTTGCGCACGACGTGATCGCTCACGCCGAGCAGGAGCACGCCGCCGCCGAGCGGCAGACCGGCCTGGAAGGTGTTCGGCGGGGCCGGGTTCGGCAGGTTGTTGTCGTAGATGGCGTTGGCGGCGATGATCCAGTTGCTCATCTCGGGGAGCGGCGGGTTGCCGGCCGCGTTCGGATGGAAGAGACCCACGCCGACCGTGTTGTCGTGGATCTCGTTGTGCTTCACGACGACGTCGTTCGAGACCGTGATCTCGAGGCCGATCGGACTGCCGAACACCTCGTTGCGGACGACGCGGACGTTCTCGGAGCCCGCGACCCACATCGCCGTGTCGAGGGAACCGTACGAGACGTTCGCGCGGACGAGGCCGTTCGCGGAGAGCGTCGGGTAGATGCCGTTGTTCAGGTTGTTGACCGACTCGTTCTTGATGAACCTGAATCCGTCGACCCAGCGCGTCTGGATGCCGTTGCGCGGGAAGCCCTCCACCGTGAAGCCGCGGACGTAGAAGTTCTTGATCTCCCCGGGGCACTCGCTGTCGGTGTAGTCGCATCCGGGCGGAGCGGCGTAGATGCCCGTCTCCTGGTCGCCGTTCGCGAGCAGGATGACCTTGCCCTCGTGGCCCTTGTTCTTCTTGACGCGGCCGATCAGACGGATGTCGTCCTTGGTCACGTGCAGCCCGTAGAGGCTCGTCGGATCTTCCTGGTAGGTCCCGGGGTCGACGATCACCGTGTCGCCCGCGGACGCCGCGTCGAGGGCGGCCTGGATCGACTCCCCGTTCTTGACGTGGTGGATCGCGGCGACCGAGACGGAGGCGGCGGCGGTGAGCAGGAGCGCGATCGCGAGGACCGGCGAGAGGCGGCGCAGGAGCATCGGCGTTCTCCAGCCCCGGGCGATCCCGGGACGCGGCAGAGAGGGAGCCGGGGAAGACGCAACTTCCCCTCCCTTCCTTCTACACCCGAACGGATTCCGAAGTCAATTTCGAATCTCGGAGAAAATCGGCCGCGGCCTGCGCGGCGGGCGTCCGGCCCCCCGGATCCCGCTATCGTGACGGCCCCCGCGGAGGAAGAGGCCCGCGGGGCCAAGCCCTCTCCCGGAAGACAGCGACCCATGACGTGGCCCCCCTTTCCGATCCTGAGCGTCCTCACGTTCGGCGCGCTCGCCGTGTTATGCGCGGGCTGTACCCCCGAAGCCGGCCCCGTCCCCTTCCCGCAGGCGCCCCAGGGACGGCTCGCGATCACCTATCCCGCCGAAGGCGCGCTCTTTCCGGCCGACATCGCCGCCCCGACCGTCCGATGGACCGAGGAGACCGAAGGCGTCGCGCGCTGGGACGTCCTCGTGCGCTTCGCCGACGAGGCCGAACCCCGTCGCTTCACCGCGGCCCAGGCGAGCTGGCAACCGACGAAAGCGGAGTGGTCTGAAATAAAACGGCGTTCGACCAACCAGCCGGTGCGACTCGCCGTCGTCGGCCTCGGGCCCCAGGCCCGCGCCGCGTCCGCCGCGCTCGTCTCGCTCCGGACCTCGTCCGACCCGGTCCGCGACGCGATCTTCTATCGCGAGGTCCCCCTGCCCTTCATCGAAGCGGTCCAGGATCCGTCCCGGATCCGCTGGCGCTTCGGCTCCGTCGACTCCGAGGAGCGCCCCCCGATCGTCCTCGAGGACCTCCCGGTCTGCGGCAACTGTCACTCCTTCTCCGGGGACGGGTCGACGCTCGGCCTGGACGTCGACTACGGGAACGACAAGGGCGGCTACGCGGTGCTCCCCGTCTCGAAGGAGATGTCCCTCGACGACGAGAAGATCATCACCTGGAGCGACTATCGCCGCGACGACGGCGAGGGGACGTTCGGCCTCCTTTCGCAGGTCTCGCCGGACGGACGCTACGTGATCAGCACGGTCAAGGACCGCGCGGTCTTCGTCGCGACGCCCGGGATCGAGTACTCCCAGCTCTTCTTCCCCATCAAGGGCATCCTCGTCGTCTACGACCGCGAGACCGGCACGTACGCCCCGCTCCCGGGCGCGGACGATCCCGCCTACGTGCAGAGCAATCCGACCTGGAGCCCCGACGGGGAGTGGATCGTCTTCGCGCGCGCGAAGGTCTACGACAAGCCGGCGGTGACCGAGGCGGCGAGCATCCTGCTCGACGAGAAGGACGTGCCCGAGTTCATCGAGGAGGGCGAGCCCTTCAAGTTCGATCTCTATCGCGTGCCCTGGAACGGCGGCAAGGGCGGCCGCGCCGAGCCGATCCCCGGGGCCTCTCACAACGGCCGGAGCAACTTCTTCGCCAAGTTCTCGCCGGACGGGAAGTGGATCGTCTTCTGCCAGGCCGACAACTACATGCTGCTCATGCCGGACAGCGAGCTCTTCATCCTTCCCGCGGAGGGCGGCGAGGCTCGGCGGCTCCGCGCGAACACGCCGAACATGAACTCCTGGCACAGCTTCTCGAGCAACGGTCGCTGGCTCGTCTTCTCGTCCAAGGCGAACCGGCCCTATACCCAGCTCTTCCTCACGCACATCGACGAAGCGGGCCGCTCGACCCCGCCGGTCGTGCTCGACCGCTTCACCGAGCCCGATCGCGCGGCGAACATCCCGGAGTTCGTCCCGCTCCCCGCGGACGCCATCGCGAAGATCGAGGAGAGGTTCCTCGACGCCTACTCCTTCCTGCGCGCGGGCATGGCCAACGAACGAACGGGCAACTACCCGGCCGCCGTCGCTCAATACGAGCGCGGCCTCTCCGTCGAGCCCGACAACGTCGAACTCCTGAACGCCCTCGGCTTCTCGCTCTTCCAGCAGGGCAAGAGCGACGAGGCGGTCGCGCCGCTCGAGCGGGCGATCGAGGCGGACCCGACGCACGCGAAGGCGCACAACAATCTGGCCCTCGTCTCCGTCGACCTCGGCGAGTACGAGCTCGCCGAGGCCTACTACCGGGAATCCCTCGCGATCGAGCCCCATCCCGCGATCTACAACGACCTCGGCTACGTCCTCGAGAGCCAGGGCCTGCCCGAGGACGCCGTCGAGCTCTATCGCAAGGCGCTCGAGCTCGACCCCGAATCGGCCAGCGCGAACTTCAATCTCGGCGGCTCCCTCGCGCGCGCCGGCGAGTTCGCAGAGGCCGAGCGCTACCTCCGTGCCGCGTTCGCCCAGGAGCCGCGCTCCGACACGCTGACCGGACTCGGAATCGTGGTCCTCCAGCAGGGGCGCCCCGACGAGGCGAAGCGCTTCCTCGCGCAGGCGATCGAGACCGACCCGACCAACGCCGCGGCCTACGACCATCTCGGCAGCGTGCAGGTCAAGCAGGGGGACCTCGAAGGCGCCCTGTCGACCTATCGTCGGCTGGCCGCGGCGCGCCCGAGCGCGGCCGCCCATCGCGAGGTCGCCCAGGTCCTCGCGCGGCTCGGCCGCGCCGAAGAAGCCCGGAGCGCCGAGGCCGCGGCGGCCCGACTCGACACGACGGGATCGCCGACGTCGGCGATCCGATGAACGGCGCGATCCAGAGAGAGAGGCGAGGCCCATGCAGATCGGACTGCTGACCTTCACCAGCCCCGGCGGCACCGCCGCGATGGCCCGCAACGCCGAGGCGCGCGGCTTCGACAGCCTGGTCTACGCCGATACGCAGAATCTCACGCCCGAGGTCTGGAGCCAGCTCATGCTCGCCGCCGCGGCGACCGAGCGGATCGAGATCGGAACCGGCGTGACGAACCCGGTCAGCCGCGACG
>JBCCZJ010000447.1:0-4528 GCA_039187915.1 Myxococcota bacterium
CGAGGCCCAGATCCAGCGATTCCACGATCGCCGGCAGAGCGTCACGCGGCGCCGCCTCGACGCTTACCCCCTCGGGGAACGCATCTGCCAGCCGCCGGAAGTACCCGCGATCGCGCCGGGCATCGACGATCACCACCAGGCCCCGGTCGGTCTCGCTCCGGATGAGCCGGCCCGCCATCTGCTTCAGGTGGAGCAGCATCTTCCCGAGCGCCGCGCGCCGGAAGGGGTCCTCGCCCACCGCCCGGAGCCGTTCGTCGCGGCGCCGGCGGAGCTCGGTCGGCACGTCGAAGGGCAGCTTTTCGATCACGACCGCCTGCAGGTCCTCGCCGCGCACGTCGATGCCCTGCCAGAACCGCCGCGCGCCGAGCAGGACCGCCCCGCCCTTCGTCTTGCGGAACCGGTCGACCAACGCGCCCGGGTCGTCGCTCGCTCGACGCGGCAGGAGCACTTCGATCCCCTCGCCCTCGAGCAGCTGGCTCAGCCGGTCCGCCGTCTCGCGCATGCGTGCCAGGCTGGTGAAGAGGCCGAGGGTCCGACCGCGCATCGCGCGCGCGAGGGTCGCCAGGGTCTGCGCCGTCTCCTCGACGAGGTCGCCGGCGAGCGCGGGATCGTGCTCGAGCGCGATCACCCGCATCGACGCCGCGTAGGGGAACGGCGAACCGACGACCCGGCTCCAGCTCTCGGGCACGTCCTGCCCCGCGAGCCCGACTTCGCCGAGCGCCGCATGGTCGTCGTCGCCGACGAAGAGCGTCGCGGACACGACCGCCAGTCCTTCGATCTTCTGCAGGAACTCCTCCCGGAACGCCTCGCCCGGCGCGACCGGCCGAAGCACGAGCGACCAGCGATCGTACGGGCTCTCCAGCCCCTCGAAGGCCGCCACGTAGTCGTCGTTCTCGGGCGCGAAGGCCACCCGCAGTCCGTGCGCCGCGGAGGCCAGCGCTTCGACGTGGGCCGAGATGGCGCGCTCGGCCTCTTCCTCCGCGTCGAGGTCGCGCTGGGGACCCGTCGGCAATCCGTCGCGATCCTCGCCCGACACGAGCCGCTTGGCGGGCCCCGTCCGGCTCGCGTGCTGGGCGATCGCGTCGAGCCGCCGCGCCGCCGCTTCGGCCACCTGCGCCGCCCCGCGAAAGCGACGCGCCGCCTCGGCCGTGAGCTCGACGCCGCCGAACGCATCCGCACCTTCCGCGAGCGTCCGCCCGAGTCCGATCAGCTCGAGCATCAGGTCCCGCCGGTTCTGGCGCAGCGCGCTCTCCTCGCCCTTCGAATCCGGCTGCGCGACGAGCCCGGTCGTCGCATAACGCCGCTGGCCCCGCCGGACGGGCGCACCGAAGAGCTCGTCGAGCCGCTCCGCGACGTCCTCGGGCCGGACCCGGATCGCGTACACCTCTTCGGCCACGCCGCCGACCTCGTGCCCCTCGTCCATCACGACGTGGGCGAAAGCGGGATAGTCCGGCGGCCAGCGCAGCAGCAGGTCGTGATTCGCGACGACGAGGTGCGCCTTCGCGAGAGACCGGCGATGGCGACCGAAGGGACAGCGCCGCTCGTGGGCGCACTGCTCCCGGGAGCACTGGTCCGAACGCGTCGCGACGCTCGCGCGCAGCAGCTCGCGCAGGCGCGGATGACGCCGCAGAAGCGCCGCGGGCACCGTGCCGATCTCGCCGTTCGGCCGGATCCGCGCACAGGCTTCGAGCAGCGCGTAGTCCGTGCGGAGATCGTCGAGCAGCGCCGGGTCGGAGGCCTCGCCGAGCGCCGCGCCGAGCCGGCGCTCGCAGACGTAGTTCGCGCGCCCCTTGATCGAGAGCGCGCGAAGGGAAGCGTGGCCGAGGAAGCGGGCGGCGGCCGCGATGTCCTTTCGGAGGAGCTGGTCCTGCAGGAGCTTCGTTCGCGTCGACAGCACGACCGGCTCCTTGGCTCCGGCCGCCGCCCGATCGATCGCGAAAGGGATCGCGACGGCGAGGTAGGCGAGCGACTTGCCGACGCCGGTCCCGCCCTCGAGCTTCGCGATGCCGCCGTCCTCGAAGACGTGGAAGAACTCGCGGGCCAGCGCGAGCTGCTCCTCCCGCACTCGATAGCCCGGGAAGTGGCGCTCGCCCCGTTCGGCATCGGAGAGCGCGGCCAGGATCGCGTCGAGCGCGAAGGGCACCGGCCCCTCGTCGCTCGATCCGATCTCGAGGAACCGCCCCTCGACGTCGCGGGCCTGCGCCCGCGCGCCACCGCCTTCCGCGGCTAAGGCCTCGAAGTCGAAGACCGCGTCGTCGTCGCCGACGACGAAGAGCGCGTCCGCCTCGGTGTCGGTCAGCGGGTCGACGTCGGCTCGCTCCGGCGCGGTGCCGGCGAGCAGCCCCCGCCAGGGCGACGTCGGCAGATGACGCGCGAGGATCCGGCGCGCCTCCGCGTGACGCGACTCGCCGTCGATCGCGCCGCGCGCGATCACGCCGAGGACCTCCGCGAGATCCAGGGCGTCCTCGAAGGCCCGGTGACGCTCCTCCCGCCCGAGGAGCGGGCGGACGAAGGTCTCCAGCCGGAGATCCGGCGCGTCCGGGTGGGTCAGGCCGAGGAGATCCTGGGTGTCGAGGAAGCGCGCGCTTCCCAGCGCGGTGTCGATCTCCTTGCGCAGGAACGCCCGCTCGAACTCGGCCTGATGGGCGACGAGCAGCCGGCCGGCGAGCGCCTCGCGGATCCCCTCCCGCAGAGCGATCAGACGCGGCGCGCCTTCGACGTCCGCCTCGACGATCCCCGTCAGCCGGCTCACCAGCGGCGGAATCGGCCGGGACGGACGGACGAGACTCGACCCGACGCCGACGGTCGACGCGCCGGGATCGAGGAGCAGGACCCCGACCTCGAGGATCTCCGACGAACGCCGGTCGGGCAGCCCCGTCGTCTCGAGATCGACGACCGCCACCGGCCCGACCTCCGCGAGCCACGTCTGCAACGCCCCCAGATCGAGCCCGAGCGCATCCGGCTCCCGCCGCTCGACTACGAAGCGCATTCAGCCTCCCGAGCCGCCGCCGATCGGAAGCCGCTCGAAAGCGAGACCCACGCGCTCATCGAACGCCAAAGCAGGGTCGACCTGCGACGACGGCGCCTCGGCCCGATCCGGTCCGAAATCAGACGTAGATCCCGCCCGAGTATTCCCGGTCCTGACGGATCTCGACGTTGATGAGCGCCGGCAGGCCAGAGGCCGCTGCCCGCTCGAGCGCGGGGCGCAGCTGATCGGGCTCGGTCACGTGTTCGCCGTGTCCGCCGAGCGCTTCGACGACCTTGTCGTAGCGCGTGCGGTTGAGGAGCACGCCCTCGAGGCGATCCCAGCCGTAGATCGCGCCCTGCGGCCGCATCATCTGCCCCCAGGCGCCGTCGTTGCCGACGATCCCGATGATCGGGAGGCCGAAGCGGACGGCGGTGTCGTACTCCATGCCGTTGAAGCCGAAGGAGCCGTCGCCGTACATGATCACGACGGGCCGATTCTCGTGAGCGAGCTTCGCCGCGAGCGCGAAGGGCATGCCGACCCCGAGCGTTCCGAGCGGCCCGGGGTCCATCCACGCGCCTTCGCTCTTCACAGGAATGATCTTCGCGGAGGTCGCGACGATGTCGCCGCCGTCGCCGATCACGATCGGGTCGTCGAGCGTGTCGAGCCAGTCGCGGACCTCGCGGCACATGCGCTGGGGATCGATCGGCACCTCGTCGCTGTCGAGCGCGGCCTGGACCTTCGCCTCGGCCTTGTTCTCGATCTCGCGCAGCTCGTCGCGCCAGCTCGTGAAGTCGAGCTTCGCGCCCTGCGTCTCGATCTCGGCGGAGAGCGCCTCGAAGGTGCAGGCGAGGTTCCCGACGAGCGGGACGTCGGCCTGGCGGTTCTGGCCGATCAGCGTCGCGTCCATGTCGAGCTGGATGATCTTGCAGTCCGCCGGGATCGTCTGGCCGAAGCGCATGCGGAAGTCGAGGAGCGTGCCCGCCAGGATGATCAGGTCGATCTTCTGGAGCGCGTCACGCCGCGAGCGGTTCAGGAATTCCGGCGAATCCGGCGGGACCGTGCCGCGACCCATGCCGTTGGTGTAGGTCGGCATGTGCGTGTCGGCGATGAACTGGTTCATCGCCCCGGACGCGTACGACCACTTCACGCTCGTCCCGGCCATCAGCATCGGGCGCTGGGCCTGGCTCAGCAGCTCGACCGCCTTCGCGACCTCGTCCTTGTCGGGGGAGAGCCGCGGCGGGTTCGTGCGGATCTTCGGAATCGTGACTTCTTCTTCCACCCCGCCCATGAAGATGTCCATCGGGATCTCGAGGTAGGCCGGGCCCGGGATGCCGGAGACGGCGTGTCGGACGGCGAGCTCGATGTACTCGGGGATCCGCTTCGACTCGTAGACCGCGTCGCAGTACTTCGTGATCGGACGGACGACGCCCAGGTGATCCATCTCCTGGAGCGAGCCGCGACGCAGGTTCTCGAAGGGCCCCTGCCCGCCGAACACCAGGATCGGCGAGTTGGCGCGCCAGGCGTTCGCGATCCCGGTCACGCCGTCGGTCACGCCGGGGC
>JBCCZJ010000448.1:0-4519 GCA_039187915.1 Myxococcota bacterium
CGCCGAAAGCGGCCGATGCGCCCGCCGCGATCGCGGCGCCGATCGCGGCGGTCCCCGGCGACGCGACCGACGCGGGCGCGAGCGACGCGATGCCGTCCGGGCGCTGGGGGCAGGGCCGCTTCGAGATGGAGTTCCGCCCCCGGCGCTGGCTCCCCTTCGAACGCGCCACCGGCCTCGTCCGCCTCGAGGACACGCGGCTCCATCTCGACGACCTCGACATCGAGGTCGAGGAGCAGGGTCTCTTCGCCGCGCGCATGGCGCTCGACCTCGACCGTGACGACACCGTCGGCTTCGACACGAGCTTCGCGCTGACGGGCGCCCGACTCGACGAGATCGGGCCCTTCGTGGCGCTCCCGGAAGGGCTCGCCGTCGGCGCCATCGAAGCGACCGGCTCGCTGTCCGGCCGCGTCCGCCCCGCGCGGAACTTCATCTCCGAGCTCGAAGGCCGCATCCGCGCCGACGCGCAGGAGGGCACCGTCCAGACGAGCCTCCCCCTCCTCTTCCGTCTCGCCAAGGCGACCGAGGGCTACAACCCCTTCGCGAACGAGAACCGCCTCGCCTACGAGACGATGGAAGGCACCTTCGCGATCGAGCGCGGCGTCATCTCGGTCGAGGACTTCGAGATCGAAGGCCCGCTGCGCGTCTTCGCCCGCGCCGACATCGACACGAACCCGAAGCCCGCGACGATCCGCAGCGTGGTCGGCATCTTCCTCTTCCGGAAGCCATCGGCGTTCCTCGACAACCTGCCGATCGTCCGCAGCCTGCTGCCGGGCTCGGAGCGCGGACTCTTCGGCACCTACTTCGAGGTCGAGGGCGCGCTGAACGACCCGGACGTCGACGCGCTGCCGGTCCAGACGCTGATGTCGGGCGTCCCCGACGTGATCAAGGCCCCCTTCAAGGCGCTGCGATATCTCTTCGACGCCGGAGACGAGGACTCGTGAAGACGCCGCGGCCGGCGCGCGCGCGGGACAAGGTCGTGGGCCTCGAGGCAGCGAAACGGGCCGTGGCGAGCGCGCGAAGCCGAGGCGAGGTCGTCGTGTTCACGAACGGCTGCTTCGATCTCCTCCACCCGGGTCACGTGCGGAGCCTCGAAGCGGCGCGCGGTCTGGGCGATCGGCTGGTGGTCGCGATCAATCACGACGCGAGCGTGCGCCGCGCGAAGGGCGCGGACCGGCCCGTCCAGCCGGCGCGCGTCCGCAAGGAAGTCGTCGCGGGCCTCGCCTGCGTCGATTGGGTGGTCGGATTCGGCGCGGACACGCCGCTCCGCACGATCCGCGCGCTGCGCCCGGACGTGCTGGCGAAGGGCGGGGACTGGCGCCTCGAAGAGATCGTCGGCCGCGAGGACGTGCTGTCCTGGGGCGGCCGCGTGAAGCGGCTCCCGATCGTCGCCGGGTACTCGACGACCGCGACGATCGAAGCGCTCCGGCGCGCCGAGCGGCGGCGTTAGGGTCTGCCCGGGCCGGGCCAGGGGTTCGCGTCAGACGAAGCGGTCGGAGCTCCGCGGGCCCTCTTCGACGGCGGCCTCGCGCGGCGCGCGCCGATAGGGCTCGTCGAGGAGCTGCTCGATCCGGTCGGTCACGAGGTCGGCCACGCCGCGGAACGGTTTCGCGTGATCGCGCTCGGCCGCGGCGGAGAACGGCGCGTAGGCCTCGTCGACGTGGAACGCCGCGAGGTCGTCGAAATGGATCGGCTGGCCGATCCGGTAGACGACGCGCCCCTTTCGGGCGAACGGCGACGGCCCGGGGTAGAGCGAGTCCGACCCGTTGCAGCCGACCGGAACGATCGGGATGCGCAGGTGGAGAGCGATCTGGGCAATCCCGATGTGGCTCTCGAGCAGCCGGATCGAGCGCGTGCCCTGAGGAAAGATCAGCAGGTCGACGCCGCGGTCCCGTGCCTCCTCGTTGAGCTCCACGAAGCGCGCCATCATGGCTTGGAAGAGGTCGCAGATGTAGTCGGCGTAGTCGCGGTCCGTCGGGTCGAAGTCGAAGCCGAGCGGGCTTCGCGGCATGCGCAGCAGGCGTTCCGGCACCTCGGGCGGCTCGGGAAGGGCCGCCTCCTCGCCGACGGCCCGACGATCGACGACGTCGCGCAGGAGCATGTACTCCTGATCCGTCGGCGTCCGCTGTAGCACCGACTGGAAATCCTTCGTGATCAGGTAGCCGCGCGAAACGGTGGGCAGCTGGAGCATGCTCTCCATGAAGAGCGCGAGGAGCCGGTTCTCGTAGTACTTGCCCTTGACCCAGGCGGCGGTGAAGCGCCCCCAGCGTTTCCAGATCAGATACTGCCAGGGCCAGTAGTTGTACCGGTCCGTGTGGTTCATCGCGAAGATGACCGGCGCGTCCGGCAGGTTCTCGTCCCCCTCGATCTCGAGCTCCACGCCCGGAAGGTGGACGTAGTTCACGTGGAGGGCGCGCCCCAGGATCCGCTGCGGGAGCGGGCGCTCGGTCAGTCGCAGACGCCGGAGACGCGGAAGGTCGAGCATGCCCCTAACGTCCCCCTCGCGGCTCGAGCCCGAGGCGCGCCGGATCGACCCGCTCCGCACCGAAGGCCGCGAGCCAGGCCGAAGGTCGATCGGCTCCTCCCGCCGCGTGACGCCGGGCGGAGTCCAGCGTCGCTTCGGGGCGAAGGAGCGTCAGGCGCGGCCGATCGGTCTCGTCGATGAAGAGCGCGTCGGCCTCGGGCCAGCAGAGCAGCGCCTGCACGACGTCGAGCTCCACTTCGAGGGCCGCGGCCCCGTCCGCCCCTTCGACGATCAGGATCCGTTCCTCCGTCGCGGCCTCGAGGCGCTCGACCCATCCCGCGAGGTCCGACCCGCCCGCGCTCGACCGGACCGTCACGAAACAGCCCGCCAGGGTCCGCTCGGCCGCCGAAGCGTCCGCGCCGCCGGCGAAGAGGGCCGCCTCGACGTTCCCGAGGCGCGTCCCCGCCGCTCCGGCTCGAGTCGCGGGCATCGTCCTAGAAGCCCCGCTCGTCCCGGTCGAAGAAGGTCGTGTCGAGGATCTGCACGTCGACCTCGGTGCCCGCATCGAGTCCGTCGCTCTCGAGCGGCACGACCGCCAGGCCCTGTCCCCGGATCATCGAGGTCAGCACCCCCGAGCTCTGGTTGCCGGTCGGATTCGCGAGGACACGGGCCCCGTCCCGCTCGAGCGCCACGCGGACGAAGTGCAGGCGTCCCGCCTTCTTGCGGTAGTCGGCGGTCAGCGTGGCGCGGACGACGGGCCGGTGGATCGCGCGGTGTCCCATCATCCGACGGAGCGCCGGCCGGACGAACTGCTCGAAGGTCACGGCCGTCGAGACGGGATTCCCGGGCAGACCAAAGACGAGCGGGCCGTTCGGTTCGATCACGCCGAAGGCGAGCGGAAAGCCCGGCTTCATCTTCACGCCCCAGAAGCGCAGCCGGCAGCCGACCTTCTCGAGGACGTCCCGGACGTGGTCGTGATCGCCGACGGAGACGCCGGCGCTGCTCACCAGCACGTCGGCGCCGAGGCCGGCACGCATGCGCGCCTCGATCGCCTCGGGCGTATCCTCGGCGATCCCGAGATAGAGCGGCTCGGCGCCGATCTCGCGGCACTGCGCCGCCAGCGTGTAGGAGTTCGAGGAGACGATGCGACCGCCGTCCGCCGGCCGATCCGGCTCGACGAGCTCGTCGCCGCCGGACAGGATCGCGACGCGCGGACGCTGATGGACGGAGACGATCGTCCGGCCGAGAGACGCGAGGACGCCGAGATGCGCTGCGCCTAACACGACGCCCTCGTCGATCAGACGATCCCCGACCTCGAAGTCCTCGCCACCGTCCCGGACGTTGTCCCGCGGCGCGGGTTCGGTCCGGATCTCGACCTCGGAGGCGCCCTGGTCGGTGTCCTCCTGCATGACGACGGCGTCGGCACCGGGCGGCAGCGGAGCACCCGTGAAGATCCGGGCGACCTCGCCGGCTTCGAGCGGGCGCGTGGCCTGGCCGCCGGCCGGGACTTCGTAGACGACCGGCAACGTGCGCGGCGCGTCCGCGGTCGCGCCGAGCAGGTCCTCGCGCCGGACCGCGTAGCCGTCCATGGCGGAGCAGTCCGCGGGCGGGTGGCGGCGCGCCGAGACCACGGCCTCCGCGAGCACGCGCCCCGCGGCATCCGAGGCGGAGATCGTCTCCGCGCCCAGGCACGGCGTCTCCTCGAGGATCGCCGCCTGCGCCTCGGCGACGGTCAGTCCCTGCCGCATCGCTCTCCGCACTCCTCCGCAACCGCCGGGTCGGCCCCCTGCCGCCCCGCCGCCGGCCTGCGCATGCCGAGACGGTACCCGGTGTCGGACGATCTCGGGAGCCCCTGAGCGTGACGCCCGCGGGGTAGAGGGCGGGCCCGCCCGTGTCGCGAGCGCGAAAAGCTGTGCCGGTTCTGGACCTTGCAGCGACCCCGCACACGGCTAGATTCGCGCGCGTTCCCCTATTGCCCAAAAAACAGGCAAATTCATGACCCTCGACCTCCAGGGCATCTTCGATGCGCTCCTCGAAGGCGTCGTCGTCCTCGACGAC
>JBCCZJ010000449.1:0-4490 GCA_039187915.1 Myxococcota bacterium
GCCGAGCTGTCGGCAGCGGGGGCAATAGAAGGTGTCGCCGTGATTGAGGAGGAAGACGCCCTTGGCGTAGTCCTCACAATCCGTGTTCTCGCAATATCCAACGCCGCGCTTCATGCTGGCCATCCTCTTGGATGCCTCCTTCGGTCCGTCCTGCCGCGCCCGGGTCGACTCGACCCGCTCCGCGCCGCACGCGTTCCGTCCTATTCGCGTAGGGAGAAGAGCAAGCCGCGTGCCACGGAGCGGGGGGCCCTGGAGGCGCTCCGCCCGCGCTCGAGCTTGCCGATGTTACCCGAATTGCCTGCCGGTCCACTGCCTCCGATCCGCGGAATCGATGCTGGCGCACCGGTCTCGGATCGTGTGGGAGACGCTGCCGCGTCCTGCTTCGTTCCCCCCGCGCGGCGATCCGCGCGGGAAACCCTCGTGGGGGCCTGCTCGATCGGTGGCCGGCGGACGCGTTCCGGCCGAAAAGTGGAAGAAGACTTCCGTCCTCCACACGGTGCGCAATTCCTCGCGCAGCAACCGGGCTCCCGCTCCGACGGTGCGGGCGGTGGGCAGCGTCCGGAGGGACGCCACGCCGGCCACGCCAGGGGGAACTCGGCTCGCTGGTCGTCTCGCGCCGGGCGGGTCGATCGAGGTGTTCGATCGGCGCCGCAGCCTGCGCGGGACGGGGAGAGGACGGGGAGAGAAGGTGCGTGGGGAGCGCAGTCTCCTTCGAGTCCAGGGGGTTGATTCGCCTGTCGGGGCAGGCCTTCTCCCGAGAATGTTTCCGGAGAGCGGGGCCTTGTCAACCGCGATTTGATCGCGGGCCGAGCGCGGGCGTCACTCGGGCGGGAGACGTCAAGCCATCTCGGGGGCTTCCGCCATCCGATCGCTCTCGAGCCGGTCCGTTTCGGCCCGCATGGCGCCGACCCGCCAGCGCAGGACGAGCAGATACGCGAAGACGAAGAAGAGCGTCAAATTCCCGACGAAGAAGGGGAGGCCCATCCCCTCACCCAGGCCCGAGCTCTCCTTGGCGAGATTGTCCGGATGGATCGCGCCGCCGACCAGATCGATGATCCAGTAATTGAGCGGAATCAGAACGACCCCGAGGATCCCGTAGATGGACGCGAAGCGCGCGGCGCGCTCGTCGCCTTCGGTGAAGCTCCGCAGGAGCAGGTAGGCGACGTACACGAAGAAGAGCAGCAGGGTCAGCGTGAGCCGCGCGTCCCAGACCCACCAGTTGCCGGGGCCCCAGGCGCCGCGGGCCCAGATCGGTCCGGTGATCAGCATGAGCAGGCAGAAGAGGGTGCCGACCTCCGCGCCCGCGATCGCGAGCTGGTCATGGGATTCGCGCCCGCGCCAGAGGAAGAGCCCGCCGGCGATCGCCGTCGCGACGAAGCCCAGGTAGGCGCCGTAGGCGAGGGGCGGATGGACGTAGAGGATCTTCTGCATCACGCCCTGGAACGCGTCGAGCGGCGCCTGCACGACGGTCCAGCCCCAGACCGGGAGCAGTGCGACGACGATCCACCCGAGCGCGCGCAGCGGCTTCTCGAGTCGGTCGGTCGTCATCGGCGAGGGCGTCGGTGCGGTCATGGGGCGGTCCTTCGGGCGATCGGAGGGAGGGTGCCGGCGTCGGCGGGGTTCGTCGAGCTTCGAATCGCTGCAGGCCTCACTCGTCGAGCACGTACTCGAAGAGCAGGAACGACAACACGAGGTAGATCCCGCCGATCACGATCAGCGGTTGGAGCAGGTCGATTCCGACCGTCTCCCCGGCCAGGCTGTAGGTCGTCCCGCGCACGGCGGCGGCGAGCACCGGGATCAGCGTCGGGATCAGCAGGACCGGCAGCAGCACCTCTCGGAAGCGGCTGCGCACGCTCATGGCCGAGAGCAGGGTGCCGACGCTGCAGATCGCGACGTTCGCGCAGGCGACGATCGCGACGCTGCCGCCCAGCCCGACCGACAGGTCGACGCGGTAGAAGAGCGCGAAGACCAGCGCGGTCAGGACCTGCACGAGACCGATCAGGACCCAGGTCGCCGCGGCCTTGCCGAGGAAGATCCAGCCGCGCGTGCCGGGGGCGAGCGCGAGCGCGGTCATCGCTTCGTTCTCGAGCTCGGTCGCGAAGGTCCGGCCCAGTCCGATCACCGCGGCGAATACGTACGTCACCCAGATCAGGCCCGGGGCGAGTCGCGTCAGCTCGTCCTGTTCCGTGTCCGGGAACGCGAACTGGAAGACGATCACCACGAGGAACGAGAAGACCGTCATCGCGACGATCCGGTCCCGGGATCGCCACTCGGTGACGAGATCCTTCCAGAGAAGGGCGAGGGCGGTGTTCACGGCCGACTTCTCATGCGGCGGCCTCGGCCCCCCGCGCGACGGCGACGAGCGCTTCGCGCAGGGCCTCGGCATCGAAGGCCGCGTCGCCGCGGGCGGGGGTCGCGCGGACGCTGCCGCGATGGAGGAGGATCGCGCGATCGGCGAGCGCCACCGCCCGGCGCGGATCGTGGGTCACCAGGACGAGGCTGCGCGCGCCGCCCGCGTCGTCGCGCTGGGCCTCGAGCCGGCTCTGGAGCCGCTCCCCCGACGCTTCGTCGAGGCCCGTGAAGGGCTCGTCGAGAAGCAGCAGGGACGGCGCATGGACGACCGCCCGCGCGATCGCGAGGCGCTGGGCCATGCCGCGGGAGAACGTGTCGGCGCGGCGTTCCGCGACGTCGGCGAGGGCGAACTCTTCGAGGACGGCGTCGAGCGCGTCGCGCGTCGGGCGCTGGCCGTGCAGCCGCGCCGCGAAGACGAGGTTCTCGCGCGCCGTGAGCTCGCCGTAGAGCAGCGTCGCGTGACCGACGTAGCCCACGCGGGCGCGCAGGAGATCGCGGCGCAGCGCGCTGCCGTCCGGGTCCTCGGAGCCGGAGGCGTCGAAGCGACCGCCGCTCGGGCGCGAGAGGCCGGCGAGGATCTTCAGCAGGCTGCTCTTGCCGGCGCCGTTCGCCCCGAGGATCGCGACGGATTCGCCGGGGGCGATCTCGAAGTCGATCCCGCGCAGGGCGGCGACGCGTCCGTAGCGCTTCTCGACGCCTTCGCCGCGAAGCCGGACGGGACTCATCCCTCGGCTCCGTCCGCGGCCGCCGGCGTGAGGCTCTCTCCGCAGTGGGAGCAGAACTTCCACTTCACGTCGACGCGGCCGCCGCAGGAGGGACAGAAGGCACCGGTCGCGATCGGGGCCGATGTCGCCCGAGCATCGGGTTCGGGCCGAGGCGGCGCGGCCGATGCCGTCTCGGGCGCCGTCTCCTCGGCCGGCTCGGCGTGCGCTCGCTCCTCGCGCAGCAGCTCGATCGCCTGCCCGCGCAGGTCCCCCCGCATGGCCTCGTAGTCGGCCGCTTCGAGCTTGCCCGTCTCGAAGTCGTGATCGAGGTCGGCGATGTCGGCGTAGACGCCTTCGCGCTCCTCGCGGATCCGCGCGAGGGTCGGGTCGACCCGCGCGGCCTCTCGTTGACTGCGCCGCAGCGGCGAGATCATGAACCAGGCGGCGCCGGCGACGCCGAGGATCGTGAGGGCCAGGGTCGCTTCCTGGGGCAGGTGGCCGCCGCGAAGGGGCGCGAGGCGGAGGTCGACCGTCTCGTGCATGCCGACGTTGTACGCCTCGCGGTGGAGGTAGTTGCGCGTGCGATTGCGGAAAGGGCGCCTTCGGTGGAGCCGCGAGCTCTCGAGGGCGAGGCCGGTGTCGGCGACGAGGACGTTCAGCGTCTGGACCTCGCGCGGAAAGCGCAGATCGAGGTCGACGCCGTCGGGGCGGCTCGGCATCCGGTACTTGAAGGCGATCGAGTGCTCGCCGGGGCCGATCGGGCCGATCACGTCGAACCCACCGTCGTCGGACGGGACGAGCCCGAACGCCTCGGCCTCCTGCGCCACGCCTTCGAGGGTCGCCCCGCTCGGGATCGAGACGTGGAGGAGCGGTGCCGACGGCGTGCCGCTCACCGGCGCGCCCGGGGAGACGACGAGGCTCAGGTCGGCGTTCGCTTCGACCCGCGTGTCGTCGAAGTCGACCCAGACGTCGGCGCGCGGGAGGGTGATGGCGCCCGGGTCGCGGCGGGTCTCGGGCAGCGTGAAGGCGATGCGCAGCGGTTCGTCGGCGCCCAGCCCGTCGCGCGCCCAGCTCTCGAGGGGCTGCGCATCGTCGTCGGCGAGCGTGCGCGACGGGACGAGGCCGTCACCCGACCCACGCCGCGCAGGCCGCGCTCGAGAGCCTTGAGCAGCGAGTCGGGCGAGGGCGTCGCGTGACGTGCACGCTCGGACGCCTCGGCCTCCATCGCCTGCGCGTCCGCCGTGCGCACGGCCGGCTGACCGAGATCCTCGAGCAACCCTTCGACCTGATCGCCCTGGACACCGGTGCGCACCGTGCGCGCCCCCGCGACCATGACATTGGGGCCCGTGGCGCAGCTGTCGAGGCAGGTGGCTCCACAGGCACGGATGCGACTGTCGGCGCGACCGTTCACGCGCGCTCTGAGCTGCTCCAGCA
>JBCCZJ010000450.1:0-4479 GCA_039187915.1 Myxococcota bacterium
CGCCTCGCGCAGGTGCTCGATCCACTCCGAACAGCAGCCGCAGGTGGGCGTCTTGTAGACCTGGACCGTGACGGCGTCGGCCGGTCGACTGCCGAACATCGAGAACGCGCCGGCGACGAGCAGGGCGGCGACGAAGGCAGCGAAGAAGCCGGGACCGAAGCGCGAGGGGCGGGACGAAGCCATCGGGGAATCCTCCGGAGCGGGTCGCGGGAACCGGGCGTCTAGGATACCGCGTCGATCGCGGTACGGATCTCGTCCCAGAGGCCGCGGCGGGCCTCGAGGGCGCGGCGGGCAGCGGCGAAGGCCTGCTCCGCGCGATCGGGGTCGCCGTCGACCAGCCGATCGACGAGCCGGTGGGCGATCGGACCGTGCTGCTCGCCGTCGGTCTCGATGTGTCGTTCGAGGTAGAACGCGAGCGGCGCGAAGCGGGCCGGGTCCTGGTCGAGGAGCTTTCCGACGAGCTCCTGGAACATCGGCGGGATGACCAGCTCGCGACCATGGGCGAAGGCGGCGGCGACCTCGACGTCGCTCGCGTGCGCGAGAGCGAGCGTCGTCTCGACGAAGGCGCGGACGCCGGGGGAGGGGGCCGCCACGTCGAGGGCGGATTCGACGCTTCCGCCGCAGCGGAGCGTTTCGATGAACCGTTCGATCGGCGCCGTCTCCGCGCCCGCCGCCTCCATCGCCCGGAGGTACATCTCGAAGTGGGAGCGCGGTCGACCCTCGGCGTCCAGGTCGCTCTCTTCGTCGAGGACGATCTCGTTCAGGAAGCGACGCTCGATCGGATCGCCGGTCGGGAGCCAAGGCACGTCGACGCAGGTGAGTCGTCGCTGGAGCGACTTCACGAGACACATGAAATCCCAGACGGCGAAGACGTGGGACTCCATGAAGCGTAGGACGGCGGTCTCGTTCGCCAGCTCCGCGTAGAGCGGGTGGGCGAGGAGGGCTTCGCGTTCCGGGGCGAGGCGGGCTTCGAGGGACGTGTCTTCCATGGGCGCCGGACGATAGCGGCGGGGCCGTTCCCGACGCCGCAACGAATCGTGACGCGGGCGTGGCGCGCGTCGGATAGCATGCCGCTCGTCGTCCAATCCCGGGGGAACCCATGTCGCTCACCGTCCTCCACCTGGAGCACTCCCGCTCCGACCGCCTGATCTGGCTGCTCGAGGAGCTCGGCCTCGAATACGCCGTGGAGACCCACGCCCGCGATCCCGAGACCCAGCGGGCCGGCGCCGACTTCAAGCGGCTCCATCCCTACGCGAAGGCCCCGATGCTGCGGGACGGGGATCGGCTGCTGATCGAGAGTGGCGCGATCTTCGAGTACGTGATGGGTCGCCACGGCGACGCGGGCCTGCGTCCCGACCCGGCGGACGCGGACTGGCCGGACTATCTCCAATGGATGCACTTCGCGGAGGGCTCGGCGATGCTCCCGATCCTCCTCGACCACTTCCAGGCGGCGGGTCTCGCGGGTCCGCCGGGAGAGTCGATCCTCGCGGCGATGGCCCGGGACGGGATCCGCCAGCTCTACGACTACGTCGAGTCGGTGCTCGCGGAGCGCGCGTGGTTCGCCGGGCCGCGTTTCACGGCGGCGGACGTCATGATGGGCTGGGTCGTCGAGGTCGTGGAGACCCGCGGCGAGATCGGTCCCTACCCCGCGATGCAGCGTGTGCTGGCCGCGATCCAGGCGCGCCCCGCCTACCAGCGCGCGCGGGAGCGGGCCGCGGGCGTCGCCTGATCGCGCTGCCTTCGCGCGGGTGCCACCGCAGGCGGGCGGGCTTCGCCGCGGCGCACGGTCTTCGCCGAGGGGTTCCGAAGATGTGCGGGGCAAGCCCGGGCCTCCTTCGCTGGGGTACCGTTTTCGATCGAGCCGAACCCCCAACCTCCGCGAGAGAACCCCATGAGCCTGTACGAGAACGCGCGACTCCTGATCGACGGCGAGCTGGTCCCCGCCGCGAGCGGCCGAACCTTCGACAACCTCGATCCCGCCACCGAAGAGGTGATCGGCCAGGTGCCCGACGCGGGCGTCGAGGACGCCGATCGTGCGATCGCGGCCGCCCGGCGGGCCTTCGACGAGAGCGAATGGGCGACGGATCACGCGCTCCGCGCCCGCTGCCTCCGTCAGCTGCGCGACGGGCTCCGGGAGCGGATCGAAGAGCTGCGCAAGATCACGGTCAGCGAAGTCGGGATGCCGATCCAGATGACCTACGGGCCGGGGCTCGACTCCGGCGTCACCTGGCTCGGGGACTACGCCGATCATCTGGACCGGTTCGAGTGGAAGAAGGACATGGGCGTCGCCGAGGTGATGGGCGCCCAGACGCGGCGCTTCCTGCTGCGCGAGCCGCGCGGCGTGATGGCGGCGATCACGCCGTGGAACGTCCCGAACGACATCAACCTGAAGAAGCTCGGCTGGGCCATGGCGGCGGGCTGCACGGTCGTCCTGAAGGGGGCGCCGACCACGTCGTGGTGTTCGAACTTCCTGGCGGAGGTCGTGGCGACGAAGACCGACGTCCCGGCCGGTGCGGTCAACATCCTGACGAGCGAGGACAATGCGGCGGTCGGCGAAGCGCTGACGAGCGATCCGCGGATCGACATGGTCGGCTTCACGGGATCGACCGGCGTCGGCAAGCACATCGGCGAGGTCTGCGGCCGGACGCTCAAGCCCGTGCAGCTCGAGCTCGGTGGCAAGTCCGCGGCGATCATCATGCCCGACATGCCGGGTCTGCCCTTCGTGGCGGGGGCGATGGGCGCTTCGGTCTGCTTCCACGCCGGACAGGGCTGCGCGATCATGACGCGCCTGCTCGTTCCCAAGAGCGAGCTGGACGCCTGCGCCGACGCGCTGGCCGAGGCGATGAAGAACGTGAAGTGGGGCGACCCCTTCGACCCCGAGAACACGATGGGACCGCTCAACAGCGCGGTCCAGCGCGAGCGCGTCGAAGGCCACGTCCAGCGTGCGATCGAGCAGGGCGCCAAGCTCCTGGTCGGCGGCAAGCGCTCGGAGCGCCACGAGAAGGGCTACTTCTACGAGCCGACCGCGCTGATCGCCGACGAGAACGCGGACATCGCGCAGAACGAGGTCTTCGGTCCGGTCCAGACGCTGATCGGTTACGAAGACGAAGCGGACATGATCCGGATCGCCAACAACAGCCGATACGGCCTGTCCGGCGGGATCATGGGGCCGGACGTCGAGAAAGCGATCGAAGTCGCCTCGAAGATCCGGACCGGCACGCTCTCGGTCTGCGGGGGCATGTACTACAACTGGGACGTGCCCTTCGGCGGCTACAAAGAGTCCGGCATCGGACGCGAGCACAGCTTCATCGGCTTCGAGGAACACCTCGAGTCGAAGACGATCGCGATCCCGGCCGGCTGAGCGTCCGCCCGCGGCGAGGAGCCGACCCTTGTCCGAATCGCCCGATCCGTCCGATACGCTCGACCACCCCGTCGCGACCGAAGAGCAGCACGCGCACGAGCTCCACGCGCTCGCGCTGTCGCGTCACCCGACGGTGCGCGCCGCCTACGCGCGCATCCAGGCGGGCTGGCTCGCGGACGCGAAGCCCGCGCCGGGCCCCGACATGCAGGCCTGTTTCGAGCGCGCCTTCGAGGAGGTGATGTTCTCGGCGGCCGTCTGGGGGTCGAACCGGGATCCCCTCCGGCCGAAGACGGTCTGCATCACGCGCCTCGCCCATCCCGTGGGCGGCGAGCGGATTCCCGGCACGCGCTGGGGCATCGACAACCCGGACTCCGTCTACCGCGTGATCCCGATCGCGGGCGACGAGCGCTACCGGATCACCGGCCGCGTGCCCGAGCATCGCCTGCCCGAGAACTACTTCACGCTCTGGGACCACGACTGGAACACGGTCGACGTCTTCGACGGCGGCGAGCTCGTGCTGGGTTCCGATCGCACCTTCGAGATCTTCGTCGACGCCGACCCGAAGGGCGATCGCGCGAACCACATCCGCTCGAACGCGAACGCCCTCGAATTCTACATCCGCGACGTACTCCAGGACTGGACCGTCGACACGCCGAACGCGCTCGCGATCGAGCGCCTGGGGCCGCCGCCGGCGACGCCCGCGCTCTCCTTCGACGAACAAGCCGAGCGGGTCGCCGAAACGATGGCGGTCTTCGCCGAGAACACCGCCCGCTACAACCTGCAGGCCTACGACCGCCCGGCGAACGCCCTCGACTTCACGATCGACCGCGACACGGACGGCGCCCTGCGCAACCAGATCTACATCATGGGTCACTTCGACCTCGAGGACGAAGAGGCCCTCGTGATCGACGTCGACCTCGGCTCGGCGAGTTACTTCATCGCGCCGATCACCAACTACTGGGGCACGACGAACGAGATCGTCGACCGCACGGGCAGCCTGAACCTCTCGCAGTCCCGTCGCGGTCGATCGTGAAGTCGAGGGCGTTCGCCGGGCGGTCGTAGGCCTGCAGGTTGTAGCGGGCGGTGTTCTCGGCGAAGACCGCCATCGTTTCGGCGAC
>JBCCZJ010000451.1:0-4472 GCA_039187915.1 Myxococcota bacterium
CCATCATCCGCGCACGTCCTCCTCGCTCCAGACCGTGAGCGGAAGGGTGAGGGCGATGCGGAGCGCCGACGCGGGGTCCTCGGAGACGGTGAGGCGCCCGCCGAGCTGCTCCATCAATTCGGCGGCGCTCGCGAGGCCGAGGTCCGCGCCGGCCGCCGACCCGCTGGCCCCGACCGACTCGAAGCGGACGCGCAGCGTGTCGCTGGACGAGCGAAGCGGGCTCGCCGCGAGGCCCACCGTGAGCTCGCGGCCATCGGTGCGCAGGTCGACCTCGATCCGACCCGCCTTCTCCGTCTCCTCCGCGAGGAGACGGAGCAGCACGAGCAGGATCTGCTTGAGCTCCTGTCCGGAGTCGAAGCGATCATGGCCCGCGACCTGGCGGATGCGCAGCGAGACGTCGTCGCCCCGCTGCATCCGCGCGAGACGCATGGCGCCCTCGACCACCGCCACGGGGTCGCTGCCGCCCTGCCCTGCACCGCCGACGTGGGCGAACTCGCGGACGTCGACGACGACCTGCGCCACGCGATCGAGACGCTCGCCGGCGCGCCGCATGCGCGCGTCCATCAGATCGAAGATCCGGAGCTGGTCGCGACCGACGGTCGAACCCGAGACGGCGCGGCGGAGCTCGCACGCGCGCTCGGCGAGCAGGTTCAGATCGGAGCGGATGAAGGCGACCGGATTGTTCACCTCGTGGGCGATGCCCGCGGCGAGCTCGCCGATCGCCGCGAGGCGCCCGGAGGAGAGCAGCTGCCGACGGAGCGCGTCGATCTCGCGCCGATCGCGGACGGCGACGACGATGCCGACGGAGCGACCGCCGCGACTGCGGGCGATGCTCGACGACAAGGAGACGGGAAAGGCCGTCCCGTGGGCGCCCTGCAGGCTCGACTCACGGTCCTCGACGCCCTCGAGCAGGCAGTCGAGGGGCGCGTCGAGGAGCGCCGCGAGCGGCCGTCCCGGCAGCGCCGCCGGGCGCACGCCGGCCATCTCGGCGAAGCGCGCGTTGGTCGTCAGGATCCGGCCCTCGAGATCGACGAGGGCGACGCCGTCGCGCAGCTCCGCGAGGATCTTCCGCGCTACGCCGCGCGGCGTGAGCATCAGGTCGTCGGTCTCGTGCAGCACGAGCATCCAGACCATCGCCGAGGCCACCGCCGCGCCGAGCGCGCCGAGACGGGGCACGGGGATCTCGAGCAGCGGCAGCAGGAACTCCGTGGGCATCGCGATGCCGATCGAGAGCGCCATGCACACGCGCAGGCCGACCACCCGCTTCCGGTCCGACTGGATGCTGCCGGTGCGCGGCGGGATCCGTGCGGCGAGGATCGCGGCATGGACCGGGAGCACCAGAGCGAACGGGATCAGGAAGATCGACACGGGCCCGTAGCGCGGCATCCATCCGTACCAGGTCGGCACCATCTCCTCGATCACGCCGGGCACGAACGCTGCACCGACGCCGATCGCGCCGCAGGCGATCGCCGAGCGGAACACGAAGGTCTCGAGGCGCGCTCTGGAATGGGGGAGCATCTGCGCGACGATCCACAGGACCGACGGCCCGACGAGGAAGGGGCCGACGTGCGTCCAGGTCATGAAACGCCGCGCGCGCTCCGCGTCGGATTCCATCGAGACCAGCAGATCGACCAGGGCCCACAGCGAGATCGCCCCGAAGAGCGCGGCCATCGAACGGGTCGCCCGGCGATCGGAGTCCCACGACAGCGAGACCGCGCCGAACGCCGCCGACACGAGAATCGCGATCAAGGGAAGGATCGAAGGGTCGATCACGGGATCTCCGGGGAACGAGGCTCCGGCAATCTCATCGGGTTCGGCCCCGACGCGCTTGACGAATCCCCGGGGCGCTGCGGGCGCGCTGCGGTCCCGCTGCGCATCCCGTCCGACACCTGTCGCACCGGACTGCCGAACCGGAATTCCCTACGCTGCGCGCCCCATGTCGCACAGCGCCCTCGAAGACCTCCTCGGCACCCTCGACCTCGAGGCCCTCGAACTCGACCTCTTCCGCGGGCAGCAGCCCGACGAGGAACGCCAGCGCGTCTTCGGCGGCCAGGTCGCCGCGCAGGCACTGGTCGCGGCGGGACGAACGGTCGAGGGCCGCGGGCTCCACTCGCTGCACGCGTACTTCCTTCGCCCGGGCGATCCGAAGATCCCGATCATCTACCAGGTCGAGCGCACCCGGGACGGGCGGACGTTCACGACGCGTCGCGTGAGCGCCGTCCAACACGGACGGCCCATCTTCACGCTGAGCGCGTCGTTCCAGATCGAGGAAGAGAGCTTCGATCATCAGAAGACGATGCCGGACGTGCCGGCGCCCGAATCGCTCGAGGACTGGCAGACCCACATGCGGAAGACGATCGCCGCGCGCGCCGACCGCGAGGCCCACCGCAACCTCGAAGAGTGGGTCGAGCGCCCGCGCGCCATCGAGAGCCGCCACGTCGAGCCGATGGACTACTTCGGCGGTGTCCAGCCGCCCACCCACGACATCTGGCTCCGGGCAGCGAGCGCCCTGCCCGACGATCCCCTCATCCACCAGTGCATCGTGGCCTACGCGTCGGACATGACGCTGATCGATACCGCCGCCCGCCCGCACCCGATCGACCTCTTCGACGCGGGGCTCGAGACCGCGAGCCTCGACCACGCCATGTGGTTCCACCGCCCCCTGCGCGCCGATGCCTGGCTGCTCTACTCGCAGGAGAGCCCGTCGATGTCCGGCGCCCGTGGCCTCACGCTCGGCCACTTCTTCCGCCGCGACGGGGTGCTCGTCGCCTCCGTGGTCCAGGAAGGCCTCTTCCGCACGAAGCGCTGAGCAGGAAAGCGCGCCCGGAACGGCGCGAACGCGCCACTGCCTGCACGCCGGGCACGGTGCCGCACAGGCGTGCACAACGGATTCGCGTCGGTGCGCGCCAGATTGCCCGTGATCCGGGCATCTCTGATGTCGGGGCGGGCAATCCACCCCCGAAATCGGGCTCAGGGCCTTCCCTTATGTGCTTAAAAAGGCCCAAATGTGCGACGAGACCCGGAGCATCCACCCGAGACGGAATTGGCACGCCCCTTGCTCATAAGACCTGCGACTGCTTCGAGGATTCGCCGTCAAGGGGACGGGGACCCCACGCAAGTGAGCGACGAAGCACGAGTCCGACACCCGATTCACAGAAAACCCCATTTGGAGCCCTACCCCATGTCTCGGAAATTTCTCCTCACCGCGGCGGTTCTCGCCGGTAGCGTCGCGCCGAGCGTCGCTCTGGCAGACGAGGTCTCGACCGCCCTCTTCACGGCGAACAACGTCTGGATGATGTTGGCCGCGGCCCTCGTGTTCATCATGCACCTGGGCTTCGCGATGGTCGAGTCCGGTCTCACGCGCGCGAAGAACACGACGAACATCCTGTTCAAGAACACGTTCATCATCTGCGCGGGCATCCTCACCTACTTCATCTGCGGCTTCAATCTGATGTACCCGGGTGACTTCAACGGCTTCTTCGGCTTCGCGGGCGTCGGCCTGGGTGCGGGCTTCGACGAAGGCGCGAACACGCCGGCCTACGCCGACGGTGGCTACACCTACTGGACGGACTTCCTGTTCCAGGCGATGTTCGCCGCGACCGCCGCGACGATCGTCTCCGGCGCGGTCGCCGAGCGCATCAAGCTCGGTTCGTTCATGATCTTCTCCGCGATCTTCGTGGCCTTCGTCTACCCGATCGCCGGCTCCTGGAAGTGGGGCGGCGGTTTCCTCGACGGCATGGGCTTCTACGACTTCGCCGGTTCGACCCTCGTCCACTCGGTGGGCGGTTGGGGCGCCCTGGTCGGGGCGCTCGTCCTCGGGCCGCGCCTCGGCAAGTACACGAAGGACGGCACGCTGCTCCCGATCCCCGGTAGCTCCATGCCGCTCACGACGATCGGCGTCTTCCTGCTCTGGCTCGGATGGTTCGGGTTCAACGGCGGCTCCGTGCTTTCGGCGGATCCGACCCTGACCTCGTTCACCCTCGTCACGACCTGCCTCGCGGCGGCGGCGGGCGGCATCGGCGCGATGATCGCCTACTCGTTCATCAGCTCGAAGCCGGACCTCTCGATGGCCCTGAACGGCATCCTCGCCGGCCTCGTCGGCATCACGGCGGGTGCGGACGTCATCAACCCGAACATGGCGATCGTCGTCGGCGTGATCGCCGGCATGCTGGTCGTCGGCTCGGTCGTGACCTTCGACAAGCTGAAGATCGATGACCCGGTCGGTGCGATCTCGGTCCACCTCACCTGTGGCATCTGGGGCACCCTGGCGGTCGGCATCTTCTCGACCAACCCGGACCACAGCTTCGTGACCCAGCTGATCGGCGTCGGGTCCTACGCGCTCTTCACGGTCGCTTGTGCCGCAGCCATCTTCCTCACGCTGAAGGCGACCATCGGTCTCCGCGTCAGCGAAGAGGAAGAGCTCGAGGGGCTCGACCTCGGCGAGCACGGCATGCACGCCTACGACCTCGCGG
>JBCCZJ010000452.1:0-4471 GCA_039187915.1 Myxococcota bacterium
CCGTCTTCGGTCGATCCGCCACCCTGCTCCGCACGGCCATGGGCTGGGGCGCCCGCTCCGTCGGCCGGTCCCTCCTCGCGGTGGCGCTCGTCGCGGGCGTCGTGGAGATCGCCGCCCGCAGCGTCGAGCCGCGTCTCGTCGGGCGTCTCTACGACGCCCGGACGACCGCAGGCCACCCGATCGAACTCAACGACGACGGCTACCGCGGCCCGCTCGTCGCGCCCGCGCGCGAGGCCGACGGCGTGCGCTTGCTCGCGCTCGGCGACTCCGTCACGTTCGGCACCGGCGTCGCGACCGAGGATGCCTGGCCTTTCGCGCTCGCCCGCGAGGTGGGCGTCGCGGGCGATGCGCCGGTCGACGTCCTGAACCTCTCCGGCCCCCTCGCGGATCTCCGACAGCTCACGGACCTGCTCGAGCGCTACGGCGCGAGCCACCGGCCCGACGTCGCCGTCGTGATGGTCACCGGGAACATGGTCGCCCTCTCCTGGACGCGGGCCGACGAGCCCGTCGAGCCGCTGCTCGGGGCACCGCCGCCGCCGGCGCCCCCGCCCTCGTTCCGGGACAGGCTCGCGGCGCTGCCCCACGCCTTCGCCCTGCCCGGCCTGCTCACGATCGGCATGGAACACTTCCGGCTGGCGATCGGCCTGAACGATCATCTGATCGACCCCGACGCGCCCTTCGGCGTCATGCTCGCGCACGGCATCCGCCAGGGCGACGTTCCGCCCGGCATGGCCGACGAGACCTGGCGCCGCTTCGAGGCGGACCTGAAGGCGCTCCGGGCGCGGGCCGCGGTGCTGGGACTGCCCGTGGTCGTCGCCTACGCGCCGCCCCGCTTCGCGTTGTCCGAGCGGCTCGTCGACAACAAGAAATCGGTGCCGACCGACCGTTTCACGATCGACCCGCTCGAGCGCGCCCGCGAGGCCGTACGCGCCGCGGGCCTGCCCTTCGTCGATCTCGCGGCGCCCCTGCGTGCGGCGAGCGAGGGGGACGAGCCGGTCTACGTGCTCTCCGACTACGCCCACTTCGATCGCGCCGGACACGACGCGATCGCGCGAGCGCTCCGTCCGACCGTCGAGGCCGCACGCGACTAGACGCACGGCGCCTCGCTCGAAGGGACGCGACGACGGCGCGTGAGATCGTCACGGCGCCCTCAGTCGAACCGCCTCGCGGCGCCCTCGGTCGAACCGCCTCGCGGCGAAGGCCGTGGTGTCAGGATCGACGCGCGACGGGCAGCGGCGGCAGCGACCTCGGCCAGTCCGCCTCGCTGCGCGAGTAGGCGAGCGCTTCGCCGAGCGCGTCGAGATCGACCTCGAACGAGGCCATGTCGTGGGCGCGCGCATGTCCCAGGAGATCGAGATCGCGCACGACTTCGGGCGTGATCCGACCGCGGACGCCGACCCAGCTGCCGCCGAGAACGCCCGCGTAGAGCCGGAAGCAGGTGCTCGAGAATCCGGGCGAGAAGAGCTCGACCAGGCGGAAGCGCGGCCCTTCGCCCTGCGCCCGCTGGATCGAGAAACCGAGACTCGACAGCCCCGCGCCGTGGATGCCGACGACCTCGCGGGCCTTCGCGAGCAGCGCCCACTGCCGTTCGATCGGATGGTCTTCCATGAAGACGCGGACGTAGCCCTCTTTCTCGAGAAAGGCGACGACCGCCTCCTCGTTGAGCACGACGCGCTCGCCGCGCCGGGAGACGTAGACCCGCTCCGGCGTCGGCTCGGCGCCCGGATCGTACGGCTGCCGGGCGAGATGCGGGAGATGCGCGATGTTCAGGTCCTGGCTGATCGTGAGGTGCCGGGCGCGCACGCGACCATCGGTGCAGACGTAGGGAAGCCCCGCGGCATCGAGCACCCGCATGGCGAGCGCCGGGGCGTTCTTCGGCAGGATCACGTGGATCGGCGAGTCCCCGATCTCCGGGTCCGCCGCCAGGACCTGCTCGATCAGGCGGACGGGCGCGATCACGTCGTGCACGAGGTGGGCAAAGTTGCCCATGTAGTAGAAGCGCATCTCGAAAGCGAGCCGATCGCCGAGATCGAGCACCGGCGCACGATCGTGGAGGCGCCGTTTGATCTCGTACTTGGCCCGAGCTGCCAGCGCCTCCGGCGCGGGATAGTGCTCGATGTGGGTCCGGGACAGGCCATCGCGCAGCGCGATCTGCACGGGATGGGCCGGAAGCACGGAGGGCGGCTTCAGGATCCGCTCGATCTCCGGCGAGTCGAAGTCCGACATCCGCGTCGCATGCGCGAAGACCCGCGTCTCCGGCAGCGGATAGGCAGGCACATCGAGTTCGTAGCGGCGTTCCACGCAGCAGCGTCCTTTGCGGCGGTCGGGGCGGGAACCCACACGGGACCTCATGCGCTCATCGGCGCGCCTCGGGCGGAGCCTGAGACGCCCCGCTCGCCGACGACCGCGCTCGTGAGTCCCCGGGGCGACCGCTCCGGGGACCCACGTCCGGTGCGGCCGATCGACTCCCCGGGTCGCGACACAGTCTGCCGACCCGTCCCGAGGCGGTCAATCGAGGGCCGGGGCGGGACGATGAGCATCGGACGGCTACGCTGGCCGCCGCCGCGGACTTCGCCGCCTTCGCCACGCAACCAGGACGCCTCATGTACCTGATGGGCACGCACATTCCGATCTACGTCGAGGGCGACCGGACCTGGGTCGACAACTCGTGGTATTCCGACCTCGACCTGCAGCGGAACTTCTTCTCCGAGCGCTTCGGCCCCGTCCGGGTCCTGGGCCCGAGTCTGCCTCGCGAGGAAGCGGGCGAGATCCTCCTCACCGAGGTGACCTCCGACGACCCGACCCTCAGCCTGCATCCCTCGTTCGATGCGCGGACGCGCATCCGGGAATACTGGCCCGCCGCACGCGACCGCTGGCGCGCCGACCTCGCTCCGCTCCTGGCGGAGGCGGAGGTGGTCCACGCGAGCGTGGACGACCCCTTCCTGCCGATGCAGCTCGAGACGACGCGGGCGGGGATCGCGGCCGGACGGACGACGGTGCTCGTCGGATTCGACATGGACGTGTGGGAGACGCTCCCGATCCAGCTCGGCCAGCAGCGTCTGCCCCAGAAAGCACTCGCGGTCGCGCGGGCCGTCGGCATGGATTTCTGGATGCGCCGGCTGCTGCCGAAGGCGTCCGTCGCCATGCTGAAGGAAGGCCGGGTCTACGACCGCTACCACCCGCTCGCCGCGAACCCCCGCGAGTTCTGCCATTCGATGTACCGCGCCTCCGACGTGATCGACGAGGAGGTCTTCGAAGCCCGACTCGCCTCGCTCGCCGCGGGGCGCGGGATCCGCCTCGGCTACTTCGGGCGCTTCGTCGAACGCAAAGGGCTCGCGGACGCCCTCCGGATCCTCGCTGCGGTCCGCGACCGCGGCATCGAGGCCAGCTACCACCTGATCGGGGGCGGCCCCCAGCGCGGGGATCTCGAGCGTCTCGCCGGCGAGCTCGGCGTCGCCGAAGCCGTCGTCTTCGAAGGCGAGGTCGAGTACGGTGCGGCGCTCCACGAGAAGGCACGCGGCCTCGACGCCCTGCTCTTCACGCCGACGGAGGAAGACACGCCGCGCATGGTGTACGACGCCTTCGCCGCGGGCCTGCCGCTGCTCACGAGCGACATCTTCTTCCTGCGTCGCCGCGCCGAACGCGACGGCGCCTCCGTCGTCTTCCCGGTGGGTGCGATCGAAGCCGGCGCCGAGGCCGTCGCGGCGCTCGCCGCCGACCGGGACCGCTTCGCCGCCCTGTCGCGGACCGCCCGAAGCGCGGGATTGCGCCACAGCGTCGACCGCTGGTTTGGAGAGCGCCTCGCGTGGACGGTCGAGGCAGCGGATCGTCGACTCGAGCGAGAGCCCCCCGGCCACTGATCCCGGCACGCGCCCATCGAGCGCGCACGCCGACGAAGAGCCCCGCGTCAGCGCCGGTCCGAAACCACGTCGCGATGAAAGGCTTCGGTCTCCGCGGCGACCGCGTCCACGCCGAAGCGGGCCTGCACGTCGCGCCGCGCCGCTGCGCCGAGACGCGCCGCGAGCGCGCGATCGTCGAGGAGACGTTCGATCGCCGCGACGAGCGCTGCGACCGACTCGGACGGGAAGAGCAGCCCGTTCTCGCCGTCGACGAGGAACTCCGGCACGCCGCCCACGGCGGACGCGACCACGGGACAACCCGCCGCCATCGCCTCGAGCACCGTCAACGAAAAGGTCTCGTAGCGCGAGCACGCCACCGTCACGGCCCCGGCGAGGCGCGCGCGATCGACGACGTCGCGGGGCTGCGCACCCTCGTAGTCGATCCGGGCGCGCACGTCTTCGGCGAAGCGATCCGCGACGTACGTCTCGAAGGAGATCTCCCGCCCCCCGACCATCAAGCCGGTGTCCGGCCCGAGGAAACGGAGTCGCAGTCCGGGGCGCCGGCGCGCGAGCTCGGCGAAGGCGTCGAGCATCAGGTCGGCCCCTTTCACGCGATCGAAGCGCCCGACGAA
>JBCCZJ010000453.1:0-4469 GCA_039187915.1 Myxococcota bacterium
CATCCTCGCTCCTCGTTTCCGCCTCGGGAGACGGAATGCGCACCCAGGCGCCAAGAAGGTTCCGCGTGACCGGTCGGTCAAGGATCGGCGAGGGGGCCTCACACCGGTATCTGGCAAAGCCCGTAGTGGCGCCGTTGAAATGCCTCCGGCGGGGCCCCTCAGGCCGACCCCGGGTTTCGCCGAGAAGCCCTCCATGACGAATCCCTTCTTCCAGCTGGGGGCCGCCTTCGCGGGCCTCGTCGTGTTCTCCTTCATGGCGCTCGAGGGCAAGGACGTCGCCCAGGAGCTGGGGCTCGTCGAGGAGGACGAGCCGGTGCTCGTCTTCGAGATCCCCCATCCGGATCATCTCGCGAGCGTCCGGAAGGCGATCGCGGACGAGCGCGTCCTCGACGAGGGCGCGGGCGGCTTCTCGGTCCGGAGCGGCCGGGTCTACGTCCAGGACGTCGGCGAAGCCGGCGCCTTCATCGCGCGCGGGGGCTGGGTCGACCAGCCGGTCCAGATCGTCGGACTCGGCATGGACCGCGAGGAGGAAGGCGAACGGGAAGGCGGCCCGCCGGCGATGACGCCCGAGGAGCGTCGCGCCCGCCTCTTCGAACTCGTGAAGAAGCCGACGCTCACCCGGGGCGAGCAGATGTTCGTGCTCGCGGCCATGAACGACGGGATCGAGATCTAGCCCGGTCCCTGCCGGTCGTCGGCCGGCTTCGACTTGAGCGCGCTGTTCTCGCGGTACCAGTCGATCGTGTGCTCGGCGTTCGCGCGCTCGCTCTCGAGGAAGCGTTCGATCGCCGCGCCGAGCCGCGGATCCGCCATGAAATGAGCGCTGTAGGTCGGGCTCGCGTCGAACCCCCGCACCTGCTTGTACTCGCCGCCGGCGCCGGGCTCGAAGCGCGCGAGTCCGTGGTCGATGCAGTGTTCGACGGCGGCGTAGTAGCAGACGTTGAAATGGAGGTGGCGGACCATCCGGGTCGCGCCCCAGTAGCGGCCGTAGAGCGCGTCGCCCTTCTGGACGTTGAACGTGCCCGCGATCTTCTGGCCGTCCTGCTCGGCCACGATCAGACAGAGCCGGTCCTTCCAGCGCTCGAGAAGCAGCTCGAAGACCTCGCGGTTCAGGTACTGCCGGCCCCAGGCGCGCTCGCGAATCGTCTGCAGATAGAAGTCGTACATCGGATCGACCAGCTCGGAATCGATGTCGTCTCCCTGGTAGGCGCGGATCGTCACGCCCTGCTTCTCCATCTCGCGTCGCTCGCGGCGGACCTGGTTGCGTCGCTTGCTGCGGAATGCCGCCAGGTAGTCCTCGAAGGTCGCGTAGTCCTGGTTGTGCCAGTGATACTGGAGCCCGACGCGGGTGTGATAGCCGACGTCCTCCAGCGCCTGTGCTTCGGCCGGGTGGCAGAAGTTCACGTGCACGCTCGACAGATCGTTGTCGCCGCAGACCTGGCGAAGGGCCGCCCCGAGCTGACGAATCCAGTCGTCCGCCTTCTCCCCTTCGCGCACGAGGAAGCGCGCGCCGGTCACCGGCGAGAAGGGCACGCCCACCAGCAGCTTCGGGTAGTACTCGATCCCGGCGCGATAGGCGGCGTCCGCCCAGCTGTAGTCGAAGACGAACTCGCCCTCGCTGTTGCCCTTCACGTAGAGCGGGCAGGCGGCGACGATGCGGTCGCCTTCGCGCGCGACGAGCGGGCGCGCGTCCCAGCCGGTGCGGTCGCCCAGGGCGCCGGCTTCCTCCAGACCGGCGAGGAAATTCCATTCGAGGAACGGCGATTCGTTGCCGACGAGCGCATCCCATTCGGGCTGGGGCAGGCTCGAGACGCCCTCTTCGAGCTGGATCGTGAGCGGGGATGCGTCTTCCGGCATGCGGGCCGAGTGTAGCCGCGCGGGCGGGCACGCGAGGTCTTCCGTGAACCGGACCGCTATGCTCCGGTGGATGATCCGAACCGTCCTGATGGCGGACCCCCCGGGCGGGGGCGAGCCGCCGAAGCCCTTCGATCCGTCCAAGGAGCGCGACCGCGGCCTGGGCGTGAAGGAACGCGCGAAGTCCGATCGACCCCCGCGTTTCAAGGTCCTGCTCTACAACGACGACTACACGCCGATGGAGTTCGTCGTCCAGGTCCTGGAGAAGGTCTTCGGCAAGAGCCCGTCCGCGGCGACGCAGATCATGCTGCAGATCCATCGGGGTGGACTCGGCGTCGCGGGGGTCTACGTCCTCGAAGTCGCCGAGACGAAGTCGGCGACGGTCCATCGGATGGCAGAGGAGCGGGGATATCCCCTCCGTTCGGGAGTCGAGAAGGAATGAGTCAGTTCGGGCGAGACCTCCAGCTCACCCTCCAGGCCGCGCAGCGCGAGGCGATCGTCCGGCGTCACGCCTACCTCACGGTCGAGCACCTGCTCTACGCGTTGATCCACAGCGAGGACGGCGCGCGGATCCTGCTCCACTCGGGCGCCGACGTGGATCGCCTGCGCGTCGAGCTCGAGCGCTTCTTCGACGAGGACCTCGAATCGGTGCCCGGCGAGGACGAGGTCGACCTGATGCAGACCCTCGCGTTCCACCGCGTGGTCCAGACGGCGATCGACCACACACGAAGCGCCGAGAAAGACGAGGTCGAGATCAGCGACCTGATCGTCGCGATCTTCAACGAGCCCGACGCGCATTCGATGACGCTGTTGCGGGCGCAGGGCGTCTCGAGACTCGATCTGCTCCGCTACATCAGCCACGGCGAGTCGAAGCTCGGCGACGGCGGCGCGGTCGGAGAGGGCGCGACCGGCGGCTCGCCGATCCTCGGCGGGGACGCGGAGGGCGTACCGGCCGACCCGCTCGGCGCCTTCGCCTCGGATCTGACGAAGAAGGCGGCGGAGGGAAAGCTCGACCCGCTGATCGGCCGCGGGCCCGAGCTCGATCGTGCCATCCACATCCTCGCCCGACGCCGAAAGAACAATCCGATCTTCGTCGGCGAGACCGGCGTCGGAAAGACGGCGCTCGCCGAGGGCCTCGCGCTGCGGATCCACGAGGGCCGCGTGCCGGAAGATCTCGAGGGGACGGAGATCCACTCCCTCGATCTGGGCGCCCTGCTCGCCGGGACCCGCTATCGGGGCGACTTCGAGGAGCGCTTCAAGGCTCTGCTCAAAGCCCTCGAAGAACGCGAGCGCTTCATCCTCTTCATCGACGAGATCCATACGATCCTCGGCGCGGGGTCCGCGCAGGGGACGACCGTGGACGCGTCGAATCTGCTGAAGCCGGGGCTGGCCGATGGCACGCTGCGTTGCATGGGCTCGACGACCTACCAGGAGTACCGCCACTTCGAGCGCGACCGCGCGCTCTCGCGTCGCTTCCAGAAGGTCGACATCGAGGAGCCGACGCAGGAGGAGTGCGTGCGGATCCTGAAAGGGCTCGCGCCGCGCTACGAGGATCACCACGGCGTGCGGTACACCGCGCCGGCGCTCAAGGCCTGTGTCGATCTGGCGATCCGCCACATCAACGATCGGTTCCTTCCGGACAAGGCCATCGACGTGATGGACGAGTGCGGTGCAGCCGTCCGGCTCCGTCCGACGGGCAAGAAGCGGCGCACCGTCGGCGTGAAGGACGTCGAGCGGACGGTCGCCCAGATGGCGCGTGTCCCGCTCGAGACGACGGTCTCGGAAGACGCGGCCCGCCTCGAGCGCCTCGAGGCGGACCTCAAGGACGTCGTCTTCGGACAGGACCGCGCAGTAGAGACCGTGGCGGCGGCGGTGAAGCGCGCGCGGGCGGGCATGGCCGGCCCCGACAAGCCGACCGGCTCGTTCCTCTTCGCCGGGCCCACCGGCGTGGGCAAGACCGAGCTCGCGAAGCAGCTCGCCGAGACGATGGGCGTGCCTTTCCTGCGCTTCGACATGTCGGAATACATGGAGAAGCACTCGATCTCGCGTCTGATCGGCGCGCCGCCCGGCTACGTCGGCTACGACCAGGGCGGCCAGCTGATCGAGTCGATCCGGAAGCATCCCTACGCGGTCCTGTTGCTCGACGAGATCGAGAAGGCCCATCCGGACGTCTTCGACGTGCTGCTGCAGGTGATGGATCACGCCACGCTCACCGACAACCAGGGCCGCGAGGCGGACTTCCGCCACGTCACGCTGATCATGACCTCGAATGCCGGGGCGCGAGAGATGCAGACCCGTGCGATCGGGTTCACCGAGAAGAAGCGCGGCGACGGCTCCCAGGAGATCGAGAAGCTCTTCAGCCCGGAGTTCCGCAACCGGCTCGACGAGATCGTTCGATTCGATCCGTTGGCGCCGGAGGTGATGGCCAAGGTGGTGGACAAGTTCGTCCTCGAGCTCGAGGGCCAGCTCAAAGAACGCAAGATCCGGATCGCGCTGTCGCCGGCGGCGCGCGAGCGCCTGGCCGAGAAGGGCTACGACCCGGACATGGGCGCGCGCCCGCTCGGACGGATCATCCAGCAGGAGCTGAAGAACCCGCTGACCGACGAGGTGCTCTTCGG
>JBCCZJ010000454.1:0-4463 GCA_039187915.1 Myxococcota bacterium
CCACTGGTATCCGAACGCGGTCGTGGTCCCCGACTCGGCAGGATTCGTCGGGTTCGTGAAAGGGTAGTCCCCGGGATTCGAATCCTCGAAGTCGGGCGCGAGCGCCTGGGTGCCGCCGTTGTAGTTGAGCGTCGGGGTGGCGTCGTAGAAGATGAAGTTGTCGCCGGGGCCGATGTCGACCTGGAAGGCGACCGTCTCGATGTCCACCGCCGTGGGCACCGCCGTCATGATGCCGAAGACGGAGCTCGTGAAGGGCGCGTAGATCGAGAACCCGGCCGGGTATCCGTTCCCCGAGAGCTTGTCGAAATCGAGGTTCCCGTCCGATCCCAGCACGTTGGGAAGGATCGGGTCCGGCCACGGACTGGCGCCCGGGAAGATCCCGTAGCCCGGGAAGTTCCGGAAGGTCATGTCGATCCAGGCGTCGAAGGTCGCCGTGCCCGGCAGCTGGAAGGCCACGAAGACGGCCTGGGCCGGGGAGGCGATCGCGAGGACGACGGTGACCGCGAGGGCGGCGAGCGGCGTGCGAATCGGGGAGCGGGAGGATCGTCGAGCGCGAAGACGGAGGTCGGACATGCCATTCCTTCTCGTTCGGGACGGAGCAGCCGAACGGGTGCTCGGGACGGGCGACCGAGCGGAGGGAGAGTCCATGGGCCGGCCGAGCATAGCGGGTGCGCGCGGGGCTCGGCGCGCCCGGGCCGATCGCGCCCGCCGGCGCGTCGCTTGCGACCCGCGCAAGTTGCAGCGAAAGTGCCCGCGCGCGCAGCGCTTCGGGTCTCGTCTCGCGCGCTGGCCCCGTTCTTTCTCCCGAAGCAGGCCGGGCGCCGACGGCCACGCGGCGCCCAGGAGGTCGGGATGGTTCGATCAATCGAAGTGAATCGAGCGCGTCCGTCGCGCCTGTTCGCGGGGGCGCTGGCGCTCCTGGCGCTCGCCGCGCCGCCGGCCTGGGCCGTCTCGGCGTTCACCGAGCGCTTCGACGCGGGAAACGCGGGCTGGCTCGACGGCGACCGGGATCCCGTGCGTCACCACGCGAGCGGAGGGCGCGCGGGCGCAGGCTACGTCTCCTTCGAAGCGCCGGCCTTCGACTCGGGCTCCGGCACCTTCGGCGATCCTCTCAAGCTGATGTTCCGCGGAAACGCGTCCGCGGCGGCGAGCGGCGGCGCCTTCGTCGGCGACTGGATCGAGGGCGGCGTGCGGGCGCTGCGCGTCACGGTCCGACACAACCACGCGTCGGCGCTGCGTCTCTACGTGCGGATCGCGGGCTCCTTCGGGGCCGGCGCGAGCCTCTCGAATCATCCCCGCTTCGCGATCGAGCCCGACGTCTGGACGACGGTCACGATTCCGATCGAAGACGGCGATCCGCCCTTCGTGTCGTATGGCACGTCGAGGTTCCCCGCGGTCTTCGAGCGGATCAAGACGGTGCAGATCGGGCTCTATCTGCCGGGCAAGACCGGATTCGACGGGCTCCGGATGGACCTCGACGAAGTCGCGATCGAGACGGCGGCGCCGGAGGCGGGCGCAAGCGACGCCGACGCCGCCCCCTGATCCCGGCGCAATCCGCGCGGCGCCGAACTAGACTGCGCCGCGGTCCCGTTCGCGAAGCTCCGGTCCGAGTCGACTCGGGGGAGAGGACGCGAACGGACGAGGTCCCGATGCGCCATCCCCCTTCGCTGAACGAGTCCCGACGGCGCCCGCTCGCCGCGATCCTTTCCGTCCTGCTCCTCGTGGCTTCGCTCGCGCAGGCGGAAGCGCGCGACGTCGGCGCCCTGGCGGATCTCTACGGCGCGCTGCCAGCCTTCCGCGCCTTCGCCATCTCCCCGGACGGTCGTCGCTACGCCTACGTGCAGAGCAGCGACGGAGAGGAGGGTGTCGTCGTGATCGACGCGCGCACCCGCAAGATGGTGCGCGGGCTGAACGTGTCGTCGATGAAGGCGCGAGACGTCCGCTTCCTCTCGAACGAACACGTGCTGATCCACGTATCCAAGACGCAGGCGCGCATGTCGCGCCGCGCGCGCTGGGAGGAGTCCCGCGGCGTGATCCTGCGCCTCGATACGGGCAAGCAGGTCGAGATCATGAACAACCTCGACGAGCTCCATCCCGCGCAATCGGGTCTCGTCCAGGTGGTCGGCCTCGACGCGAAGGACGAGAAGGTCTTCATGCCGGCCTTCGTCGGCCTGACGCTGTCGACCCGCGATCTGGTCAGCATCGACCTGGACACCGGGCACTCGCGCGTCGTCCAGTCGGGTCACGCGGACACGCGGGACTGGTTCATGAGCGCCCGCGGCGAGACGCTCGCGGAGGTGCGTTTCGACGCGGGGAAGGGGATCCATCGCATCCACTCCTTTCTCGGCGAGGAACGCAGGACGATCTTCGAGAAGGAGACGAACTTTCCCGCGTTCCACGCCGGGGCGGTGATGCCCGATGGCCGTCGTCTCGCGGTCCTGGGTACGGCCCACGACGTGCGCGGGGTCTTCGCGATGTCGCTCGAAGACGGCGAGATCGAGGGGCCCCTCGTCTCCGAAGACGACACGGCCGGCCGGCCGATCGAAGGGATCCTCACGACTGGACCTCATCGCGTCTACGCGGGCGTCGCTCTCGGAGGCGCGCGCTCGGAGGCGCTCTTCGCCGATGCCACGTTGCGTCGGGCCGACGAAGCGCTTCGCGATTTCTACGGCGAGAGCACGATCCGCTACGTCGGGGGGACGGTCGACGGATCCCGACTCGTCTTCCAGGTCAGCGGGAACGGAGGCGCCGAAGACTACGTCCTGTTCAACGCCGAGACCCATCGCGCGGGTCGGCTCGCCGCGGGTTATCCCGGGATCCCGACGGAGGACATCCACCGGATCGAGGCGATCCGCTACGAAGCGCGGGACGGCACGTCGATTCCCGCGATCGTGACCCATCCGGATCCTTCCGCGGGACGCGAGGCGCTCCCGCTGATCGTCCTGCCTCACGGCGGTCCGGCCGGGCACGACAGCGTGCGCTTCGACTACATGGCCCAGTTCTTCGCGCGCCTGGGCTACCTCGTCCTCCAGCCCAACTTCCGGGGGTCGACCGGGTACGGCAAGGCCTTTCGGAGCGCCGGGCGGGGCGAGTGGGGTCGGAAGATGCAGGACGACGTGACGGACGGCCTGAAGGCGCTGATCGCGCGCGGCCAGGTCGACCCCGCGCGCGTCTGCATCGTGGGCTGGTCGTACGGCGGCTACGCCGCGCTGGCCGGCGGGGCCTACACGCCCGAGCTCTACCGGTGCGTCGTCGCGGGCGCCGGGGTTGCCGACCTGCCGCTGAGCCTCCGCGAAGAGAAACGCGTGAGCGGCCGCTTCAGCTGGGCCTTCGCCTACTGGAACGACCTGATCCGCGCGGGCGAGGCCGACGACGCCTACCTGCGTTCGATCTCGCCGGCTTTCGCGGCCGACCGGTTCCAGGCGCCCGTCCTGCTCATCCACGGCAAGGACGACACGGTCGTCTCGCCCGACCAGAGCAAGACGATGCGCCGCGCGCTGCGCCGGGCGAAGAAGGCCGTCGAGTACGAGACGGTCCGCAAGATGGACCACTGGCTCACGACCACGGACCATCGTCGTCGCGTGCTCCGGCTGATGGGCGACTTCGTCCTCGAGCACAATCCGCCGGGGCGAGGCGAGAAGGCCGGCAATGCGGCGTTCCGTGCCCCGGGGACGCTCTCCGTCCCCGCGGAATGAGCCGAGGGCCGTCGCCTCGGCAGGGCGCGGGGGAACGCGGCCGATGCACGCACGGCGTCTCGATCTCAAATGATATTGACTTTCATTTTCATTTAGATAGTTTCGGAGACGTCGCGCTGGTCCCACGCAGGCGCGCCCTGGGAAAAGGGAAGGGAGAGCGGCTCGCAGGCCTCTCGTCCTTCCTGGATGGCTCGTCCGGCTTCGATCTCGCGCGAGGACCCCGCTGGTCCCGACGGGAGAGGGCGCCGACGGCCCCGAGACCGGAACGAGGTGTCCTGATGAAGCTCCGCATGCTGCTCCTGCTCTCCCTCGCCATCGCGTTCGTCGCCTTCTCCGCGGCGCCGAACGCCCTGGCGCTCACCTGGACCGAGACGATCGACGGCGACCTCTCGGACGCCCACGGGGCGCCGACCTTCCTCGCCCTAGATCCCGGCGTGAACACCGTGTCGGGCACCATGGGCACCCCGCCCGGCGGTCCCCTCGATGCGGACATCTTCACGTTCACGATCGGCGCGGGCGAGGCGCTCGTCGGCTTCGACCTGACGGCGCTCGTGCCGTCGAGCCCGCTCGGAACCGGGAGCTTCCTCGCGCTCTCTTCCGGCACGTCGATCTCTTCGTCGAACCCGTCGCTCCATCTCGGCGCGGCGCTGATTCCCGGTCCGGCGGATTTGCTGACGAGCCTCGGAACGACCTTCGGCGGCAGCGGCTTCACGTCGCCCCTCGGCCCGGGCGACTACACCTTCTGGATCCAGGAGACGGCAACGACCG